>DASTGU010000023.1:0-29242 GCA_035718845.1 Gemmatimonadaceae bacterium | reverse complement strand
GCGACCGAAGCGTAGATCGGAGCGAACTGCGCTTCGGCGGGCAATGGCTTGAGCGTAAAAGTGCCGTTGCCATTGTTGATGGCGATCGCGCTGGAGAAAGTGTCCGCTTCGCGCACCTGTGCCTGCCGCAGATCGGATGCGGGAAAAATGTCTTCTATTCGACTCGCGCCGAACGATTTGTAGGTCGGATACTTTCCGCGCAGCGATGGGAACCGCGCGATCAGCTCGTCACGTCCCGCGAGCGGATAGCTGACACCGTCGTGATAGAACGTGAGGATTGCGTCGATATTGCTGTTGCCGGAGTGCGCGAAATCTCCGACGTAGAGTCGCGCCGGCTCCTGGGGCGACGCACGCATGTACGAGTTGGTGCCGAGATTTCCGAGTACGAGATCAGGACGACCGTTGCCGAGCAGATCGACGGCCTCGACGCTGTTCCACCAACCGTTGGTATTAGCGAAACCGGCTTCCCTGGTTCGATCGACGAGCTTGCCGGCTTCATTGTGGAACACTTTCACAGGCATCCATTCGCCGACTACTACGAGATCGAGTTTGCCGTCGTGATCGTAGTCGATCCAGGTCGCCGCAGTCACCATCCCTGATTCGGCGAGCTGCGGCGCGACAGCGTCGGTGACGTCGGTAAATTGACCGATCCCGTTGTTCTGGAGCAGATGGCTGCGCGGAATCAGTCCATAGCTGTGGGCGACCAGCCGGCTGCCGATGAACACGTCGGGATGGCCGTCGCCGTTGAAATCACCGACTGCGACGCACGACGCGTTCTCGAAAATGTCAGGCAGCGCATTTCGAGCACGCGTGAAGTTTCCGTGGCCGTCGTTGAGATAGAGTCGCGGACGCAGCGCGTCATCCTTGCCGGAGAATTCATTACCGCCGCTGGCGACCAGCAAATCGGGAGCGCCGTCACCATTTGCGTCAAAAAACACCGCCCCCACATCCTCGGCGATGCTGTCAGCGGCAATCGACGGCTGATTGCTGATGCGGAAAGCGCCATCGCGCTGCTGGATGAAGACCTGGCCGGCCTGCCACTTCGCCCCGCCGACATAGAAATCGTCCAGTCCATCACCGTTCACATCGGCGACGGCGATCCTCGGCCCCTCGCGCGATAAGAGGTGCGGGATCAGCGGTTCGCGATTGTAGTCGTAAAAAGTGTCTTCCCGGTGGCGGAAGGTCGCGCCGGTTTGGGTGGTGATGTCGGTGAAGAGGCGGGAGGCGGGAGGCGAGAGGCGAGAGGCGGAAGGCTGGCTCGGATAGGTCCACTTGCCAGTCGCATCAGACTGGGAAAGGGTGAGGATTCGGTTTACGGCGACGTCTGTTAGAACCTGATAGCGGTTGTCCGGCCAAATCACCCTCAGGCTGTCTATCTTCGTCGCTTTGCTGAGGCCGAAGTGCGGGCGCGGATCGACGGATGACTCGAAGCCGCGGGTGGGTTGCTGCTCGATCAATTGCGTGGTGGCGCCAACTTTCGCGATCAGCTTCGCGCCGATTCCCTGGGTGTTGCGGCCGTTTCCCTTCAACACCACGGTCAGGTACGAATTGCCATCGATCGCGCGCGCGTTGTTCCGGTAAACCGACGCCGGCGCGTTGATGTTGTTGATCACCAGGTCGAGGTTGCCGCTGTTGTTCAGATCGACGTAGACGGCACCGTTCGAGAAGCCTGGCTGGGCGAGGCCCCACGATTCGGCGACGTTGGTGAAAGTAAGATCGCCGTTGTTGTGGAACGCGTAGTTCGAGAGCGGCACACTCGGCATCTTCTTCAGCAGCTCGAGATTGGCCTCGGTGATGCTGTCGCCGAGCGAACGCTGAACCGCCTCCTGACCGACATAAGTGATATAGTCCATGTCGTTCGGCCGACGATACACACCGTTGGTCACGAACAGATCCTTCTCGCCATCATTGTCGAGATCCGCGAACAGCGCCGACCAGCTCCAGTCGCTGTCGAAGATGCCGGCGTAGTAGCCAATCTCGCTGAAGCGGCCGTCACCGCGATTGAGCTGCAGCATGTTGCGCGCGAATTGCGGATGATACCCGGCCTGCAAGCGACGATTGTAGATGTCCCAGCCCTCGAGGGTTGCCGTTGTCTTCAGGATGTCTTCACGCTCGGGCATCATGTCCAGCGAGACGATGTCGGGCCGGCCATCGTTGTTGAAATCGGCGGCGTCGACGCCCATCGAGAAGCGACTGGTGTGGGCGGGAGGGGCCGTGCGGGAGGCGGGAGGCGCCGTGCGAGAGGCGAGAGGCGAGAGGCGAGAGGGGGCCGGCGCGTTTGCAATCACCTCGGTGAACGTGCCGTTGCAGTTGTTCACGTAGAGGTAATCGTCGCCCTGAAAATCGTTAGTGATGTAGAGATCAGGGCAGCCATCGTCATTCAGATCACTGGCGACGACGCCGAGGCCATAGCCATCGAGGTTGTCGTGAATTCCGGCTGACGCTGTCACATCAACGAAATGATTTCCGTCGTTGCGGAAAAGTCGGTCTCCAATTCGCCTCCCGCCTCCCGCCTCTCGCCTCTCGCCTACCGCCTCTCGCATCCTATGCGTCGAATGATCCAGCAGATACATGTCCAGATCACCATCGCCATCGTAATCGAAGAACAGTGCCTGGGTCGAGAAACCCTGGTGCTCCAGTCCGTACTCGCGCGTGCGATCGGTGAAGGTGCCATCGCCGTTGTTTATGTACAGCACGTTGCGGCCATGCTCGCCCAGATAATCGACGCCTGAAACGTAGATGTCGATTTTGCCGTCGCCGTTCACATCCACCATCGTCACGCCGGTCTTCCAGCCGATGGAGTCGGCGACGCCGGCTTTCGCGGTGATGTCCTCGAACCGGTAGTTGCCGAGATTTCGATAGAGCTTGTTGGCGCCGAGGTTGGACGTGAAGTAGAGATCGGGCAGGCCGTCGCCGTCGACGTCGCCAACCGCGACGCCGGCGCCGTTGTAGTAATACAGGTAGTTGAGAATGTTGAAGTCGGGCTTCTCCGGCAGGTTATTCGAGAATGCAACGCCGGTTTGCTGCGGCGAGAGCAGATCGAACAGCTTCGGCTGTTGTGGCTGCGTCCCACGCTCGCACGCGGCGAACGCCAGCAGTTGAGCGGTGAACGACGCCGTAAACAGTAGAAAACTGTTACGGGGCATGCCTAATGCACGTATGTTAATTGAAGCATTCCTGGCCTTGTGCCAACGTCCAATGACGTCAATCAATACGCGCATTGCATCGCTCTGTGCGATCTTTTGCTGGCTCACCACTGCGTGCGTCTCCAGCAACGCCGTTCATCCGAAAGAGCTGACCGACGACGGTAATAGTCTGGCTCCGCATTCGCCCAATACTGTAACCAGCGACGAGCTCGATCGCGCCGGCGACGACGCGATCATCAAGATTCTCTCGGCCAAAGTTCCCGGCGTCTGGGTCAGCATGACTGCCGATGGCAGCCTTGCCGTCCGGATTCGCGGTACCAGCTCGATCAGCGCCAACGAGGAGCCGCTGTACGTCATCGATGGGATGGCAGTTCAGCCCGGACCCAACGGCGCGTTGAACGGCATCAATCCGCACGACATCGCGTCGATCGAAGTGCTGAAAGATGCGGCGAGCCTGTCGTTCTACGGCGTTCGCGCCGCGAACGGCGTGATCGTAATCAAGACCAAGCAAGCGACGAACTAGCGTCGGCCGCTCGCCTGAAACACGAGCGGCTTGTCGTTATCACGCACGACGACGTAGATCACGCCGTTGCGTGTACGCACGCGTTGAATGTCGCGCGCCTGACCGGGCACCTCGAATCCGCTCTCGAGCTCGCGCACCGGCGTGAAGTGCCCCTTCCTGTCACTGCGCAGGTATGCACCGAAACCCGCGGTCATGGTGCCAATCTCCGGATTCACGCCGTCGAAATTGCCGGCCAGCAGCAGATCGATTTTCCCGCTGCCCTCGACGTCGCCCGCCAGCATGCCATAGACCGGTGAGATCTGCGCATCCAGAGGCAGCGGCGTTACCGTGAACGATCCGTCGCCATTGTTGCGTACGAGGGAAGTCGCGAAGGTGTATGCGGTCTTCACCACTGCGTCGGCGAGCTCGTTCGGCGGAAATACATCCGACATCGTCTGGTTTGCAAACGATTTATAGGTCGGATACCGATCACGCAGTGGCGCGATCGAGCGCAGCAGCTCGTCACGAAGCGGCAGCGGATATTGCTTGCCGTTGTTGTAGTAGGCGAGGATCTGCTGTGGGAATCCGTTGTGGGCGAAATCCTTGACGTACATCGTCACCGGCTCGGCGGAGCTCGCCTGCAGTCGGGTGTTGAGGCCAAGGTTGCCGACGATGAAATCCACTCTGCCATCGCCGGTGAAATCACCTGCGATGATGCGGTTCCACCAGCCGTTGGACTTTTCGAGACCGCGGGCATCGGTTTTCACCAGTCGGCCGCCGCCCGCGTTGTGGAATATCGTGATCGGCATCCACTCGCCGACCACCACCAGGTCGAGTCGCCCATCGCCATCGACGTCCTTCCAGATCGCGTCCGTCACCATCCCGATGTGCGACAGACCGGGCGCGAGACGATCGGTGATGTCGGTGAAATGGCCTTTGCCGTCATTCTTGAGCAGCACACTCTGTGGATCCATTCCGTAGCGCCCGGGAACGCTGCGGCCGCCGATGAAGAGATCGACGGCGCCGTCGCCATCGTAGTCCGCGGCGGCGACGCGTGATCCGCTCTGGGCGATCGGCGGAATCGCGTTCACCGCTTTGCGGAAATTCCCTTTGCCATCGTTGAGATAAAGTCGGTCGATCAGCGCCGGCGCTCCCTCGGAGAACTCGTTGCCGCCGGTGACGACGTACAAATCGGGACTGCCATCGCCGTTCGCGTCGAAGAAGGTCGCGCCGACATCCTCCGACATGCTATCCTCGGCGAACAGCTTGTCGTTGCTGCGTAGGAATGTCCCGTCCGTCTGCTGAATGAGGAGCACGCTGGCCTGTCCTTTCGCGCCGCCGATGAAGATGTCGTCGAGGCCATCGCGATTGACATCGGCGACGGCAAGGGCGGGTCCTTCGATCGACAGCTTCTTCGGCATCAAGGGCTCGCGATCGAAATCGACGTATTCGTTCTCCTGGTGCACGAACGGCAGTCTCACGCGATTGGTGATGTCGGCGAAGATCTGATGACTCGCCTGCACCGCTTCTGCACCGGTGACGCCCTTCGTCGACTCACTTTGCTTGACCGTGATGCGCTGATTTGCCGCCACCTTCGACAGTTTGCTGACGCGCCCGTCGGGCCAGTCGACTACTACGGATTGCGCGGTGTCGACTTTACCCAAGCCGAACGTCAGGATGTAGTCGACGCTGGACTGGAACCCGCGCGTCGGCGATTCCTCCTGGTACAACGTCTGACCTCCGGCTTGCACCGTCACCTTCGCGCCGATCGCGAAGCGATTGTCGCCCTCTCCCTCCAGCTTCACCTGGAGGAAGTGATTGGCCGGATCCAGCTTCCGCGCGTTGTTGCGATAGATGAAGGCTTCGTCGTTGACGTTGTTGACGACCAGATCGAGGGTACCATCGCCGTCCAAATCGGCGTACGCGGCGCCGCTGCCAAAGCTCGGCGTCGCGAGTCCCCAGTTCTGAGCCTCGTTGGTGAAGGTGAGATTGCCGTTGTTGTGGAAAGCGTAGTGCGCCAGCCTGGTCGATGTCATCGCGTCGATCAGTTGCTTGAAATCGACACGCTTTCCCTTGTTCGCCGTTGCCGCCGCCATGGTGCGCGGATCCGCCAGGTAGCGCACGTAATCCTGCGACGTCACGTCTTTGGCGATGCCGTTGCTGACGTAGATGTCCTTGAAGCCGTCGAGGTCGAAATCCGCGACGAGCGCGCTCCAGCTCCAGTCCGTGCGCGCGACGCCTGCCAGCTGACCGACGTCGCTGAAGGTGCCGTTGCCGTTATTCAGCTGCAGCATGTTGCGCATCACCTGATGGTGAAATCCATTGTGCACTTTCAGCTGATCGGTCGCCCAGTCCTCGAAGCTCGACGTGGTGCGCAGGCGATACTCGTCTTCCGGCAGCATGTCGGTGGTGTACACATCGGGCCAGCCGTCGTTGTTGACGTCGGCGATGTCGAGGCCCATCGAGAAGTAGGAGATGTACGGCATCTCCTTGTCGAGTCGTTCGTCGAAGGTGCCGTCGCGATTGTTGATGTAGAGGTAGTCGCGCTCGAAGAAATCGTTGGAGACGTAGATGTCGGGCCAGCCGTCGCGATTCACATCGGACACGGCGACGCCGAGCCCGAACGCGATCTCCGGCCCGTAGATCCCAGCCTTCGCGCTGACGTCGGTGAAGTGACCGTTGCCATCGTTGTGAAACAGCTTCTCGCCGCCTAGCGGATCGCGGGTGTTGCGGGTGTTGCGCATCCCGAAGCTGTTGGCGGGTCGGTACGAATTGTTCACGAGAAAGAGATCGAGCTTTCCGTCGCGATCGTAGTCGAGGAACGCCGCCTGAGTCGAGTAACCTTCGTCGGCGAGCCCGTACTGTTTCGCCATCTCCTTGAAGGTCGGCACGCCGTTTTTGTCGTTGCCCTGATTGATGTAGAGGGCGTTGGCGCGCGCGGATCCCCCGGTCGGTCCCGCGTAGCAGACGTAGATGTCCAGCTTGCCGTCGCCATTCACGTCGGCGAAAGTGACACCGGTCACCCATGATTGCCGGCCGGCTACGCCCGCTTCGTCGGTGATCTCCTGGAAACGGAAATTGCCTTTGTTGAGATAGAGGTGGCCGCCGTGCTGATTCGACGTCAGCATCACTTCGGGCAGGCCATCGCCGTTCAGATCGCCGACCGCAACCCCGCCGCCGTTATAAAAATTCCGATAGGTGAAGACGTTGAAGTCCGGCGAATCCTGGAGCCGGTTCTCGAAGCGCACTCCCGTGTAGCTCGACGGCATCCGCGTGAAGAGATGGCCGTCGACCTCCGGCGCCTTCGCGTCCACGGCACCGGCGTTCTGGTTGTTCTCGGAGCCGCTGCACGCGGCGAGCGCACAAAGCGCGGCGGGGACTAGAAAACCAAACCTCAAAGATCACCTTAGCGCATCATGGCCTGCCCTCCCCTTGCGGGGAGAACAGGCCATGATGTGGAAGAGAGTGTTGCTAAGCGAGATTAATAACCCGGATTCTGCTCGAGCTTCGGGTTGGTCTCGATCTGAGTCTGCGGAATCGGGAACAGGATCTTGTACGGCGCGTTCGAAGTCTTCGCGTACCAGGTTCCCGTCGTGAACTGGCCAAAACGAACCAGATCGGTGCGGCGCTTGCCTTCCGCGGTGAGCTCGAACAGACGCTCCTTGAGGATTGCATCGCGCACTTGCTGCTGCGTCAGTCCGGCCGCGACCGGTGGGGCGTTGACGCGAGCGCGGAGGGTGTTGATATCCACGATCGCTGCCGCCGTCTGGCCCAGCTCGTTCTCCGCCTCGGCGCGAACCAGATACATCTCACCGAGACGCAACCAGGCATAGTCGTTTCCGGCATCCTGATTGACGTGTGCTGGATCATAGGGCCACTTCGCGATACGAACGCCCTGACCTTCCGTCGCATGCGTCACGTCCGGAATGTTGGGATCGAAGTAGAGCGGATTGCCCTGACGGTCGGTCGCCGGCAGGCCGGTGGCGAGATTGACCTGCGGTCCCGCCAGGAAGATGCGTGTGCGGCGATCGTTCGGATCGAACGAAGCGTAGGTATCGGCCAGAGTCGAGAAGCCGTTCCACGGTGAGTTCGCGCCGCTGTACTGATTGTAATGCAGGACGCGCATCATGAAGTTGAGGCCCAAGTCCGTCACCGCCGCATACTTCACCGCGAAGATGATCTCGGGCGAAGTGTTATTGGTGGCAGCGAAGTTCTTGAACCACCCGCAACCCGGGCCGTTGGTCGGCTGACTTCCACCGGTGTTGCAGCTCTGATTCGCATCCGTGGTCAGTGTGTACTGACCGGAGTTGATCACCGCGTTCGCCTCGGTGAGCGCATCCTGCCAGCGCGCCTGACCGGGCTGCAGACCCGCGGTGGTGACCGTACCGGTGAAGACCTGCGCGTTCAGGTACAGGCTCGCCAGCAGTGCGTCCACTGCGCCCTGCGTGATGCGGCCGTTCATCGCCGCCGGCCACGACGCCGGCAGGTCAGGACGGATCGCCTTCAGCTCGCTCTCGATGAAAGCGAACACTTCCGCACGCGTGTTCCGCGGGCGCTGTGCGATGTCGATGCCTGTGCAGACGGCGTTGCCTGTTTCTTCGCAGACGATTGGTACGCCGCCGAAGAGATCCATCAACAGGTAGTAATAGAACGCACGCAGATAGCGCGCTTCTGCCACCATCGACGCCTTGCCCTCGAAGTTGTTGAGGGAGATGCCGTGGAGAACCACGTTCGCGCGGGCGACGCCGATGAACAGGTTCGTCCACGCCGAATTGATGTTATCGAGACCGGCCGGGCTGTTCGGCGTGAATGTCTGGCGGTGAATGTCCAGCCATTTGCCGTTGTCATACCAGTCCTGCCCGCGAGTCGGCACGATCATCTCGTCCGTGCTGATCTCGGAGATGTTGTAGTACTCGTCGTTGGTGGTACGCAGGTTCGCGTACACCGACGCTAGTCCACCGAGCGCTTCATCCGCATTGCGGTAGAAGTTCTCGGGTGTAATTGCGCTTTTCGGAACCTCGGTGAGGTCCGTGCAGGCGGGAGCTAGCGCGATGAGCGCGAACACTCCGACCGTGAGAATCTTGTTGGTCATAAGTCGGTTAGAACGAAACACGGAGACCTCCGGTAATCGTGCGCGGACGCGGATAGTGGAGGTAATCGATGCCGCGCGGTGCAATGCCCGGCAATTGTGAATGGACTTCAGGATCATACCCGGTGTACGGCGTCCACAGGGCCAGGTTGTCGCCCGACACGTACGCGCGGGCGCCTTTGCCTAAGCCGGTAAAGCCCGGCATGTCGAACGTGTAACCGATGGTGATGTTAGCGAGACGCGTGAACGACCCGTCCTGGACCCAGCGCGATGAGTAGATCGCCGGTTCGGTGATCGCTGTCGGATCGGTGAGCGCCGACGCCAGGAAGTTCTTGTCCTGGAGCGCATTGCCCTTCGTCGAGTAAACCAGCGCCGTGTTGTTGAAGATCTTCTGGCCGGCTTCTCTGTGAATGAGCATGCTGAAGTCGAACTTCTTGAACGTTCCGTTGGTGCGCAGACCCAGAGTGTAGTTCGGGTTTGCGTTGCCAAGGATGAGGTTGTCGTCGCCCGTCAGTCCGGCCGACGTTACCTGTCCCTGCAGGGTCTTCTTGCCGTTGGCATCCACAGTGTAATGGTTGAACAGCTGCTGCCCCTGCGCATTCCAGCCCGCGAACTGCGGACCGACGAAGGTGCCAATCGGCTGGCCCACCATGATCCACTGCGTGAACTGATTCGACTGACCCTGACCGCTGGCGAGCGCGTCAGGAATGAAGGTACGATCGCCAAGATCGACGACCTTGTTCTTGTCGTGCGAGTAAACGATGCCTGCGTTCCAGGTGAACTCGCTGCGCTGCATCACGAGTCCATCCAGTGAGAACTCGACGCCCTTGTTCTGGAGCTTGCCGATGTTCTCGAGGCGATCACCGACGACTGCCGGCTGCGGCACCTGAACGTCGAGCAGCAGGTCGTGGGTGTTCTTGACGTAGTACTCGAGGCTGCCGTTGAAGCGGTTGTTGAGGAAGCCGTAGTCGAGTGCAACGTTCGTCTGCTTCGTCTCCTCCCACTTCAGATCCGGGTTCGCGTTTCTGATCGGTACGACACCCGTCGCCGGGTTGTCACCGAACGGATAGCGCGACCCACCGCTCGCGCCGAGCAGAATCAGCGACGAGTACGGCGGCACTGCCGGGTTGCCTTGCTTGCCGACGCCAGCGCGCAGTCTCAGCTCGCTGAACGGTCCGGTCGGTATCCACGACTCCTGGCTGAGACGCCACGAGGCCGAGATCGCCGGGAAGGTTGCCCACTTGTGGTTCTCACCGAACTGCGAGGCGCCGTCCTTTCTGGCCACGAGGGTCAGGAAGTACTTGTCGGCGAGACCTAGGTTGGCTCTGCCGAAGAACGACACGATGCGCGCATCGGTGTTGAACGAATACGGTGGCTGGACAATGTTGCCCGAGCCAAGGCTGTTATACGTAAAAGCGTCGGTCAGGTAGCTCCTGGTCTCGACGCCGAATTCGTTAACAACGTTGTCACTGTACTCGTAGCCGCCCACAACATCGAGCTCGCGCGAGTTGTTGAGGGTTGGATGGAACGTAAGCAGCGTCTGGAGCTGCTTGTTGGTCTCGTCACGGTTCGAGCGGAAGGCCTGGCCGTTGAAACCGGCGCCGTACGGGCTGTTGCGCGGCGCGTAGAAGTTCCGATCACCCTGAGTGCGATCGACGCCGACGTTGACGCGAGCGGTCAGGCTCGAGAACAGATCATAGTCTGCCGACGCGTTGCCGAGCGTACGATCCGAGATGCCCTTGTCGAGAATCTGATTGGCGAGACCGACCGGGTTACGCACCGACTGTGATCCCGGCGCGATCTCGTAGTAGCTGGTGACGCCTGTAGCGGGATCGGTGACGGTTATTGGGTGAGTCGGGTTGAAGTTCACCATGTTAACGAACACGCCGCCTTCGAAGCCGGAGTTCTCGTTAAACGGCAGGTAGTCGTTGAGGACGTGGGAGCCAGTCAGGTTGAGCGCGAGGCGGAGCTTGCCATCGATCGCCTGGTGCGTTCCGTTCACGCGCGCCTGGTAGCGCTTCATGCCGCTCTGAATGACGGCGCCTTCCTGATCGAAGAAGTTCAGCGAAGCGCGATAGGTCGTCGACGCCGAGCCACCTGCGAAGGAGAGGTTGTGGTTGACGGTCGGTGCGTGGCGCATCAACGCGTCTTCCCAATTGGTGTTGGCAGTGCCTTCACCTGGAAGTGCCGCAGGTACGTTCTTGGAGATGAAATCGCGATACTGGGCGCCGCTCAGAACGTCGAGACGACGCGGAGCCCACGACGTTCCACCTGAGAACTCGTACTCCATGCTCGGCCCGCCGGCGTTGCCCTTCCTGGTTTCGATCAGCACGACACCATTGGCAGCGCGCGCGCCGTAAATCGCGGTTGCGGCTGCGTCCTTCAGAACCGTGATCGACTGAATGTCGGCCGGGTTGATGAGGTTGAGGGGGTTGCGCGGGAGCGGCGGATCACCGCTGACGCCGATTCCACCAGGCTCGACCTGATTGCCGGAGACCGCGACACCGTCGATGACGTAGAGCGGCTCATTGCTGGCGCTGATCGACGTACCGCCGCGGATCAGAATGTGGGCGCCTGCACCAGGCTCACCGCTGTTCTGCGTGATCTGGACGCCCGTAGCGCGGCCTTCGATCATGTTGGTGACGTTGGTCGGAACAGCGACTTTCGCCTGGTCGGCGTCTACGGTCGCGACCGAGCCAGTGATGGCGAGACGGCGCTGTGTTCCGTAACCCGTGGTGACGACTTCCTCGAGCACCGCTGCCTGCTTGCTCATGGCGAAGATCGCGGTAACCGAGCCACCATTGGGAACGTTTACAGTCTGGACAGGCGCACCATATCCGATGCGGCGGGCGCGCACGGTCTGTGCGCCAGCTGGAACACCGCCAATCGTGAAGGTGCCATCGGCTCCCGTCACTGCACCGCGACGGGTTCCTTCGACGATGACGCTCACATCGGGGACACCCGCCTGGGTATCAGCGTCAACGACTCGACCCGTGATGGTGCCGCTTGGCGGAACCGGGTTTTGTGCGCCCAGAGTCGTAGACCATAACAGGCCGACGACGAGCGCGAGAGTAAAGCGACGAACAACTGCCATACGGGGTCCTCCACGGGTATTGAGGTGGGACTTTGCCGTTCTCCGATCTTCGACTTGCGGGTGTGCAAATACCGCCGATTCGTGTAGAAAGCGTGAACCGGCAGGGCCTCGTCCCCCGCAGATCGAATTTTGCCCCCCTAAATGACCCTGCGGGCAGAAATTGTCAAGAAGCGGAATCGGTCAAGCATTTTTCAGACTGAGGACAGGTTGGGCGGCGTCCTCTACCGTACACAACTGCGGACTGGAACTTCAGCGCGCGCTGGTGGCTGATGGCAGCTTGCTGACGGCTGATGGCTGCAGGCGACGGGACAGATCCCGACCTCTTAAGGAAGTGCGATCTGTCCGCGTTTATGCCTTGAGATCTGTCCCTTTGCAGGCAGCCAACAGCAAACAGCTAGCTGCCAACAGCTACGAGCGCGAGCCGTCGTTCAGTCCTCGGTCACGATCTAGCTCTTCAACCGCTCCAGGAATTAAAATCCGCAAATGCATCCCATGTATCTCCACGACGTGGAATCCCACACCGCCCCCGAGCCGTTTGCGACACAATTCAAGATGATGCGCGAAGCAGGAGTGCCGATTCCGCAGATCCGGCACCTCTTCGCATTCAAGCCCGATCGAACGGACCATCTCGCGCGCTTCACCCAGGGAGTGATGCGCGGACCGTCGCCACTGCCGCCTTGGCAACGCGAGCTGATCGCAGCCTTCACGTCGAAGCTCAATCAGTGCCTGTTCTGAATTGGCTCACACGCCGCGGTCGCGGCGGAGCTGAATGGCGATAGAGGGCTGATCCAGTCAATCCTGGAGGATCTCGACTCCGCGCCGATTTCGGCGAAGGATCGAGCACTCTATTCCTTCATAAAGAAGATGGTCGCCAACTCGACGTCGATCGGCCAAGCCGATGTCGACGCCGCCAGGAAAGCCGGATGGTCCGACGAGGCACTCTATGACGCCATCACCGTCTGCGCACTATTCCAGTTCTACAACAACTGGATCGATGCTACCGGAGTGAGTGATATGCCCGCTGTCGGCTACGAAGCGTCCGGGAAGAGGCTCGCTTCGCACGGGTACTGGCAAGAAAGTCCTCGCTAAGACTGCGGACTTGGGACTGGCCGTGCGAGCGCCCTACAACTGGCGATCTGAAGTAACGGGTTCCGTGTTCTCAGTAGCACGGTTGCCGGTTGTCCGTTAACTACGGTGCGAAACCGTTCGAAGTAGCGTCAGGCTAAAGGCAAAAAACAAAGGCAACGGCACCTAGCCGTTGCCTTTTCTTTACGCCGGGAAGAAGGGTTAAATGCGCAGTTTACGGGGAACAGGCAACCGTGCTACCGGCAACCCGGAACCCGTTACTTCAGATCGCGAGTTGTAGGGCGGCCGCACGGCCAGTCCGGACTCGGCCAGTCCGCAGTCAGGGCACCGTCTTAAGGCCGCGTTCCTCAAGGAGTGCGTCCACGTTAGGATCTCTCCCCCGGAAATTCCGGTAGAGCGTGGCGGCGTCCACCGTCGAACCGCGCGAGAGAATCATGTCGCGGAAGCGATCGCCGTTCTCGCGGGTGAGTCCACCGTGCTCCCGGAACCACGCGTAAGCGTCGTCATCGAGCACTTCGCTCCACGTGTACGCGTAATAGCCCGCCGAGTAGCCGCCATCCCAGATGTGCGAGAAGTAAGTGCTGCGATAGCGCGGCGGAATCTCCGGCACCAGCACGTTGTACTTCTGCAGCGCCTGACGCTCGAACGCGTCGACATCGGAGACTTCGGTTCCCGCAGGCAGCGTGTGCCACGCGAAATCGAGCAGCGACGCCTCCATCAGCTCGGTGGTTTCGAAGCCCTGATTGAACGTGCGCGAATTCTTGATCTTCGCGACGAGCGCCTGCGGCATCGGCGCACCAGTCTGGTAGTGCTTCGCGTAGTTCGCGAACACGCTCGGCTCGAGCGCCCAGTGCTCGTTGAACTGCGATGGGAACTCGACGAAATCGCGCGGCACGTTGGTGCCCGACACCGTCGGATACGTCACGTTCGAAAACATTCCGTGCAGCGCGTGGCCGAACTCGTGGAACATCGTCGTGACATCGTCGAACGTAAGTAGCGCCGGCTGGCCCGGAGCGGGCTTGGTGAAGTTGGCGACGTTGAACACCACCGGCTTGGTGCCGAGCAGCTTCGTCTGATCGACGAAATTGTCCATCCACGCGCCGCCACCCTTGTTGTCACGCTTGAAGTAATCGACGTAGAACAGCGCCAGCGGCGAGCCATCCTTGTCGAACACCTCGAAGGTGCGCACGTCGGGCTGATAAACCGGAATGTCGTGACGCTCCTTGAAGGTCAGTCCGTAGAGCTTGTTCGCTGCGTAGAACACGCCGTTCTGCAGCACGTTGTTCAGCTCGAAGTACGGCTTGATCTGGGATTCGTCGAGATCGTACTTCGCCTTTCTCACCTGCTCGGCGTAGTACTGGTAATCCCACGGCTGCAGCTTGAATCCGCCGCCCTGCGCGTCGATCAGCTTCTGCATGTCCGCGATCTCCTGGCGCGCGCGCGCCGTCGCCGGCGCGCTGAGATCCGTGAGCAGTTTGATCGCGTTCTGCGGATTCTTGGCGCCCTGGGTCTCCAACACGTAGTCAGCCCACGTCGGGTAGCCGAGTAGCTTTGCTTTCTCCGCGCGCAGCTCCGCCATGCGCCGGATGGTGTTGCGGGTATCGTTGCTGTCACCGCGCGAAGTACGCAGCGTGGAGTTCTCGAACAGGCGCTGGCGAACGGCGCGATTGGTCAGCTCGGCCTGCGCCGGATGCTGAGTGGTGTTGCGAAGCGGAATCACCCACTTGCCGGTGAGTCCACGTTGCTTCGCTGCGTCGGCCGCGGTCTGAATCTCGGCGTCGGTCAGACCGTCGAGCTGCTTGACGTCGTCGACGACGAGCGCTCCCGCCTTGGTGCCCGCGAGCAGCTTGTTGGAAAATTCAGTCGAGAGCTTCGACAGCTCCTGATTGATCGCGCGCATCCGAATCTTGTCCTGCTCGGACAGGCGCGCGCCGGCGCGAACGAAGTCGCGATTGTAGCGCTCGATCAGCGCGATCTGCTCCGGCGTGAAGCCGCCGTCGTTGCGACGGTCGTAGATGCTCTTGACGCGCTGATAGAGCTGGTCATTGAGATAGACCTGGTCGTTCGCCGCCGCGAGCTTCGGCGCGACGATCTCCTGCACTTTCTGCAGCGTGTCGTTGGTGTTGGCGCCGACGACGCCGAAGAAAGTCTTCGACGCGCGCGTCAGCAGCGCACCGGACTTCTCCATTGCCCCGATGGTGTTGTCGAAAGTCGGCGGCTGAGTCTGCTTCGCAATCGAATCCACTTCGGCCAGCCATTCGCGGATTCCTTCCTCGATCGCGGGCTGGTAGTGCTCGTTGCGAATCAGGTCGAAGCGCGGTGCGTGATATGGAAGAGTGCTCTCGACAAAAAGCGGGTTGGAGCCGACCGTCGCCGGTGCGGGAGTCGAGACTGTAGTCGTAGTTGTCGCGGGCGCACACGCGCCAACGAGCGCTGCGGCAGGAAGCATTATTAGCGCAAAACGATGGGAATTAGTGGTCATTCTCGTACCAGGGGTTTCTTCGAGGAAAAGCAAACTTGATTGGCACGCGCGATGGATTCCAGTGGGCGCGTAGTATCATTTACACCGTAAAGGCCAACATGTCTCGCTCGCTTCTTTCAATTCTTCTGATCGTCGGTGCTGCGTCGATCGGGCGCGCTCAGCAAGACACCAGCGCCAATCCGCGCGCGGTGCAGCCGGAGCGTCCGACCGTCGCGACCCATGCGGGGACCGTCGCGCCCGGCTACCTCGAGCTCGAGGAAGGTGGCGAATGGGATCGATGGTCCGACAACGCACGCAGCTTTTTCGCGCCGACCAATCTCAAGATCGGACTCGCCTCACACGCGCAGCTCAATCTGTTGGTGAACGTCATTCACGATCCGCGCCTTGCGGGCAGCAACGTGAGCGTCGGCGATCTCACCGTCGGCGTCAAGTATCGGATTCTCGATCATCATCCGATACTCGGCGACTTCGCAATTCTGCCGGCGGTCAAATTTCCGACCGCGTCAGGAGATGCCGGCACTGGGACGACTGATCTCTCCCTGCTCTTCATCTCCAGCCACCGGCTCGGTCCGGTCGCGATGGATTTGAACGCTGGTGCGACGCGTCGCAGTGGCGACGGCACGGCGGCGCCAACAACAGCGACGATCTGGACGGCGTCGTTCGGATTTCCGCTGCGCGGCGCGCTGGGCGCGGCCGCCGAGCTATTCGGGTATCCAGGAACGAGTGGCATCGCTGGGAGCGAGGCCACTGCTGCACTTCTATTGGGGCCGACTTTTCTTGTCCGCGACTGGCTGGCGATCGATGCGGGATTCATCACACCGCTCACCGGACCGCAGCCACACGCGGTTTACGCCGGCTTCGTCTGGAACTGGGGTCGGCTGTAGTACTCGTCGATCACCGTACGCACTACCATATCGAAGACCTGCTTCGACGGCGAAATGTCGGCGAGCGCATCGGTGTCGGCGGCAATGGTGACGAGGGGAACACCGCACGCCTGCTTGACGGCAACGATGATTTTCTCTGGAGGTATCCCTTCGTTCTCGAGCTCGCGCACGAATTCCCGCGCCACGGCTCTAACCTCTTCAGGTGAGCCGCTGCCCTCGGTCGCGCGCTCAAAGGCGCTTCGTAGATCGTCGTCGTGTCTCGTCATTGCGCAATTGTCAGATAACCCCAGATACCAATGGTTTGGGACAGAGTTCCCTAGTGCTGCGTTTTGGGCTGACGACTGCGAACTGAACTGCAGACTGAACGGAAAGTTAGGCAGACCGCAACGGCGCACAGGCAGTGGGTTACAGCTACGTTCGTGGCGTCTGGGTCTCTGTTTACGCCAGGCCCATACGCTGCGAACTCAGCCCTGCGCCTCTGTATCCCGCCTACCTTTGGTTCAGCCCGTAGTCACTAGTGCGACGAGACGGGCTCGACCACCACAATAGCAAAGCTCCCCGGCAGCATCGGCGGCCGCCGGCGCGGGTTCGCGGCAGTGGACTCAGCCGGAACCGGGCCGAACTTGGCGACGGGGATGTAGATCCGGTGGGTGGCGGGGTCGAGGCCCATCGTGCGGCCGCGCTCGCCGGTCTGAACGCTCTCGACGACGTGGTACTTGTTCGGGGAATCCTGGTGGATGACGGTGAGCGTACCGTCGCCGTTCGACGCGTAGATGTCACGACGCCTGGCATCCCATCCCGCGCCGTCGACACCCTGACCGATGGGAAGCGTGGTCACCACCGCTCCCTTGTTGTAGTCGACAACCGCCAGCACGCCGCTGCGACAGCCGACGAATAGCCGTTCCGACCGAGTATCGATCGCCATCGACACCGGTGTCTTGCACGGCGTGGTCGACCAGCGGCGCGTCACCGCCAGCGTCTTGGTGTCGACCTCTACGATCTGGGAGCTGTCGACGAGATTCACGTAGAGCTTGCCGTTGCGCGCGGATTGTCCTGCCTCGGGCTTGCCACCGAGTGGAATGGTACCCGCGACGGTGCCACGTTTGGGATCGACGGCGGTGGCGGTGTTCGCGTCGCCATTGAACGAGTAGATGCGCTTCGAGAACGGGTCATAGATGATGTCGTCGGCGTCATCGCCAGCGCGGATCTTGAGCAGCGGCTTGTAGCTCGCCATGTCGAACATGATGATCGAGCTGTCTTCCCCCGAAGTCGCGAAGCCGCGTCCGATCTCCGGCACCAGCGCGGTGCCGTGCGCGCCGTTGAAGCCTTTGATCTCGGTGATGACGTGGCCGTCGTTCATATCGACCACCATGAACCGGTTTCCGCGCGCGACGAAGAGGCGGTGTCGCGGCGCGTCGGGAAGCACGTAATCCCAGCCACCTTCGCCACCCACCGAGAACGTGTGGGTGACCTCGTAGGTTTGCGCTTTAAGCGACGGCGCAGCGAGTAAGGTGAGTAACAACAGGGGTTTACGCATCTCGTTCATCTCCTTGTAAAAAGCTCAGCCAGATTTGCGGAAAGTGGTTGGGAGCACGCTTGTTGCTTTGAACTGGGCAACTGACCCCAACGAATCTATCAATGCGCTTAAGAAATTCAGTCGGCGTAGCTGTCATACTCTTAACATCGATCTGCGTTGCCTCGGCGTGCTCGAAGGCGCAGCAGCCGGCCAACGCGGCAGCACAAGCCGCTACCACTCAGGCGACTCAGCCGGCGCTGTCTGCACAGGAGCGCCAGCTCTATATGGACGCGGCGCGGTCGTCGTGGAACTTCGTCAACAGCATCACCGAGCCCTCGACCGGACTGGCGCGCGCCCATGCACGCTACTCGTTCGTCACGCTATGGGATGTGGCGGGGGTGATCGCAGCCAACTACGTCGCGCGCGAGCTCGGCTTCATCAACGACGCGACCTACGATTCGCACATCACGCGGATCCTGGCGACGCTATCGACGGTCGATTTGTTCGAGAACACCGCGTTCAATCGCATCTACGATGCGAAGACCGGACGGATGGTGGACAACGGCTCGCCGGCGAGACTATCGACGATTGGCGCCGGGTATTCGTCCGTCGACATCGGGCGCTTGCTGATCTGGCTGCGCGTCATCTCCCTCAGGGATCCCAAGTACTCGGCGCAGGCAACGCAGATCGTACGGCGTATCAATTTCAGGAAAGTCCTGGACGACGGCCGGTTGCACGCTGTCGACGTCTCACCGAACGGACGCTCGCGCGACGATTTCCTCGAGCAGGAGATCGGGTATCAGCAGTACGCGCTCTCCGGCTTTGCGATGTGGGGTGCAAAAGTCGATCGTGACGCGCTCGACGTGCAGCACGATGTCGCCAAGATCAAGATCTACGATGTTCAGCTGCTGACGAACAACAGCGGCAATGATCGCGTGATGAGCGAGCCGTTCATCATGCTCGGTATCGAGACGGGATTCCGCTCGCCGCAGCTCGCTCGGCAGGCAGCACAGGTGCTGGCGGCGCAGCAGGCGCGTTATCAGAAGACTGGTATCGTCACTGCGGTGACCGAAGACGCGATGCCGGATCCACCGTATTACTTCTATTACTACAGTCTCTGGCACAATGACCGCCCCTTCGTGGTCGAGGGTCCGGGCAAGAACAAGGAAGTGAACCAGCCGCGCTGGGTGAGCAGCAAGGCTGCGTTTGGATGGAGCGCAGTGTTTCCGAACCCATACACTCAGCTGCTCTTGAGAACGGTGCAGCCGGCGCGGACGGCGATGGGATGGGGCGGCGGCGTTTATGAGGGTACGCAGCGACCGACCGGAATTCCGAGTCTCAACACCGCGGCGATCATCATGGAATCAGCGCTGTTCAGAATCAGGGGGCGGCCGCTGGCACAATGAAGATGCATCGTGTCGCCGGCGTGGTCGCCGCGACCTTCGTGCTTTTCGCTTGCAGCGATAGAGGTAGCGCGCGTGGGACGCCCGTTGCCAACGCCGCGTATCACTCGAAATCAGGCGTCGTCAACATCTACGCGGATATCGGCCCGAACAACCTGGCGCCGCTGGCAGAGCGAGCGCGGCCGATGGTGTACGTGCCCAATTCGCGTGGCGGCACCGTCACCGAGATCGATCCGCACACCTATCTGGTCATCGGCACCTTCCCGACCGGCAAAGTTCCTCAGCACGTCATTCCGTCGTATGACTTGTCGACGTTGTGGGTCGCCAACAATTCGTCGAACAGCCTGACCCCGATCGATCCGATGACCGGCAAGGCCGGCCCGACTGTTCGGGTGGACGATCCGTACAACATGTACTTCACGCCCGACGGCAAATACGCGATGGTGATCGCGGAGGCACGGCGGCGCATCGACTTCCGGGATCCGAAGACGATGCAGCTGGTCAAATCGGTGAGAGTTCAATGCAAGGGACTCGATCACGTCGAATTCACCGCCGACAACAAGTACGCGATTGCGACCTGCGAGTTTTCAGGCCAGCTGGTAAAGCTGGATGTCAACAATCAATCGGTAGTGGGATACCTCACGCTCGACCCGGATCGATGGACGAATTATGTCCCGCGACAGATCTCGAGATTCTTGAAACGGCGCCAGCGGCGCGCCTCGGCGATGCAGCAGCTGATGAACGTGCCGTCGATGCCGCAGGACATCCGCTCATCGCCCGACGGATCGCGGTTCTACGTCGCCGACATGAAGGAAGACGGCGTGTTCGTGGTGGATCCGCAAAAGTTCGAGCGTATTGGATTCATTCATACCGGAGTCGGTGCGCACGGCATTTATCCAAGCCGAGATGGGAAGGACCTGTACGTGACCAATCGCGGCTGGAACACCATCGCCGGTGGGCGCCATGGTCCGGGCTCCATCAGCGTGCTCGATCCCGACAACGACAAGGTCGTCGCCAACTGGCCGATACCGGGCGGGGGCAGCCCGGACATGGGTGGCGTGACCGCTGATGGAAAAGAGCTGTGGGTGTCAGGTCGCTACGATGACGAGGTGTATGTGTTCGATACATCGACAGGCCGGCTCACCCACCGCATTCCCGTAGGGCGAGAGCCGCATGGCCTCGCCGTGTGGCCGCAACCGGGACGGTTTTCGCTGGGACACACCGGCAACATGCGATGATCGATCGCATCCTGGCGGCGCCGCTGCTTTTCGCGGCGCTGCTTTTCGCGCCGCTGCGACTCGTTGCACAGCGATCGGTCTATATCGAAGATCTCACCTGGCCCGAAGTACAAGCGGCCATCGCATCAGGTAGGACCTCCGCGATCATTTACACCGGCAGCACCGAACAGAACGGGCCGCACATGGCGATCGGGAAGCACAACTTCATCGCGCGCTGGGTGGCAGGCGCGATCGCGATCAAGCTGGGAAATGCGCTGGTCTATCCAACACTTCCCTTCGCGCCAACGGGCGATGCAGTGAGAAAAACTGCCCACATGCGGTTCCCTGGGTCGGTCTCGCTCACCGCGCAGACCTACGGCGCCGTCGTGCACGACGTCGCGTTGAGTGCAGTCGACGCCGGTTTCAGGAACGTCTTCATCATGGGTGATCACGGCGACGGCCAGGACGTACTCGGTTCTGTCGCAAAATCACTCGACAACGAGTGGAAGTCGCGCGGCGCGCGCGTTTTCTACGTGCCCGACGTCTACTTCAAGGAGAAAGGACAGGCGAAGTCTTACGAAGCCGCGAACGGACTGCCGACCCACGATGTGCACGCTGGCACCGATGACACGTCGGAGCTGATGGCAATCGACGCTCAGCATCGCTGGATTCGCTCCGACAGGCTCGCGCCAAGCGAGGGCGCGCAAACCGCGCGCACGGGTGTGGATGGCGATCCGACCAAGGCGTCTGCTGCGACCGGCGACAAATTCCTGCAGTACAAGATTGACGACGCCGTCAACCAGATTCGCAGTCTTATTTCAGCCGGCGGTTGAGCACGCGACTAGCCCGCGCGAACGAGGAAAAAAAACGCCGCGGAAGATCCGCGGCGTTTTCTATTCTGAAATGAAGATCTTACTGGCAGCTATCGACGCTGTGGGTGTCGAGATGCAGCAGGCAGTGGAGCGATCCAATCTGCAGCGCCGGCGCGTTCGTACCATCGAACGTAACCGTCACTGAAGTGTTGACCTGCTTGCTCGCCGCTCCGCCGGCACCTTGCAACGACGCCGTGTACTGCACGTCGAGCTTGATCGAGCCGCTCAGCGGAATCTGACTCGCCGCATCCTTGCCCGGCATCGTGACGTTGGTGACGGTCAATGTGGACGTACCGGCCAGGGTTCTGACACCATCGAGGCCGATGTGCGAGATCTGGTCGTCACCGGTACCGGTACCGTTCCAGACGCGCTGCGGAGCCTGACTGATCAGACCGCTGACGGTGAGGTCACCCGTTCTGTGAACGCTGGCGTTCCAGACGAGATCCTTCGACCACGTTCCATCAACCGTCGCCTGGAAGTTCACCGACTCGACGACCGTCGCATCCCAGTTCTGGACCGTCTGACCCTGCGCGTTGTAGAACGCGAAGGATCTGGTGACCGAGAGTCCGTTCTCAGTCGCGGCCGCGCAGGTGTAGCGACCAGCGGCGTAGCTGCAGGTTGGCGAGATGCCGGTGAAACTCGGCTGGCTGCCCGAGCCCACGTTCAGGTTGTAGCTCGGCGCAACTCTCGAGAACGAGCCGGCGGCCGCAACGTTGTCATTGAAGCCAGCTACCTGTGAAGCGATCTGGTCGCCCGAGCTCGCGGCGACGTCGGCAGTGATCTGCGCGTCGTCGAGCGTCGGTGGCGAAAGGACATCGGCGCTACAAGCGGCCGTTGCGAGCGTAATGAACACTGCCGCGGCAGCGCGCATTTGGTTTCTGGAAATCATAAAAACTGAGCTCCTGATGTTGGATGCGCCGCTGGCGCGGCGCGGCTATGTACCATGAAAACGAGGCATCAGGAGAAACGAAACGCGCCGTTGGATGCGTCGGCGCCGACCCAAAAATGACGCGGTCAAACCGGCATTATCGCTTGCGAAAAGGCCGAATTGTCGATTTGTGATTCGGTCCGGAGCTGACGCCCGGATTACGTGTCTAGATAGAGGTTGACGTCATCTTCCTCGAAGACGATCGGATCGAGGTGTGGAAGGATGTCGTACTTCCAGTGAATGCCGACCATCTTGTCGAGCAGCCGCTCGAACTCCGCGGGGGAGAGGGAGGTACAGAAGCGAGCGATACGGCGCGCGATCAGTAGTCGCGCGGCCGCCATTGTCTCTGTTTTGTATTTGCTGTTTGAATCCGGGGGCTTGGCCAAGACGCCTGCGATCGGAAATAATCCGCCCCGAGCCGCAAGAATCGGCCCTAACCGCTTGGAAAATCAGTTTACCTAATTCCCCGCCCTGGCGCGCTTGAGGTTGGCTACTCGTTTGGGTCGCGCTCGAACAACGCCTGCTTCTTCGTCCAGCGGTGTGTCTGATGACACGCTGGACACTCGATCGGCTCCATTTCCTCGATGGGCGAAAGCTCGAACGTCTGTGGATCCATCGAGTACCCTGTATAAATCAGCTTGCCCGTATTCGGGCACTTGATCACAATCCGATTCACCGTTGCCTCAGCAGCCGTGCCGATTTGACTCCTGCAAAGACAGTTCCCGTCACCAGACGCACTTCACCTGCGCCTTCACCGCCATGGTCTGTGGGCTGAGGCCCATCTCGTTCGATACGACGAAGTGGTAGTTCCCGGCCGTCGGAAGGTCGTAGTCGAGGGTGTTCTCCGACCCGCGATGGGTCTCCCATGATGACTGCGCGATCGCCGCAGGGTTGGCATTCCAGAAGACGTACTCATCGTCGGTCAACAGAAAAACCTCAATGTTGCCGCCGAAGCCGCTGACACCTTTGGTCGAGCCGACAAGCCTGCACTTCTGATCGGTTTGCGGCAGCGCGAACGCGTACTGCAGCGCATCGTGCGCTGGCACCGTGGTGGCTTTGACATCAGCGACCTTGATCGAGATCAGCGACTCTTTGGTAGTCGTGGCTGGCGGCGCTGCCATTGCCGGTGACAGGGTCATCGTCGCCGCGTCGGACGCCGGCAGTGGCTCCTCGACATCGGCGACGACTCTCGGCTCGTGAGCTTCGGCCTTTACCGGCATTGGCGTGCCCTGGATGAGGAACCAGGTCACAGCATAGGCGACGATCAGGCCGGCCGCGACACCGACTCGCGCCTTGTTGTCAGCCGGATCGCTGGTTGGCGCGCCGTCGTGCGAGACATCCCAGCCGCACTGCTTGCACTCCTTGTCCTCCGGCGCCATCGGCTCGCCGCAGAAGTTGCAGTATTTCTTTTTGATCTTGACCGGCATCTTCATCGTTTTCTCCGCCTTGCTATCGATGAAGACGAGTGATTGGCAAAGCGGGAACAGGGGATTCCCCTGCCTCTAGCACCAGACACTCGTGCGGTCGTAGAATGGCGCGATGATTCGGCCCGTCACCGTCGGCTTGCTGCTTTACGCCACCATTGCCTCTGCGCAGCAGCGGACGCTGCCGACGATCGAGCTCAAATCCGGAATGACCATCACCCAGTCGGCGCGCGTTGCACCGCAGGTGTACAATCTGCCGTCGATCGCACCCGCGGACTCGCCGATCATCGTCATTCGCGGCGACAACATCACCGTCGATTTCGCCGGTGCCACACTGCAGGGCGCGCCAGCCGACTCAAATCCCGATCTCGGTCGTGGCACTGCGATCCTGATCGACGGCGGCCACAACATTCGCATCCTCAATGCGCACGTGCGCGGCTATAAAATCGGGCTGCTCGCCCGTCACACTGTCGGCCTGACGCTGCTCGACAACGATCTCAGCTACAACTGGAAGCCGAGGCTTTTCAGCGTGATCGAACACGAGAGTTTGATCGATTGGCTCTCGTTTCATCACAACGAGCGCAACGAATGGCTGCGCTACGGCGCGGGTATTTATCTCGACAGCGTCCAGGGCGGCGAGATCCGCGGCAACACCGTTCGCCAGGGCATGAACGGCCTGATGGCGACGCGCAGTAACGGTCTCACCATCAAAGGCAACGATTTTTCGTTCAACTCCGGCGTCGGCATTGGGCTTTATCGATCGGCGGGCAACACCATCGTCCACAATCGCGTCGACTACAACGTCCGTGGGTACAGTGACCGTTTCTATCGTCGTGGTCAGGACGCCGCCAACCTCCTTATGTACGAGCAGAGCGACAAGAACATCGTCGCGTACAACTCGATGACCCACGGCGGCGACGGAGTTTTTCTATGGGCGGGCCAGAGCACCATGGACAGCGGCGTCGGCGGCGCGAACGACAATCTGTTCTACGGCAACGATTTCAGCTTCGCACCCGCCAACGGCATCGAAGCGACTTTCAGCAAGAACATTTTCATCGCCAATCGCGTCGATGGCAGCGAGTACGGAGTGTGGGCGGGCTACAGCTTCGACTCGAAGTTCGTCGGCAATGATTTCCGGCGGAATCGAACCGGCATCGCCATCGAGCACGGTCACAATAACCTGATAGCATCAAACAGCTTCCTCGGCGATTCCACCGCGATCAGGGTGTGGGCGGATTCGATCGAGGCCAGCGACTGGGGCTATCCGAAGCATCACGACACCCGGAGCAAGGATTACGACGTCAACGACAATCTGTTCGTCGGGAATCGCGTTGGAATTCGCGCCGCGTCAACGATGGGTTTGACGGTCGCCAACAACCAGTTCATCGGCGTCGATTCGACAGCCGCGATCCACGACGCGACCGGGTACACCTTCATTCGCAACGCAGTGCATCAGAGCGCGGTCACCCCTCCACCGAGGATGCCGAAGCTGCCGCTGGAGTTTGCGCGGATGGCGCCGAAGCCGATTGCCGGCGCGTGGATGCCCGCGCGATCCGATACTGCTCTCGCGCGGCGGCCGCGTTCGGAGATCGTCGTCGATGGGTGGGGGCCATTCGACTATCGCTCACCGAAGCTGTGGCCGGTCGATAGCGCTCGTGAATCACCGTTGCGGCTGCGCGTGATCGGGCCAGCCGGCAAATGGCGGGTGACCGAGCAGCGCGGCATCGCTGCTTTGTCGAAGGTGGAAGGGAAAGTCGGCGATACAATCACGGTGACGCCGAAACCGGACTCGATCGGTGAGTGGAAGCTGACCCTCGAGTACACCGGTGTTGCGGTAACCTCACCGCGCGGCGAAAAGTTCGCGCGCGGAGTGCCGTACGTCTTCTCGTACGAGCGATTCGAGCCTCCGGTCAGCTGGTCCATCAACTTCTACAAGTGGACCGACAGCATCGCCGATTTGAAAAAGAGCGACGAGGGATTTGTGCAGCTCTTGAAGACGCCGCCGCTTCTCAGCGCGCGTGTCGGCCGCCTGGACTACGAGGGCTACCGACCACTGCCCGGCCTGCCGCGCGAGAACTTCGCCTTCGATGCCACGGGCAGTATTGATTTGCCACCCGGCGAGTACACCCTGCGCACCATCAGCGACGACGGCATCAGCGTTTGGGTCGACGGCAAGCTGATGATTCACAACTGGAAGCCGCACGAGTCCGCCGTCGACTACGCGCCGCTCAGCGGCGGCCACCACGACCTACGCGTCGAGTACTACCAGGCGGACGGGTGGTACGAGCTACGGCTGGATGTACTGAGAGGAAGGGACAGGTCGGAGGGGAGCCCGGCGCCGCACGGGAACTAGGACTCAGAACTGCGAACTAACAGAAGGTAGGCAGGTTGCAGAGTTGCTCAGGGCTGAGTCCGCAGCTTCGTTCGTGGCGTTTGAGCGTATTGCGCTTCAAACGCGCCACCATACGCTGCAGCCTTTAGTGCTGTGCCTCTGTTTCCTGCCTACCTTTGGTTAACGACGCTCGAATGCGTCGCGGTCTTCAAATTCAAAGTTGTGCGGTAGCTTCACTCGACACCGTTGTCTCCCGTTTCGCCCTCGCCCGCTGCGACGGCTCGCTGATCTGCTCGACCACCAGCGCGACCTCCTGCTCGGAGACCGCGTTGTCGTGCGCGGCGCGGGCGATGTCGGCCTGGGAGATGATTCCCATGCACCGACCACCGGCGTCGACGATGCAGATGCGGCGGACTTGCAGCTCCGCCATTTTGCGCTCGACGTCGCGCAGATCGTCGTCGGCAGTGCAACAGTGCACGTTCGGCGTCATCACTTCGCTGAGCCGAGTGTCGGGGCCCTTGCCGGAAGCGATGGTGCGAATCGCGAGGTCTCGGTCGGTAATGATTCCAATCACGCGACGCGCGTCATCGACGATGGGAACGACGCCGCAATCCTTGTCGCGCATTACCTGCGCGGCGATGCGGGCGGTGTCGTCTCGACGAAGGCAAGAAGGATCCCGCGTCATGATGTCTCTAGCTCTCATTCGATGTCTCCCCTCCTTCGTTGTGGTAGCCGGATAGGCAACTAGTGCGCCGCCGACGGCGGCACCACCCAACCAGGCGGACGCTCGAGTCTGGCTCGATCCCACTTCGCCAACTCGGCTGCCGCGCCATACGTGCTGTCGAGAAACTGCAACAAGGTGTGTTCGGGGTCGGCGGCGTTGCGCACTGCGTCATAGGGCAGAATCCACTCCCTCATTTGGGGATGAAAGTACGCACCATCCGGCTCGACGCGTGCCGCATCGCAGCCCGCCGGCTCGGGATACGAATACGCGTAAAACGCGGGCTCCGCTACTGGCGATCCCACGGTGCCTGGCCACCAGCCAGCGCTGATGCACTCATACGAGTAGCTCTCACGCGTCACATAGTCGGCGAGATTGGGAAGCCCGCCCGGATGCGGCGGTGCAGACTTTCCCGAGAAGCGCGTGCACGCGATGTCGAAGGCGCCCCACCAGAAATGAGACGGACTGCATTTGCCGATGAAACGGCCCCGGAATTCCTTGAGCACGCGATCGGTGAATGCCAGGATTTGCCAGGCGCGATGCGCTGCGTCGCCATCGTACGAATCGTGGACGTGGTCGTCGGTGAAGCGCAGGGTGTCGGGCATCTCCACCGGAACCGGCCATATCTTCGCCAACACGCCGACCGAGCGCAGCAACGCCAGGTATTCGTCGTAAAAATCAGCCACCGATCTCGACCTGAGCGGCATCGTGCGCGTCTCGCCATCGCTCGTCACGATCACCAGCTCGTGGCTGGTGAAATCAAAAGCGACCTCGAAGGTGCGGCCCTCGTACGGGATCGGCGATGTCGACAGGCCGCGGGGCGTGACGTACAGCACCACTTGCCACCAGTGATTCTGCATCGGCGCGAACTCGAGCCGCGTCTTGCCGACGATCTGCAGCCAGCGATGAAGGGTGGTCTGGGTGTCCGCCCACTCGTTCAGATCGAGCTCAGGCAAGATCATTGCTTTTGCAAGTTGCATCGCTATCGTCTCCCTCGCTCCGGCGGCCGCGGCGGTCGGGGTGCTGTCTCAGGGAAGGATTCCTGCGGCCCACTCATCAGGATGCTAACCATGTCGTCAACACTCCCACAGCGCCAGCTCGGCACCACTGACATGAACATTACCCGCGTCGGATTCGGCGCGTGGGCGACCGGCGGCGGCGAGTGGGGTCCACAGGACGACCAGGCATCGCTCGGGGCGATGGGCAAAGCCATCGACAGCGGCATCAACTGGATCGATACTGCGCCGATCTACGGCCACGGCCACTCCGAAGAAGTGGTGCGTCGATTCCTCAGCGGCCGCCGCGGCAACGACCGGCCGTACATTTTCACCAAGTGCGGGCTGGTGTGGGACAAGAAGAATCGCGACGATGTGAAGCGGGTTCTCACGCCAGACTCGATTCGTCGTGAGTGCGAGGCATCGCTGAAGCGGCTCGGCGTGGAGCGAATCGATCTTTATCAGTTTCACTGGCCGGACGATTCGACCAACACCGCTGTGGAGACTTCGTGGCGGGTGATGGAGATGCTGCAGCAGGAGGGCAAGATCCGTTACTGCGCCGTCTCGAATTTCGATGTTCCGCTGCTGAGACGGATCGATGCGCTGCACCACGTCGAATCGTTGCAGCCGCCCTTCTCCCTGATTCGACGCGACGTCGCGGCCGCCGAGATCCCGTGGTGTCACGCTCATCGCACCGGCGTGATCGTGTACAGTCCACAGCAGGCGGGACTGCTCACCGATTCCTTCTCCGTCGAGCGCGTGAAGCAGATGGCGCCGGAAGACTGGCGCCGGAAGAACGCGAATTTTCAGACGCCCCATCTCGAGCGGAATCTTCAGCTCCGCGATTCGCTGCGTCCGATCGCCGCGCGACACGACACGACGGTCGGCGCTATCGCAGTGGCGTGGACGCTGGCGTGGCCGGGAGTCACCGCCGCGATCGTCGGTGCGCGCAACGCCGAGCAGGTCGAAGGATGGCTGCCGGCGGCGACATTGACGTTGACGGCAGCCGATCTCGACGACATCGCCAGGGCAATCGACAAAACCGGAGTCGGCACCGGACCGACGCATCCGCCGCTGCCGCGTGCGGAAACCAACGGCGCTGGACGGAGCGAGACGTCAGCCCGCGTCTAGGTTGGCAAGAATTTCGCAGCGGTTGGCGGCAACGCCGATCGCGCAGCCGTGACACACCGAACCTTCAAAGACAAACAGGGACGAATCTGGGATGTGTGGCAGGTCCACCCATCCGCCGCCGAGCGTCGCTTCGTGCAGCGACGTATCAAGGAAGAGAATCGCAGCGACACCGCCGAGCGTCGGAGTGGTGACGACCGGCGCGTTGGCGAGAAGGCGCACGGCCTGAGCCGCGCCACCATCGCCCCGGAATTCACCTATGGATGGCTCTGCTTCGAGACGTCCGGCGAGAAGCGCCGGCTCGCGCCCGTGCCCGAGGGTTGGGACCGCGCCGACGACGAGACGATCGAGCAGTGGTGCTGCACTGCCAAGGCGGTGACGCGGCGGAAGACGGACCCGGTCCAGAGGCGGGTTGAGCCTCGA
>DASTGU010000022.1:0-2593 GCA_035718845.1 Gemmatimonadaceae bacterium | reverse complement strand
AGGCCGGATTCCAGTCTTTCAGTATGCGTTGGATTCTACCACTCGCTTGCACCGTGGCACTCGTCGCGTGCAGCTCCCCGCCCGCGACACTTCCTTCTCCGACCTACCGACGCGTATCAATACAACCAGCGCGCGACACCTCGACTAAATCGGTTGCCGCCGAGTATCAGGGCCTCTACTCAGTCACCACGGACGAGGACCACTTCGTTCCCTGCAGCGTGCGAAACGTCGGCGACGGCTGGGCGATCAAGTTCAGGAATCCGCGCGAAGCAATATTCCTCGGGCGTCAGACTGTGGTTCGTGGATACGGGCCGTTGACCCATTTCATTCGCGTGCGCGGCACGCTGGATTCGTCGAGTCGCTACAATCGCGGGTTCCAGACACACCAGCTCACCGTTGACACAGTCCTCGACGTCAAGGAACGGCCACAACCGTGTCCGAGTTACGAGGACTTGCCCTCGGTCTGGACCAAGGTGAAGATCGGCTCCCGTGGGCTGCGCGGCGCAGCGTTCAGCGCGGACTCGAAGCTTGCCGCACTGATCACTGACGACGGCAGGATCGCGATCTGGAATGTCGATCGCGGTGAGATGATCAAGGAGCTCGCATCGGGTGAGCAATTCGATCCTCAGCTCGGATACAAGACACCGATGCTGTTCTCCCGCGACAAAAGTCGACTGTTCGTCGGGGGCGGCGACGGCAAGGTCAGGGTCTGGAGCGTCTCTTCCGGCCTGCACCTCTATACCCTCAGTCACGTCGATAGCACCCCGGGATACAACGACATAGGGCACAACTCGATGATCGTCATTACGGCGCTGTCGCTCGACAAGAACGAGACAATGCTGGCGGTGACGAACAACTGGGTGGCGAGAATCTGGTCGTTGAAGACGCGAGAGCCGCTGGCCGAATACGACCGGCGCCGAGCGTCGTGGGCCAAAGCGTTCTTCGACAACGATGGCAGCCTGCTCGTCGCAGACGACAGCGGCACGATTTCGAGTTATCGCGAGCCCAATGGTCCAGCGGAGTGGTCAGCGAAAACCGGGGCGCGCGCGTCGCAGTACGCGACGCGCAGCCCTGACGGGAAATGGCTCGCTATCAACCACTGGGGCGATTCGCTATTCCTCTGGTCGGTACCAAAGAGAGCGCGTGGTCCTGTTCTCGATATTCCCACGATGTTCGGTGGCATTGGCGGCGTTGCGTTCAGTCCCGACGGAAAAATTGTCGCCACCGGCGGAGGCTATTTCGGCCTCTACCTGTGGGATGCGAATACCGGCGCGCCGATCAGAAGCTTTCAGCACTATCCCCAATCGATCTGGTACGCGTGGTTCCTGCCCGATGGCAAATCGATCGTGACGTATTCATGGAGCGACGACGTCTTTCGGATCGCGCACCTCGATTCCGCGACAACTGCTCCAGCGATCCAGACAGATTCGATGGCGATACTGACTGGATACAGCGGCGATCCAAGAACAATCGCCGGCGTCGTGAAGGGTCCCAACCAGCGGGCTGTGCCTGCCGCCGAGGTGGCGTTGATGAACGGCGATGCGCCGGACTCGGTGCTGCAACACACCATCACATCACTAGGCGGTTACTTCGCGTTCAATGGCGTGACGTTCCCGCACGTGATGGTGCGCGTGCGCAAGGCGGGTTTCGAGGACGGCATAATGTACATGCACCAGCGGCGGTACGATCCAGGAGTCGCCGGAATCGAGCTCAAGCCTCTCCGCTAGTACTGCATATCGCAGTGACGTTTCGCTTCTGCTGATTCGTTAGAGTTGCGGCAATTCACCAGCACTTCCTGCGACGCACCTGCACTTCCAGATGCTCCTGGCGCCGGGAGCTGGATGTGTTGGGTGAAAGTCACAGTCGCGGGCACGCTCGGGAAGATTCGGCGAACTGCTTGAGCGCCATGAACGACAAACACGAGTTGACCACTCTCGACGGTGGCGAATACCCTCGAGTGATCTGTCTTCGGGTCTTCGAAGACGGCCCCGTCACATGTCGTACATTCAATCATCGGCTCGAGCCGAACGTCGGCAATCAATTTCTCGAGTGGTCCGCTGCGTGGACCGCCCGGTTGCCATTCTTTGATCAGCCACAGCATGTATGGCGTCGTGCCGGCTCGGCTATCCGGGATGTCCCACTGCACACCCCACACGTACTGCGGATACCCGGGATACGCGCCCTTGGCGGGTATGTCCCAGTAGTAAATGTTCCTGCCAAGAGGAAATACGAAGCGCGCCGAATCTTGCCAGATGAAGGCTTCGGCGCCCGAGAGCGCACTCGGCGGAGGCGGCGCGGGCGGCGCTTCCACAACAGGCTTGCAGACGTCGAAGTCGACCGGGAAGTTGATCGTCGTATCCATCCCCGGCATCACGCCGAACGACTGGATCGCGGCGCCGTGCGGCGCGTCAGGGCAGGGAACGGTGAGCGATATCGATGAGTACAGCGGCAAGTTGGTGATGGTGTAGCGACCCGCCGAGTCAGTGCGAAGGGATGGATCGGAGACGTTGAGGCCGGAGTTGAGCATCCGGTGCACGTCGATGGTAAGGAAGGGAAGCGGCTTCCCCGTGGTGTAGTCCGTAACGACGCCCTG
>DASTGU010000021.1:0-21296 GCA_035718845.1 Gemmatimonadaceae bacterium | reverse complement strand
TTTAATTGAAACTCACTTACAGCTAATCGCCGCGTTATTGGATGTGGGCAATGTCTCTCCGACCTTTGCGGAAAATCGCAAGCGAGGAGAGATGCTGGATCGATTGCTTGAGTCGAAGAGTCGGCGCGCACGCTCGCCGATGGGTGCTGTCACTAGCATCGGCGCCCATCTGGCAGTCATCGTCGTCGCGATTCATGCGACGGCGCAATCGCGACCGCGGCCGCGATCGGTGGAGACGCAGGAAATCGTTCCTTTCGTGGTGAAGTCGCCTCCGTCGCCGCCGGTACTATCTCACACTGCGCAGACGAAGAGGCTTGGCGCGCCAGTGACACCGGATATTCGCATTACTTTCGATCCAAAGATACCGCCGATCGATTTCACGCCGACGTCGACGTCGCCGAGTGATTTCACGAGCGGCCTCGCAACCAGCTCGACCGTCGGTTCTCCGGTGTCGACGTCGGCGGGGAACGGGACGTTGAACGCCGATCAAGTCGAGAAGCAGGTGGCGCTATTGGCTGGAGCGCCGATACCGAGCTATCCGGAGGCGCTCAGTGCGGCCGGCGTGGAAGGCAAAGTCGTCGCGCAATTCATTGTGGATGAGCGCGGGCGAGTCGAATCGGACAGTATTCGATTTTTACAGTCGGACAACTCACTCTTCGAGGCGTCGGTGCGGAACGTTTTGCGGCGAATGCGCTTCGTCCCCGCGGAAATCGGCGGCAAGAAGGTCAGACAGCTGGTTCAGATGCCGTTCGTCTTCACAATTGCTCGGCATTGAACCGCGTGCAAAGAAAAACGATGGGGCAGTTTTCTATCACTAAGCGCTCTGAAGGCGCGGATAAACTTTAGAGTTTTGTTAATACTATTTCATTGATTCTTAATCTTGCGGGTATTCCGCCCGACTTCGGTTAAAGCCAGCTTACGTGCACGAACTTCCCCCCAAGGTGAGGAATGTTTAACCAACTTCTTGAGTCCAAAGCCAAGAAGCAGAAGATGGCTGGTGGTACTGCTTTCAGCCTCATTCTGCACACTGTGCTCATCTCTGGTGCCGTGTACGCCACTGCGAAGGCGGGCATCAAAGACGAAAAGGCGAAAGCGGAGAAAATCCAATTCGTCGAAGTGAAAAAGGAGCCGCCCAAGCCCAAGGTCGATGAGCCGCCCCCGCCGAAAGAGGTGGTGGTGAAGCCGCCACCGCCAAAGGGCTTCCAGGTTCTTCGCGCGCCCGTCAAGATCGACATCAAGATTCCCGAGATCGATCTCTCCAAGGCCGTCACCAACGAAGCTGACTTTAGCGGAAAGGGCGTGAAAGGCGGTACAGGCAGCGGTGTCGTCGGCGGCACTGGCCCGGTCACCAACCAGACATACTTCGAGTTCCAGGTCGAGAAGCCGGCGGAGATGATTCAGGATGGTACCAAGCCAAAGTATCCGTCAGTCCTCGAGAGTTCCGGCATTGCTGGAGAAGTTCAGGCACAGTTTGTCGTGACCAGCGCAGGCAAAGCCGACATGGACACTTTCAAAGTGCTTAAGTCAACCAACGAGCTTTTCACCCAGGCAATCAAAAACTATTTGCCGAGGGCGCATTTCAGTCCCGCCCAGATCGGTGGTAAGCCTGTCAATCAGCTCGTGCAGCAGTCCTTCCAGTTCGCCGTTCCGCGCTAACCAACCCCTTTCGGAGTAAACAATGCAACTGTCACTGCTCGACATTTACAACCAGATGGGCGGCTTCGCGAAGGGCATCGTGTATGTCCTCTTCGCAATGTCACTCTGGTCGCTCTCGGTAGCCATTAAGAAGTGGTGGGATCTGCGCGCGGCTCAGAAGGAAACCCGCAAGTTCGCTCCCGAGTTCTCGCAGTTCCTCGAGGAAGACAACCTCGTCGAAGCAGTCACGCTCGCCGACAAGTACAAGAAGTCGCACGTCGCTCGCGTTCTCGGCGGCGCACTCGCTGAGATTCGCCCGCTGATTCAGGACGGCTCGGTCACCGTCGCGGACATCAACTCTGCAGAGCGCGCAATCGAGCGCGAGATGCTGATGACGATCACCGATCTCAAGCGCGGACTCGGTGTGCTCGCCACCGTCGGCGCGACGGCGCCGTTCGTCGGACTGCTCGGCACCACGATGGGTATCGTCAACTCCTTCGCTGCAATGGCCGCGTCGGGATCCGGCGGTCTCGCCTCGATCTCGTCAGGTGTGTCCGAGGCGCTGATCACCACCGCTTTCGGTCTCGTCGTCGCGATTCCGGCGGTGTGGCTCTTCAACTACTTCCAGATCAAGATCGACAACCTCACTGCCGAGATGACGTATACGTCGAAGGAAATGATCGACTATATGATCAAGAACGTTTCGGGCACGGGCGAGTTTGGTCGTTCCCGTTTCACCCGCGAGTTCAACACCACGGCGACGGCTGGAAACAACCCAATCTCGCAGTAAGCGGGAGGGCTGACCTATGGCAATGTCTGCCGGCGATCAGGGCGTAAAAGCGTCACCGAACGTCACTCCGATGATCGACGTGATGCTGGTGCTCCTGATCATCTTCATGCTGGTCATCCCGGCGATCACCGCGGGATTCCAGGCGATACCGCCGAACGGCGTCAATCTCAAGCCGCATCCTGAAGAGGATCAGGATCAGGTGCTGGGCATCGACGTCAACGGCCAGTACTTCCTGAACAAGAAGGCGATTCCGAACAACACGCTTGGTGAGCGGCTCAAAGCGATTTTTGAGAACCGCACCGAGGACAAGCTGCTCTACATCAAGGCGGACAAGAATCTTGCCTACGGCAAGGTTCTCGACGCGATCGACATTGCGTCGCACAACGATGTACGTGTGACTGGAATGATCACTGAGCAGGTGCCCGGGACGGTGTCCAAGGTGTCGACCGACAATCTGTTCACCGCGCCGCCCGCCGGAGGGAAGAAATAATGGCAATGGGAGGAGGAAATCCGAGCGGCGGCTTGCAGAACGAAATCAACGTCACTCCGATGATCGACGTGCTGCTGGTGCTGTTGATCATCTTCATGATGGTGATTCCGATGTCGCGCAAGGCGATCGATCTGCAGTTGCCTGATCCGACACCGGACAACACGCCACAAGGACCACCACCGTCGCAGATCGTGCTCGAGGTTCTGCCGGGCAACACGTTCAGGGTCAACTCTCAGCCAATAGCAAAGAACGATTTGGCGAAGCGGCTGAAGGAGATCTACGATCCGCGTCCGGACAAGATCATCTTCATCAAGGGCGATCCGACGGTGAAGTACTCGGATGTGATTTACGCGATGGACGTCGCGCGCGGTGCTGGCGTGAAGGTCATCGGTGCCACTCCGAAGGAAGTGAAATAGCTACTCGCCTTCCGCGGCTGGAAATGCCGCGGCAAAAGGATAGAGATTGGAAGGGGATCATTGCGTCGCTGTTAGTGCACGCACTGATCCTTTTTCTCATCGTGGGCCCAATCGTCGGTTCTTCTGACTTCACGCGACCCGATGTCGTCGGTGGCGGAGGGCCAGGCCCGGCGGGTGGTGGTGGCGGCGGCGTGAATGGGATGTCCAGCCGCGAGCAGCATATCGAGTACGTGCAGGTGAAGCGCGATCCGACAGTGATGCCGAAGGTGACACCACGCACGGTGCCGCCGGTGAAACCGCCTGACCCGAAGCCACCAGTCGAAACTCCGGTGCAGCCCGCGCAACAAGTGGTGCCGACCCCGCAGCTGAACGCGGCCGCCGCGGGAGAAGGTACTGGTACCAGCAACACCGCTGGCGCCGGTCCGGGCACTGGGGGTGGCGTCGGATCGGGAGAGGGGACTGGACGCGGCAGCGGAGTCGGACCCGGCACCGGCGGCGGTCCCGGCAAGGATTATCCGCCGACAGTGCGAGATCTTTTCATCCCGCCGATGCCGGCGCCGTCGAGCGTAAAAGGCTTTCACATGAAAGCCTTTTTTGACGTCGACGAGAAGGGCAACGCGAAACTGATTGGATTCAACCAGACCCGCGACGGCGACTACAACAAGCGGGTCGCCGAGGTGCTGCGGTCGATGAGATTCCGTCCGGGGGTTCGGTTCGACGGAACTCCCAAGCGTGATACCGCCGAGATCGAAATCATCTTCTGACGGCTGCGGACGGTCCGAGTTCGAACTGGCCGTGCGGGCTCCCTTCTACTGGCGATCTGAAGTAACGGGTTCCGGGTTGCCGGTAGCACGGTTGCCTGTTCCCCGTAAACTGCGCATTTAACCCTTCTGCCCGGATTAAAGAAAAGGCAACGGCTGGGTTCCGTTGGTCTTTGTTTTTGCCTTTACCATGAGGCCACTTCGAACGGTTTCGCACCGTAGTTAACGGACAACAGGGAACCGTGCTACCGGCAACCAGCAACCAGTTACTTGTGAACGCCAGTTGTAGGGCGGCCGCACGGCCAGTTCGAACTCGGACCGTCCGCAGCAGTTACTGGAAAAAGGTTCGGGTCACGGGTAGCTTTCGCCCGCGAGCGAGGAGGAACCCTACCCGCGTAAACGAGGCCCCGGACAGCTTTGACATCCACGACAGCTACGGCCGAAACGACCGCCCCGTCGTCGCGCGAGTTCGTCAAAGCGCTGACGCTGACCGACGCCACGATGCTCGTCGCCGGCTCGATGATCGGCTCGGGCATCTTCATCGTCTCGGCGGACATTTCCCGCTCGGTCAATTCGCCCTTCTGGCTGCTCATGGCATGGGTGGTCTCGGGCGTCGTTACCATTCTTGGCGCGCTTACCTACGGTGAGCTCGCGGCAATGTATCCCCGCGCCGGCGGACAGTACGTTTTCCTCAGAGAGTCCATGGGTCACCTCATGGGCTTTCTTTATGGTTGGACTCTTTTCGTCGTAATCCAGACGGGCACCATCGCGGCGGTCGCCGTCGCCTTCGGCAAATACCTCGGAGTGCTGTGGCCCGCGTTCGGGCCAGGCCGCTACTCGTGGTTCCCACAAATGGACTTCGCGACGGCTGGTGGAACGATCGAAGTCGGGCTGTCGCCGCAACGACTGATCGCGCTCGTCTCGATCTGGATCCTGACCTGGATCAACCTGCGCGGAATCAAGGAAGGGAAGTGGGTGCAGACGACGCTGACGATCATCAAGACCGTCTCGTTGATTGCGCTGATTCTCCTCGGTCTCACCGTCGGCCGTCACGCTGACGCCATCGCCGCAAATTTCTCGTCGGGCAATTTCAACCCGGCGGTGCTCACTCCCGCGTTCATTCTCGCGTTTGGCTCTGCGCTCGTCGGATCCCTGTTTTCCAGCGATGCGTGGAACAACGTAACGTTCGCCGCCGCTGAAGTTCATTCGCCGCAGCGGAATCTGCCCCGCGCCCTGCTCTACGGCACCGGCATGGTCTGCCTGCTCTACCTGCTCGCGAACGTCGCATATCTCAACGCGCTGCCAATGCACGGCGTGCAGAATGGGGCGACGGTGATGGAGCGCGGCATTCAGTACGCGACTCAGGATCGCGTCGCCAGCGCGTTCGCCGAGACGATTTTTGGTGCGGCCGGCGCTTCGATCATCGCTGCGGCGATTCTCATCTCGACCTTCGGCTGCAACAACGGGCTCATTCTCTCGGGCGCGCGCGTCTACTACGCGATGGCGCGCGACAAGGTATTCTTCCGACGCACCGGGAATCTCAATCGCCACAACGTTCCCGCCGCAGCGTTGATCGCGCAGTCGGTCTGGACGAGTCTCCTCTGTCTGACCGGTACGTACGGTCAGCTCTTGAACTACGTGATTTTCGCGGCGCTGGTGTTCTACGCGCTGACGACCATCGGGCTGTTCCGGCTGCGGCAGACCCGACCTGATGCAGAGCGGCCATATCGAGCGGTCGGCTACCCAGTTCTGCCGGCCCTGTACATCATTCTCGCATCCGCAATTGCGATAATTCTGTTGATCGCGGATCAGACGCGAGCCCAGGCGATCTCTGGCCTCGTTATAGTGCTGATCGGCGTGCCGGTCTATTACGTCTGGCGAAAACTGGAGTCCAGACCCGCACGCTGAGCAGGGCCGGGTTGCCACCGGCGCATTTCACCCTCGGAGAAATTCAAGAATGAATCGGAAGTTTTTGCGTTTGATTCGTACGCTCACTTTTGGACTGATTGTGCTGGCGCCGTTTGCGCTGTCGGCACAGGGCGTGTCGGAGAATCGTACCGACAGTGCCGTCGCGGCAGCGGCGACGGGAGTTGCACAGCCGGTTGCGGTCCCGGAGCACCAGCCCGGCGGTGAAGCGAACCTGATCATCCCCGACCTGTCGCAGGTGACCTTCCTGGGCGGTATCCGCGGTCACTCGCTGCTGATGGGCGGCCTGGCGGTATGCGCTCTTGGATTGCTGTTCGGTCTTGTGATGTACAGCCAGCTGAAGCGCATGCCCGTTCACGAATCGATGCGGGAGATCTCGGATCTGATTTATGAGACCTGCAAAACGTATTTGATTCGCCAGGGCAAGTTCATTCTGATTCTCGAGATATTCATCGGCTTCGTAATCCTGCTCTACTTCGGATTCCTGGTGAAGCTCGCGGCGAACAAAGTCGCGATCATTCTGCTGTTCAGTCTGATCGGCATCGCCGGCAGCTATGGTGTGGCGTGGTTCGGTATCCGGATCAACACGTTCGCGAACTCGCGCACCGCCTTCGCCAGTCTCAAAGGCAAGCCGTATCCGTGCTACTCGATTCCGCTGCGCGCGGGTATGAGCATCGGCATGCTGCTGATCAGCGTCGAGCTGGTGATGATGCTGTTCATTCTGCTCTTCATCCCCGGCGATTACGCCGGCCCCTGCTTCATCGGCTTCGCCATCGGTGAGTCGCTTGGCGCGGCCGCGCTTCGTATCGCCGGCGGAATCTTCACCAAGATCGCCGACATCGGCGCCGATCTGATGAAGATCGTGTTCAACGTCAAGGAAGACGACGCACGCAATCCGGGCGTCATCGCCGATTGCACCGGTGACAACGCCGGTGACTCGGTCGGCCCCAGCGCGGATGGTTTCGAGACCTATGGCGTCACCGGTGTCGCGCTCATCTCGTTCATCGTGCTCGCAGTGCGCGATCCGATCGTGCAGGTGCAGCTTCTCGTCTGGATCTTCGTGATGCGCATCATGATGATCGTGGCGAGCGGTCTGTCCTATCTGATCAACGAAGGCATCGCCCGCGCGCGCTACGTCAATGCCGACGATATGGACTACGAGGCGCCACTGACATCCCTGGTGTGGCTCACCTCGCTCGTCTCCGTTGCATTGACCTATCTCGTGTCGTACATGCTGTTGCCGAACCTCGGCGACGGCAGTTTGTGGTGGAAGCTTTCGACGGTCATCACCTGCGGCACGCTGGCGGGAGCGATCATTCCCGAGCTCGTGAAAGTATTCACGTCGGTTCACTCGGCGCACGTCAAGGAAATCGTCACGTCGTCACGGGAGGGCGGGGCGTCCCTGAATATTCTGTCCGGATTCGTTGCCGGTAATTTCAGTGCCTATTGGCTGGGCATTTCGATTATGGCGCTGATGTCCATTGGATTCCTCGTCAGCACCGCCGGCTTCGGCGAGCTGATGATCGCTCCTGCCGTCTTCGCGTTTGGTCTCGTCGCTTTCGGCTTCCTCGGCATGGGTCCAGTTACGATTGCGGTCGACTCATACGGTCCGGTCACAGACAACGCGCAGTCGGTGTTCGAGCTGTCGCTTATCGAACAGCTGCCCGGCGTCTCGCAGCAGATCAACCAACAGTACGGTTTTACACCCGAGTTCGGCAGAGCGAAGCATTTGCTCGAGGAGAACGACGGCGCCGGAAACACCTTCAAGGCGACGGCGAAGCCGGTACTCATCGGCACCGCGGTCGTTGGCGCGACGACGATGATTTTCTCGATCATCGTCGGACTGACGCACGGCCTGCAGCCCGAGTTCATCGCCAATTTGTCGATTCTTCACCCGCCGTTCCTCCTCGGCCTCATCACAGGTGGGGCGGTGATCTATTGGTTCACGGGCGCGTCTACCCAGGCGGTGACGACTGGCGCCTATAGGGCGGTGGAGTTCATCAAGGGACACATGGACCTGAGCTCCGACAAGAAGGCATCGGTGGAAGACACCAAGAAAGTCGTGGAGATCTGCACCAAGTACGCGCAGGAAGGGATGTTCAACATCTTCCTGACCGTATTCTTTGCAACGCTCGCCTTTGCGTTCGTCGAGCCGTACTTCTTCATCGGTTACCTCGTCTCGATCGCGCTGTTTGGATTATTCCAGGCGATCTTCATGGCAAACGCCGGCGGCGCGTGGGACAACGCCAAGAAAGTCGTGGAAGTGGAATTGAAGGAGAAAGGCACTCCGCTCCACGCGGCAACGGTCGTCGGCGATACGGTCGGCGATCCGTTCAAGGATACGTCGTCCGTTGCACTCAACCCGATCATCAAATTCACGACCCTGTTCGGATTGCTGGCGGTGGAGCTCGCGGTCTCGCTGACCCACGACAAGGGGGCGACCCTGACCCGGATTCTTGCGGCGGTGTTCTTCCTGATCTCCGTGACGTTCGTGATCCGCTCGTTCTACGGAATGCGCGTCAAGAGTGCGGCTGCTTAGCGAGCCGCTTTTCCAAAGCCTCGGCGTGTCGAGCGATGCGCCGAGGCAGACCTCGAACCTGCTGACATGATTCGGTCACTGTTTGCGCGCAAGCCGATCGCCGAGCTATTGGCGGAGGGCGAAAACCCGCAGGGACTGAGGCGTGTGCTCGGCGCCGGCGATCTGATCATGCTCGCAATCGGCGCTGTCATCGGCGCCGGCATCTTCGGTTCGATTGGGTCTGCAGCCGCCGGCCAGTTGGGACCGAACGGCGAGGTGATCCGCGTCGGCGCCGGTCCGGCGCTGGTAATTTCTTTCCTGCTGCTCGGCGCATGCTGCGCGCTCGCTGGTTTGTGCTACGCCGAGCTGGCGTCGATGATTCCACAGGCGGGGAGCGCGTATGCCTACTCGTACGCCACCCTCGGCGAGCTGGTGGCGTGGATCATCGGTTGGGATCTCATACTCGAGTACGCGGTCGGCAACGTCGCCGTAGCCATCTCGTGGGGCGATTACTTCAAATCCCTGTTGGGCGGTTGGGTGGAGATGCCGGTGTGGCTAACAACCGGTTACCGCACGGCGCTTCTCAGCTCGAATCCCGAGGTGCACGGACTGCTGGAGACAGCACCTCACGTCGCCGGCATTCCGATCCTGATCAACGTACCGGCGTTCGCCATCGTCGCGCTGATCACCTGGCTTTTGATGCTGGGAGTGAGAGAGAGCGCGCGCGCCAACAACATCATGGTAGCGGTGAAGCTGATCGTGCTGACGCTGTTCATCATCATGGGCGCGCAGCACATCAACTCTGCCAACTATCACCCTTTCGCTCCGAATGGATTTACGGGCATCCATCAGGGTGCGGCAATCGTGTTCTTCGCCTATATCGGCTTTGACGCGATCTCGACCGCTGCTGAAGAGACAAAAAATCCACAGCGAAATCTGCCGATCGGCATCCTGGGCGGACTCGCGATCTGCACGGTGATTTACATCATCATTGGCTACGTACTCACCGGAATGGTGCCGTACAAGCAACTGGGCACCGCGGCTGATCCACTCGCGTTCGCGCTAAATGCGACGGGGCTAACCAACATCGCCAAGATCGTGGCGCTGGGCGCGGTGTTCTCGATGGCGGCAGTGCTGCTGGTCTTCCAATACGGCCAGCCGAGAATCTTCTTCGCGATGGCGCGCGACGGTTTATTGCCGAAGTGGGCGAGCAAAGTCCACGGCAAGTATCGCACGCCCTATATCACGACCCTGCTTACGGGAGCGCTCGTCGCGCTGTGGTCTTTGATCGGCGATGCCGGAGAGACTTACGATCTGACGAATATCGGAACGCTGTTCGCCTTTGCGCTCGTCTGCATCGGGGTGATCGTTCTGCGTCACACTGACCCCGAGCGGCCGCGGCCGTTCCGCGTTCCGTTCGTACACGTCGTCGGAATCGTTGGAGCAGGACTCTGCATCTTCGTCATGCGTGGATTGCCGCACCTCGCCTGGGTGCGGTTTGGCTGGTGGCTTGTGATTGGCATCGTGCTTTACGTTCTGTATGGCTTCCGCAATTCGACACTGAGACGTGGCAGTGGGCCCGTTCCAGTCGAGCCACCTCCGCCGATAGCGAAGTAACGCGGTCCGTCGAGCAACGATCTCAATGGTCTATCGCACGCTAAAACGCATCCCGCTCACCACCTGGATTCTGATTTCCATGGTGGTTGGAGTCGTGATTGGAGTGGTGGCGCCGCAGTTTGCGGTGACGCTGAAGCCGGTGGCGACGGTGTTTCTGCGGATGATCAAGTCGATCATCGCACCGCTGATTTTCGCGACGCTGGTGGTCGGCATCGCCGGTCACGGCGACGATATGAAGCGAGTGGGCAGGCTGGCGTTAAAGTCGCTGCTGTATTTCGAAGTCGTTACAACGGCCGCTCTCTTCATCGGTCTGCTGGCGGTCAATTTGATTCGCCCGGGCGAAGGTGTCGTGCTCGGCGCGTCAGCGACAGCCGGGCAGGAGCTCGCGCACAAGACTCAGACTGGCACGAGCTTCCTCGAGCACCTCGTTCCGCAAAGCATTGTCGAAGCAGGGGCCAATAACGAAGTGCTGCAGGTCGTGTTCTTCGCGGTGTTGTTCGCCGTCGCGCTGTCGAAAGTGCAGGGGCGCTCGAAGGAAGTGATGCTGTCGGTGTGTGAAGCGCTGTCCGAGGTGATGTTCAAGTTCACGATGATGGTTATGCGCTTCGCGCCGTTCGGCATCGGCGCGGCGATCGCTGTCGCGGTCGGACAGAACGGACTCGGCGTGTTGTTCAGCCTTGGCAAATTGATTCTGACGCTGTACGGCGCACTCGTGGCGTTCTTCCTGTTTGTGCTGCTGCCGGTGGCGTGGCTATTCCGCGTGCCGATCAAGCGATTTGTCAGAGCAGTGAGATCACCCGCGCTGATCGCTTTCTCGACCACATCGTCGGAGGCGGCGCTGCCGCTCGCGATGCAATCGATGGAAGCGATCGGAGTGCCACGGCGCATCGTGGCGTTCGTGATGCCGACAGGCTACTCGTTCAACCTCGATGGCTCGACTCTCTACCTCGCCGTTGCATCGATCTTCGTGGCGCAGGCGGCCGGCCACCCGCTGACGTTCGGGAATCAGCTGCTGATGATGCTGACCCTGATGATCACGAGCAAAGGCGTCGCGGCCGTTCCGCGTGCATCCCTGGTCATCCTTTCGGGTACGCTCGCTACTTTCGGTTTGCCGCTCGAGGGCGTTGCCATCATACTTGGCGTCGACGCGCTGATGGACATGGCGCGCACCTGCACCAACCTGATTGGGAACTGTCTTGCGACAGTGGTGATGGCTAAGTGGGAAGGTGAATTCTCCGAGCCGCAGCCCGAAGTGCTCCTCGCGCAGGAAGGACTTCTTCCGATCGAAGCTGTGCGCCAGGCACCGCCGACTTCAGGCGCTGCTCCAGTCGCTTCCTGAGCGGCGAGCTCCGATCCATCAGCCCACCGCTCAGCGCTACCGCAACTGCCGCGCGCTCGTCAGTGAATAGCTGACGCGCCAGCGCGCGGACGTGCAGCACCAGCTCCTCGGCGGCCAGCGTCACCAGCGCGTTGGCGCGCGGATCGCCGTTTGCGGCCGTGGTGAACACAACGGGCACCAGTGACGCGAGGGTGCGCGAGTCAGCTGCAGCAGCCCATGGAATCAGGTCCGTGACATCTTCGCACTGCGTAGCCGCGAGAATGGGGAAGAGCAATGCTGTTGGTGGCTCGCGACCATCGCTCGATGCAGCGACGATGCTCAGCGCGCGTCGACCGATCCAGCTCCCGCTGCCTTCGTCGCCGAAATACGGTCCCCAGCCGCCGCAGCGCACGATTTCGCCGGCGGGACTACGACCGTAAGCGATCGACCCGGTACCAACTACCAGCAGAATCCCCGCGCGGTCGTCGAATGCGTCGTACATCGCGATCATGCCGTCGGAATCGATTACGACTTCCTCAGCGAGCTCCATCGCGTCGAGCGCGGAGTGCAACGCCCGCCGCTCTTCATCGCGACCGGTTCCAGCGACGCCGCAGTAAAGCACGCGTGGCGTCACGGCGCCGGGCTGAGCGATCTCGGACAGCGCCTGCGTTACGAGACTGGCGATGACACCGGCGGATTTCTCGGCCTGACCTGGGACCACGTTCGACTTCGGTCCGGAGACGTCGGCGAGGATCTCGCCTTCGGCGGTGCCTACGAGTACTCGCGTCTTCGACCCGCCACCATCAACTCCGATTACGATCTCGCTCATCGCGCTGCGTCTGTTGTCGTTTGCCGTGAGGGCGGACGGTGGGTGAACGAAGAAAGAATACCGACTCCGACGGTGAATGTAGTCCCGATCAGAACGTACCAGGGGAAGGAAATGTGCGACAGCGTAGTGAGCATGCCGGTCAGTGACGGAAAGACCGGGATCATCGGCTTGGCGAATACGACGAAGCTCATTGCGACGATGCCCACTGCCATGCCCGTGATTGCATCGCGTTGTATAGCGCGCGACCAGAGCATGCCGAGGAAGAATCCGCCGAGCAAAGCGCCATAGGTGAACGACGCAATCGACAGGGCAATCACCACCACTGGTGTGCCCTGTTGGCGATAGAGTAGCGCGGCAACGAGAAGGACGACGCCCCAGAACAGAGTGAACAGCTTGCTGATGCGCAACGTGCGCGGATCATCGGCGCGACGGCCGGTAATCGGGAGATAAATGTCGTGGGTTGTCGATGCAGCGAGCGAGTTCATTGCGCCGGAGTGCGCGCTCATGGTTGCCGCGAGAACGGCCGCGACGATCAGGCCCTTCAGTCCTTCGGGCATCGAATCGACCACGAACGTCGGGAAGATCGAGTCCGGTACGGCGAAAGTTCTGGCCTGATAGAATGCGTAGAGTCCGAGGCCGATCATGAGGAACAGCGCAAATTGGAACCACACGGCGATACCGCTGCCGATCAGTGCCTTGCGAGATTCCTTGAGACTCGAGGCGGCGAGCAGACGCTGCACGATCAGCTGGTCGGCGCCATGTGATGCCATCGACAGGAATGCACCGCCAATGAGTCCCGCGAACAGTGTGTAGGGTTTGTCGAAGCCCCAGTACACGTCGATCATTTTGAGCTTTCCCGCGCTGCTCGCACGCGACAGAATTGCGCTCCAGCCGCCGTCGACCCCCTTGCCCAGCAGGTAAAGCGCGGCGAAGCCGCCAAGCAGATAGACGCTGGTCTGCAGCACGTCGGTCCATACGACGGCGCGCATTCCGCCGTGGTAGGTGTAAATGAGCGTGAGCGCGCCGAGTGTAAGTATCGCAACGGGCATCACGAACTTCTGCGGCACTGCAGGCCCGAGGATGAGTGCGATCGGAATTGCAGTCGCGAACACGCGCACCGAATCAGCGAACGCGCGCGTGACCATGAACACGACCGACGCGAAGCGGCGAGTGCCGACCCCGAAGCGCTTTTCGAGCAGTGCATAAGCCGTTACGAGATCGCCCTGGTAGTACCTCGGTAACAGCGTGTAGGCGACTACGATGCGGCCGAGCAGATACCCAGCCGCGATTTGCAGGAACCCCAGGTTCGTCGTGTATGCGAGGCCTGGAATACTGATGAAGGTGAGCGCACTCGTTTCCGTCGCAACGACCGAGAAGAGAACTGCCCACCACGGAATCGCATGGCCCGCGACGAAATAGTCTTTGGTGTCGCGCTGGTTGCGACCGAGCCAAATACCGAGAATGGTCGTCGCGATCAGGTACGCGACGAGCACAAGAAAATCGAGGGCGGTGAAATGCGTGTTCATTTCACCGCCCTCGATTTGAAGGTCTGATTGACCAAAGCTCTATGCGGAGAAAGAGCTTCCGCAGCCACAGCCTCCGGTGGAATTCGGATTCTTGAAGGTGAATCCGGAGCCCTGCATCGACGAGACGTAATCAATCGTGACGCCGTTCAGGTACTGTGCGGAGAACGGGTCGACGAAGACCTTGAAGCCTTCGTTCTGCAGAACCCAGTCATCCTCCGCTGCCTGGTCTTCGATGACGAGGCTGTACTTGAAGCCGCTGCAGCCGCCGGGCTGAACGCTGACGCGCAGGCCACCCTGCTCGACAGTTACACCCTCGGCGTCCATAAACTTCTTGACCTCAGCGCCAGCTACGGGCGTGACGATGAGCTCGATTTCCGGTTGTGACGAAACGGACATTTATCCTCCAGTACTACACAAATTTAGGCTACTTCCCCGAGAGCGGGTAGGGCCGTTTGACTCTCCTCTCTGAACGACCGCGCAATCCACCCAAAGGCAACCAAAGCGATCACCAACATCACGATTCCGGTCCCAACTTCGCCAAGGACGATCTTCCCGATCCCGAACAGTGATGAATACACTGCCACGATCCCGGCGATCCAGTTTGTCCAGGCCAGCGCGCCTCCTGGAATCGACTCGCGGCCGTAGCCAAGGCTCTCCGAAATCCGCGCCCAGCCCGGCCCGCCGGGCCTGACCCGCTTGTAGAAGCTTTGTAGCATTGCGTCGGGCTCCGGAGCGGTGGCGAAGGTCACTCCCACCCACACCACCGTACTGACGGCGACGGTAACCAGCATCACCCAGGCATCGCCCCTGAAATCAGTATCGGCGAAGTGAGGTTTGATGGTGGCGATCGCGATCAGTGAAACGATGAATGACGCTGTCATCGCGCTGATCTCGCTCCACGCGTTGATGCGCCACCAGTACCAGCGAAGGATCAGTACCAGACCGGTGCCTGAGCCGAGGGCCAGCAGGAATTTCCAGGCGCCTTCGATGGTGCTCAGCTGCATCGTGACGAGCGAGGCAGCGAGGAAAAGAAATACGGTAGCCCATCTGGACACCGTTACGTAGTGCTTCTCGGTTGCGGTGCGGTTGAGGAACCTCTTGTAGAAGTCGTTCACTAGGTACGACGCTCCCCAGTTAAGCTGGGTGCCGACGGTCGACATATAGGCTGCCGCGAATCCAGCGAGCATGAAGCCGCGCCACGGAGTTGGGAGCAGATCGACGAATGCCTGGACATAGGCAGCTTCGTGATCGTGGGTCGGACCAATCCCGGCCGGATAAAGCACGATGGTGCACAGTCCTGTGATGATCCACGGCCACGGTCTCAGAGCATAGTGAGCCACGTTGAAGAAGAGTGTGGCTAGCACACCGTCTTTTTCGGTTTTCGCCGAGAAAATTCTCTGCGCGACATAACCGCCGCCGCCCGGCTCAGCGCCAGGATACCATGCCGCCCACCACTGGACGGCGAGGAAGACAAAGAGTGCGAGAAGTGGCATCCATGGATAGGCCTCGATGCCGTTATCGCCGACCTTGAGTGGCAGCACTGACAGCGCCGCATTTGCGTCGCCAAAGTGCGTGGCAAGACCCGCCTTGAGCGCGTCCATTCCGCCGACGGCGCGCAGGGAATAGACGGCGAGGATGATCACTGCCGTCATCTTGATCACGAACTGGATGAGGTCTGTCCACAGGACCGCCCACATCCCTGCGCCGGCTGAATACGCGACGGTAATCACGAAGCAAATGGCGACCGCGACAACCTGACCCGACACGTTCATGCCGAGTAGTCTCACGTCGTGGAGGCCAAGTGAGATCGTGAGGATCTTGATCATGGCGCGAGTCACCCAGCCGAGGATGATCAGGTTGATCGGCAGGGCCAGGTAGAGGGCGCGGAATCCGCGCAGCGCCGCCGCGGGTTTGCCGCTGTATCTGATCTCTGCGAACTCGACGTCGGTCATGACATGAGCGCGCCGCCAGAGTCGGGCGAAGAAGAACACCGTGAGCATGCCGCTCATGAGCATGTTCCACCACAGCCAGTTACCGGCGACGCCGTGATTGTAGACGAATCCGGTAACGACGAGGGGGGTATCGGCCGCGAAAGTTGTCGCTACCATGGAGGCACCGGCCAACCACCAGCTGACATTTCTTCCCGAGATGAAATACTCACTCAGGCTTTCGCCGCCCTTCTTGGTGAACGCGAATCCGATCGCCGTGGAGAGGATGAAGTACGCGGCGACAATTGCCCAGTCGATCGCTGTTAGCGCCATATCAAATGGATTGAGGTGGCAAACTGGCTAGGCAAGACGTTTGCGATTGCTGCGTCTCGCGCTGCCCAACGTACAAGGACGCGACAGAGTATCATTTGGTAGCACCCAACAAGATCAACTTACGGGACAACAATCAATGAGGCGATACCTTCAGTTGCTGGCAGTGATGTCTGCAATCTGCAGCGGCTGCGTTGTAACTGCCAAGCAGATCGATCCCACCGGCGACCTCGCCGAAGCCAGGGTTAGACCGGGCATCACCGTCTTACTCGGTGACAGCATCAACCTGATTCGCAACAAGCGGATCGGATTGCTGACCAACCAGACCGGTATCGACGAGCGCGGCAGGTCGGACATCGATCTGCTGCGCGACAAGAAAGCCCGCGATGCGTCGGTCTCGCTGGTGCAGCTGTTCTCCCCCGAGCACGGATTACGCGGAACTGAAGATCGGCAGAACATCGCCAGCGGTATCGATCAGACGAGCGGGCTGCCGGTGTTCTCGCTCTATGGACGGGAGACAATAGCGCCGCCGGACACCATGCTGGCCAAGCTCGATGCGCTCGTGTTCGATCTGCAGGACATCGGAACGCGCACGTGGACTTACGTCGGCGCGATGGTTTACTCGATGCGCGCAGCCGCGCGCACCAACAAGCCGATCATCGTGCTCGATCGTCCCAACCCGATCACCGGTTATCTGATCGAGGGCCCGCTACTCGACAGCGCGCTGGCGAATCCGGAAGATCCGGCGCCGGGCAAACCGGGGCAGGCTTACGCACTGTGGCCGATGCCGCTGCGCCACGGAATGACCATGGGCGAGCTGGCGCGGTATTTCAATGATGTACTGAAGATTCGCGCGGACCTGCACGTGGTGCCCGCGCAGGGTTGGCGCCGCGACGTTTGGTTCGATCTTACCGGGCTGCCGTGGGTGAAGCCGTCACCCAACATGCCGTCGCTGCAGAGCGCCATGCTGTATCCCGGACTCGTCGCATTCGAGGCGACCAACCTCTCGGTTGGCCGGGGAACCAACGAGGCTTTCCAGCGGGTTGGCGCGCCATGGCTCAACGCAGCGGCAACGGTGGCGATTCTCCGCGACCGCGAAATTCCGGGTGTGCGTTTTTTCGCTGAGAACTTCACGCCGGAGAATCCGACTGACGGCAAGTACAATGGCCAGAGCATCCCCGGCATCCGCATTCAGATCATAAACCGCAGCGCACTGCAGGCGGCGCGCGTCGGCGCGTCGCTGCTGTGGGCGATCAACCGAACCGCAGGCAGTCGTCTCACGATCGATGCACGAGGCTTCGACCTGCGCTTCGGCTCACCTCAGGATCGCGTTGCGCTACTACGCGGTGATGATCCCGACGTGATCATCGATCGGGAGTACAAGGCGGCGTATGCGTTTCGAGAGCAGACCCGGCAATACCTTATCTACAAATAGGGAACGGCAAAATAAAAACTACCAGCTTGCGGCTGGCGGCTTTCGGCCTGCTGCTTCGAGCTTACTGAGAATCGCGGACAAGCTCACAGCCGCCAGCCGAAAGCTGCTAGCAGCGGGCTGGTAGTTTTTCAGTTGCAGTTAACAGCAGCACATCTCTTGCACCGCCATTTCACTTTCAACTTCAAAGAAATCTGGAGGCAACGAATGCGTGCTTTGATGCTCTCGCTTTCGCTGGTCGTGGCTGCCGCGTGCTCCGGGCGCCAGGTCGAAGTGCGGACTGGGCCAGAGCCGGCCACCGATGTCGCGCTGCACGTCACCAATAATCTGAGCCAGCCCGTCAACGTTTACGTGCAGAGTGGAACCAGCGACATCTTTCTGAAACAGGTTGCGGCCAACACCGTCGAGCACATTCCAGTTTCCGGAGTTGCCGCCGGCTCGACAGTCAATCTCAAGGCCGTCACGGTCGATGGTACCCGCACCTATACCAAGACCAACGTGACGTTGAACACGATGTACGATTGGCGGCTGCCCTGACCCTTCGCGAGTGGGTCGCTACTAGCGTCGGCGCCATGCCGAGGCCAGGGCGATCCTGAGGCCTTGGGTGGAAATAGGTCGTTGGAGCACTTAACTTTACCGGGCCGTCGCGTATTCAGTGGCGGCCTCTTTTTTTGCCGTCAGCCGACGATCCGGCACGTCGGCTAGCAGCTGCTTACCGCCGGCCTGAGCTGAATGCCCCCACGCTACGTAAAGCAACCGACTGACTACGTAAAGAACGGAGCGCTGCGCGCCATCGAGCCGGCAATTTCTTTCCTGGCGCGCAATAAGGTCCACCCCAACACCATTACCACCGTCGGCACTCTGCTGACGATTGCCGCGAGCGTCGTTTACGCCACCGGCCACATCATGACCGCCGGTTGGATCATGAACGTTACCGCGTTCTTCGACGTCGCCGACGGTGAGGTGGCACGCCGCACCGGCCGCTCCAGTGTCTTCGGAGCGTTCTACGACTCGACGCTCGACCGCGTTGCCGACGGCGCCTTGATGGCCGGCCTCGCTTTCTTCTACGCGACCAGCCCGATCCATCACAACCTGGGAATGGTGGTCGTCTGCCTGGTGTGCATCATCGGCACTTTCCTGATCTCGTACACCCGCGCGCGTGCCGAAACACTCGGCATCGACGCGAAAGTCGGCCTGATGCAGCGACCGGAGCGAATGGTCCTGCTGTCAGTGCCACAGTCCTTCTTCGGACTGTTCTGGAACGGCTGGGTGTTGATGGGAATCATCATCCTGCTGACCGTGACCGCGTGGATCACGGCGGTTCAGCGCATTCTCTACGTTTATCGCGCGACGAAGGATCGCGATGCGAAACCGATTCGGATGGTCAGCGATCCACCAGGCGCGGCAAATCCTTCTACTCCCGCCGCGAAAGCGGCAATGCCGGCACCACGCCGAGCTCAATCATAAGCAAGCACGGAGAATAAATTGGCCAGATCCTCCTCTGGTGACTCGTCTAAATCAGTTGCGCCGGCAAAGGGCCGCCTCGGAATCCTTACGCCGGGCCTCGGCGCGGTAGCGACAACCTTCATGGCCGGCGTCGAAAGCATTCGGCGCGGACACTCGCGCCCAATCGGCTCTTTGACGCAGATGGCGACCATCCGCCTGGGTAAGCGCACCGACAAGCGGGCACCATTGATCAAGGAGTTCGTTCCGCTCGCGGACCTCAATGACATCGTGTTCGGCGCCTGGGATCCGATTCCCGACGACGCGTTGACCGCGGCTCGGAAGGCCGGTGTGCTCGAGGAGAAAGACATCGAGCCGATCGCCGAGTTCCTCAAAGGCATCAAGCCAATGCCGGCGGTGTTCGACAACAAGTACGTCACGCGCATCCACGGCACCAACGTCAAGAAAGGGAAGACGAAGCGCGATCTCGCCGAGCAGCTGCGGCAGGACATCAGGGATTTCAAGACCAAAAACAAGTGCGATCGCATCGTGATCGTGTGGTGCGCATCGACCGAGATCTTCATCAAGCCCGGCCCACAGCACGCGACGATCGAGCAGTTCGAAAAGGCGATGGAAAAGAACGACGATGCCATCGCTCCGTCGATGCTCTACGCCTACGCGGCGATCATGGAAGGTGTGCCGTTTGCCAACGGTGCGCCGAATTTGTGCGTCGACACCCTCGCGTTGCAGAAGCTCGCCATCGATCGTGGCGTTCCGATCTCGGGCAAGGATTTCAAGACCGGGCAGACGTGGATGAAGACCGTCATCGCCCCGGGACTGAAGGCGCGCATGCTCGGGCTCGCTGGCTGGTACTCGACCAACATCCTCGGCAATCGCGACGGCGAAGTCCTCGACGATCCGCAGTCGTTCAAGACGAAGGAAGAGTCGAAGCTGAGCGTGCTGCACACGATTCTGCAGCCGGAGCTCTATCCGGATCTGTACAAGGATTTCTCGCATGTCGTCCGCATCAACTACTATCCGCCGCGCGGCGATAACAAGGAAGGTTGGGACAACATCGACATCGTGGGCTGGATGAACTACCCGATGCAGATCAAGATCAACTTCCTTTGCCGAGACTCGATTCTCGCTGCGCCGATCGTGCTCGATCTGGCGTTGTTCAGCGACTTCGCGCACCGCGCCGGAATGAAGGGGATTCAGGAATGGCTTTCCTTCTACTACAAGAGCCCAATGGCTGCGCCGGGTTTGCAGCCGGAACACGACTTGTTCATTCAGCAGACGAAGCTGAAGAACACGCTGCGGCATCTAATGGGCGAAGACCAGATCACGCACCTCGGGCTGGAGTATTACGCGTCGTGATCGCGGGAGGCGAGAAGCGAGAGGCGAGAGGAGGGAGGCGAGAGGCAAGAAGCGCGACGGGGATGGCCCAGGCAAAGCGGCTTATCCTCGCTTGCGGCTTCGCGCTTGTCGGAACAACCTGCAGTCCCAACCCGAAGGCGCTCGAGCTCAGACTTTGGTCCGACTCTTACGCGTTCACGGTGACCGAAGATCCGATGCCGCCGCGTGCACTGGAGCAGATCGTTTACCGCGTGGTGGTACAGGACAAGAAAACGCGGCAACCCATCGAGGGCGGTGAGGGACGCATTTTCGCTACGAGTCCCGACCGGGCGAATACCAACGACGGTTTCGCGAAAGAGAAGGAGCTGGGCACGTACTCCGCGCGCCTGTTCTTCCCGACGGTGGGCGACTGGGCAGCGGCAATTCAGTTCCGTCGCGCATCCAACCTGCCGCTCGAGCGCGTCGACTGGATTCAGACAGTGCATCCGGCGAGCGAGCCGGGGACCTGAAATTCGAAAATGAAACACTTTTTCCGTACGCAGCTGGTGCCTGTTGAAGTTCTGCGCATCGCTGACGAATTCTTTCCCGAGATCGCGATGGAGCGCTCCGGGCATACCGCGCGCTCGCGCACTTTCGCCGGTGATCTGGGAAATCTTTCACTGAGCGTTCGCAAGGAAGGCGGGCACTACACCTTCGTCGAGATCACCACCGATCAGACCGGTGAGAGCCGACTCGATCGCAACGCAAAGAAATTCTTCGTCGCGCTGCACAGGGCGGGCGATCCCCGGCACCGCATCGAAGCGGCGTACTAGTATGGCGCGGTCAGGAACAACCGCGTCGCGTCCCGCCAGCTTGAACAAGGAGCGCGCCGATGGCGCGCCGGCGACGCTGACGCGCGAACAGCGACTCGATCTTTACTACTACATGCGGCTGACCCGCTTGCTCGAGGAGCGGCTGGTCAACCTCTACCGCCAGACGAAA
>DASTGU010000020.1:0-30579 GCA_035718845.1 Gemmatimonadaceae bacterium | reverse complement strand
TGTTGCCGCCGAGGTCTGAGAAGTGAACGCCTGCCTCGACGGCGAGCGTAGCCAGCTCAAAGTTGAAATAGTACGGGATCGCGCTCATTACCGCGTCGCATTCCTTCATCAACGCCAGCGTTGCCTCACGATCGCGCACGTCGAGCGGAGTGAAGATCAATCGCTCGCCTGAGAACGGCGCGAGAAATTGTGGCAGGTGGTCGGTATGCAGATCGGCGAGACGTACTTCTCTTACTTCCGGATTCTGCAGCAGATCATAAGCACACGCGGAGCCTTGCAGCCCCGCGCCAAGCACGAGCATTCGCATTACGTGTGAATCTCCAATTGTGTGAGCTGGACTCGCTCTTGCAATTTAAGAGCGCACGATGAGTACCGAAACTTGGCGCGAGCACTTAATTGAGTCGCCCGCGAGAATACAACAGATCCTGGAAAGCACTAAACGCATTGCGGTGTTGGGAATGAAGCCCGATGCCTCTCAGCCGGCGTACTACGTGCCCGAGTACGCGTCACAGGCCGGCTACGATGTCGTTCCGGTTCCCGTCTACTACCCTGAGCTGACGGAGATCATGGGTAAGAAGGTCTACCGCAAGCTGGCCGACATTCCCGGCGATGTTGACCTCGTCGACGTTTTCCGTCGGCCCAAAGATATCCCTCAGCATCTCGACGACATTCTCGCAAAGAATCCGAAGACCGTCTTCTTCCAGCTGGGAATCCGCAACGACGAAGCGGCGGAGCGGCTTGCCAAAGCCGGAATCGACGTCATCCAGGATCACTGCCTTATGGTTGAATTGCGGCGAATCGGGAAGTAGCCACTGGCCTACCAAATCACCGTGTAAACGACTGGCTCGACCGCGGGATCATTCGGCTGCCGATTTGTTTTGGGCGCCAGCGCGATGATGAAACGACCGCCCGCCGTCGCAGCGAGAGCGACGCCCGCGCCAACTACTCGCTCAGCGCCCGTCGCGCCCGTTTCGCCATTCTGCGGATTTGGCTCGGCGATGGTGATGACTCCGCGACGACTCTCAATGGTGTAGCGTCTGCTTCCATGGTCGATCGTAATCGAGGGCGCTTGAGTAACATTGATCGGCAGGGACGCATCGAGCGTCGGCCCGCGCGTGAATTTCACGTCGGCCAGCTTCGAGCTCGTTGGCAATGATCCATGCAGCATTCCCGTCGTTGGATCGAGCGCCGCCCACGTCTCGCTCTCGGCATCGTCGCGGGCTGATCCCGGATTGTTGCCGAGTGCCAGCGTTGATCCGTCGGTGGTCCACCGCACCCGCCACCCAAGTGCGACTGGAAAGAGTCTCGGCGCGGCGCTGTCGGCAGAAGCTTGCGCGCGCGGATTGTCGGGAATACGGATGACACCCGCCTGTGCGATCGCGCGCGCCATCGACATGCCGCTCGCCGAGAACGACCCCGCGCGCAACGTCGCGGTGTCGATCGAAGTACGCCGCGCGGCATCGCTCAGCATGTCCGTTCCGGTTCCCCCGCCGCCAAGAATGGTGTAGGCGCGACTGAAGCCGAGCCATTTCCAGTCGGGCGATGGCGCAACGTCCCACACACTGTCCATCTGGGTCTGGAATCCACGCGTTTCGTCGCCGAAGAAGAACGCATCGGGCACCGGCTCGTTCTCGACCCCGGCCGGATCCGCAACAACCAGCACCGCTTTGCGGTCGGGCGAGAACATCCATCGCACCTCCTCCGCCATCCCATGCGTGCCGCGATTGATTGGTGTAACCGTTACAACCGGTGCCGCATGTGTAGTGTCGGCCGTTGTCTCTTTTTTTGCCGAATCAACGACGCAGGCGAATAAGAACGGGAGGAGGGAGGCGAGAGGCGAGAGGGGAGAACTGCGGAGCCAGCGGCTAACGGGCATGGCGAGAGCGGATAGTGAGTGCGGTTTGCAATGAGCGCGTTAGGAAGCTAAACAGGTTTTGCGCCTCCCGCCTCCCGCCTCCCGCTAAGCGCAGACGAGGTTGCGCCCCCCTGCCTTTGCCCGGTACAGCGCCTGGTCGGCACAATCGAGCAGGTCTTCCGCCGTCTCGACCTTCGCCTCGGGGAAATCGGCGACACCGATGCTCACGGTGAGCTTCAGCGGCTCGCCCTTCCCGATGTCAAATGCGTGCGACTGTATCTTGTCGCGCAGTCGCTCGGCGAACGCGATGGCGCCCGCTTCGCCGGTTTCGGGAACTGCGATGACGAACTCGTCGCCGCCGTAGCGCGCGACAGAATCGACGCTGCGTGCTGTGCGGGCGAGGAGCAGCGCCACTTCGATCAGGACCTGGTCGCCAGCGAGGTGACCGTGGGTGTCGTTGACAGCCTTGAACTCGTCGACGTCGATGATGAGGATGCTGAGCGGCGCGTTGTAGCGACGCGTGCGCTCGACTTCGGTGGCGAGCTGCTGCAGCAGCGCACGACGATTGAGCAGCTGCGTCAACGGATCCGTGCGCGCGAGCGCCTCGAGGCGGAGGTTGTCCGCCTGGGTGACTTCCACCATGTGAGCACGACGCATCGCGTTCATCGCGCTCTTCACAACCGTCTCGGCGAATTCGACGTCAGCCTCGTTCAGTGCCGCCTTGTCCGCGGTGCGACGCAGCAGGAACACTCCGGTCCGATCGAGGTCGAGACGGAACGGCAATGCGATGATGGAGCGCACGGAAATCACGCTGCCGTCCTTCTCCCACGCTTCGCGGAGCGATTTGTAGGCGTCGGAATGCCAGATGTCGGTGATCAGCACCGGCTGTTCGCTGGCGAGCGCGGCTTCGATCTCCGGGTACTTGTCGAGCTCGACCTGCAGGTTTTCCAGCTGTGGATCTTCGTGCGCCGAGGCGACGGTGCCCATGGTGTCGCCACACTTGGCGAAGATCACGGAGGAATGACTGAGGTTGAGAGCGCGTGCCAGGCGGCGAGCGAGCATGTGGAACAGCTCGCCCATCGACAGCGAGCCCATGACGTCGTGGAGAATGTCAACCAATGCTCCCCGTGCCGCGGCCTCGTCGAGCAGACGCTGAATTTCCGCCTCTGCTTTACGCAGAGACGCTCGCAGCTCGTGGATTTCTTCGAGGTGTTTATTCACGGTCAGGGGCTTGGTCGTCATTCGTCGGTGAGAGCCTCGACCTGCTCTTCATCACTGGCCGCGGAAGATCCGTTCTCTCCGCCTTCGTCTTCGTCTTCAGACACGACGCGCGCAACTGCAGTAACGAGATCACCCTCATCCAAATTGACGAGTTTGACCCCCTGCGCGATACGCCCAGTGACGCGAACCTGGGAGACGGAACTGCGAATGATCACACCATGTTTTGTGATGATCATGATTTCATCCGAGGGCAGAACTTCCATCAGCGCAACGACATCGCCGGTTTTCTCGGTTCTGTTGACGGTGATGATGCCCTTTCCGCCACGTTTTTGGACCCGGTAATCCCCGATGTTGGAGCACTTGCCGAGGCCATTTTCGGTGACAACGAGGAGAGTTGCATCGCGCTTTACGACGACCATTCCGATCACAGAGTCATCATCGCGGAGCTCGACGCCTTTGACACCGGTAGTGTCACGTCCCATCTCACGCACGTCCTGCTCGTGGAAACGGACTGACAGACCATGCCGAGTAGCGAGGACAATGTCGTTCGAGCCGCTGGTCACCTGGACGTCGATCAGCTCGTCGCCCTGCTCGATCTTGATCGCCTTGATGCCCGTCGTGCGGACGTTCGAGTACTCGGACAACGCCGTCTTTTTCACGGTACCGTTTCGCGTACAGAACAGCAGGAACTGCGTCTCCGAGAACTCGCGGACCGGTACCATCGCCTTGATCTGTGTGCTAGGCGACACGTTGATCAGATTCACGATGGGCTTGCCCTTGGACGCACGGCCAGCCTGTGGAATTTCATAGACTTTCAGCCAGAAACATCTACCGTCATCGGTGAAGCAGAGGATGTAATCGTGGGTCGAGCCGATGAAGAGATGCTCGATGAAATCCTCGTCCTTGAGGCCCTGTCCGCTCAATCCTCTGCCACCACGACGTTGCTTGCGATACGTCGAGACCGATGTGCGCTTGATGTAGCCGGAGTGGGAGATGGTGATGACCATGTCCTCTTCGGCAATCAGATCTTCGATGGTGAACTCGCCTTCGTCGCTGGTGATCTCCGAGCGACGCTCGTCACCGTACTTGTCGGCTACCGACGACAGCTCGTCGCGGATGATCTTCATGCGGCGCGGCTTCGACGCGAGGATCTCCTTCATGTCTTTGATAAAGGCGCGCACTTCCTTGAGCTCGGCTTCCAGCTTCTCGATCTCGAGGCCGGTGAGCTTGGCGAGGCGCATGTTGAGAATCGCCTCGGCCTGGCGCTCACTGAGCTTGAATCGCTTCTGGAGCTGAGTGCTGGCTGCGGGAGTGTCTGCCGCCGCGCGAATTAGCTTGATCACGGCGTCGATGTTGTCGACGGCGATCTTCAAGCCTTCGAGGATGTGCTCGCGCTCGAGCGCCTTATCGAGCTCGTACTGGGTGCGACGAACGACGACCTCGTGGCGGTGCTCGATGTAGTGCTGCAGCACTTCCTTGAGCGGCATCACCTTCGGCACCAGCTGTCCGGTCGTCTTGTCGGGCACCAGCGCCAGCATGATGACGCCGAAGGTCGACTGCATCACGGTGTGCTTATAGAGCTGGTTGAGCACCACGCGCGGAATTGCGTCGCGCTTGAGCTCGATGACGATGCGCATGCCGTCCTTGTCGGACTCGTCGCGCAGGGCGCTGATTCCCTCGAGCTTCCCTTCCTTCACCAGCTCCGCCATGTCGGTGATCAGCTTCGCCTTGTTCACCTGGTACGGCAGCTCGGTGACGACGATTTGCGACTTGCTCTGACGCTCCTTCTCTTCGATGACGGCGCGTGCGCGCATCACAATGCGGCCGCGACCGGTCTCCTGATAATCCTTGATTCCCGCGCGGCCGTAGATGTAGCCGCCGGTCGGGAAGTCGGGGCCCTTGATCAGTTTTCTGATGTCGCCCGGCGTCATCTCAGGATTGTCGATCAGCGCAGTGAGAGCATTGACGACTTCGCGGAGATTGTGCGGCGGGATGTTGGTCGCCATGCCGACCGCGATGCCGGACGATCCGTTGACGATGAGACTCGGAACTGCCGACGGCAGAACCTTCGGCTCCTGCAGGCGATCGTCGAAGTTCGGCGCGAAATCGACGGTGTTCTTGTCGATGTCGGCGAGCATCTCCATCGCGACGCGCGTGAGTCTCGCTTCGGTGTAGCGGTAGGCGGCGGCGGGATCGCCATCGACGGATCCGAAGTTCCCCTGTCCATCGACGAGCGGATAGCGAAGCGAGAAGTCCTGCACCATGCGCACGAGCGCGTCGTACACCGACGAGTCGCCGTGCGGGTGATACTTGCCGAGCACGTCACCGACGACGGTTGCTGACTTTTTGTATGGGCGACCAGGAACGAGTCCAAGCTCGTTCATGGCGTAGAGAACTCGACGATGCACTGGCTTCAGTCCATCGCGCACATCGGGCAGCGCGCGAGAGACGATGACGCTCATCGAGTAGTTGATGAACGATTCTCTGATTTCTTCGTGAATGAGGCGCGGTAGGATGCGCTCTCTGTTGTTCGGAGCCGTCATGAAATCCGGTAATTGCTACAAGGTTTGGAGGCTGAGTGGGATGGCAACGAGCCCCCTGAATAAGTAGCCCGAAATTTACAGCAGAACGTGGATCCAAGCAACGGTGGAGATGCAACGTAACCTTTTGTCCTACAATCGCTTAGCTGAGCGGCAAGCTCATCCACACCTGGGTGTGCGAAAGGTTGGAAAAAATGTGACTCTGGCAAGCTCATCAGTGGCTCCAAACTAGATCAGGAGCGTGCCCCGTCAAGTCAGGTTTTTCGGCCTACAAGTAAAGTTTACTTGACATGCAGTCGGATCGTCATATGTTTGGTCGATGGAAAGCTAACTTGACATGGCGCCGACGATCAGAAATCGGGTTAAAGAGCTCCGCTCCGAACGCGGCTGGACACAGCAGGAGCTGGCAGAAGCGGTTGGAGTTTCGCGGCAAAGCATCAACTCGATCGAGCGCGAGCGTTACGTGCCCAGCCTCGAGTTGGCGCTGACTTTTGCGCGAGTTTTCGGCAAAAGCACGGATGAGATTTTCAGCCTGGAGAAAAAGAAATGAAGATCCCAATACTCGGCACCGAGATCGATGAGCGGTTTTTCCGACATCGGCAGCGTTCGACGAGCTTCGCGGGTTTGGCCGGAGCGTGGGTGGCAATGGGCATCGTCGTCTATCGCTACTTCACCTGGCGGGTGGTGAGCTGGGATCTACTCGCAGTCGTCGCGACGATGGGCGCCGTCAAGCTGGCCTTGATGACGTGGTTTTTTATCACCGAATAACGGAGAAACAATGCTGATCAACTACACGAACAAAGATCCAAGAGCGATCATCAAGCTTGGAATGGTGTTCATCCTCTTTTTCTTCCTGATGAATTTCCTTCCACGCTTTACGCCGATAAAAGCAGGGGACCTGTACGACGGTGTGCACGGCGCCTTGCTGGGCATTTCGATCGGTTTGCTGGGATGGGGCACTTACCTCAATGGGAAACGGCGGCGCGCTCCATAGCAGGCCCGAATTCACCGAGCTCCTCGCGACGCCACCAGGCGCCAGTCTTGTGCTTCGTCGCGAGGTCGGTGAACCAGTACTGGTAAATCACCGTCCGCACGACGTTGGGCGGTTTGCCGTGAAAAGGATCGTCGCGGAAAAGCGATAACACGCTCGAGCTGCCTTCGATCAGGCGCTGCTCGGTCATCACTACCCACGGGTTCTGCTGCCATGGCGCCAGCGACGCGAACCACAGATTCCAGTCGAAGCGCGGTTGGAACGGCGCGTAAAATCCCGGATGCTCGAACACGTCCTGTGGTTTGTAGCGAAAGTGATAGGGGAGCCATGCCCTGCCATCCGTGCTACCCTGGAACTCGATCTCGTAGCGAGCCGGCGTCATCACCGCGAACAGCCCGTAAGCGTTTGTGATCCGGAATGGCGCCAGCAATCGGTTTGGCAGAGCTAGGATTGACGTCGAGCCGCCCCACAGGAACGTGACGATAGTCGTGTAGAACGTGGCCGCCAGCACCACCGCCTCCACTCGACGAAACACCCGGCCACGTCCGCCTGGCTCGCCAAGCTGAGTCTCGACGAATGGAAATCGCAGGCGAGTGAGAAAGCGGTCGTCGAGCAAGAGCACGCCGAGGCACAGCACCAGGTAGTTTAGAAACGCGTAATTCGCGGTGGTGATGATGCCGATTTGCAGCGCGGTGAAAACGACGAACGATGCGATGCGAATACGGCGCGGCAGGAACAGCGCCCACACCAGTATCAGCTCCACGAAAAAAGTGAGCAGCACGGTGAAGGCGTGATACCAGTGCGGGAAGTGCTGCACGTACCAGCCCGGCCACGCGGGTAGTGGACCGTTCTGATAGTACTGATCCATTGCGGTAAGATTCCGCCACGTTGGATCACCGCTCAGGATCTTCACCAACCCTGACTCGAAGTAGATCCGGAACCATTCCCAGCGCAGCATGAACAACGAGATGCGCGACGGCGGGTCGATCGCACCGAGGCCAGGGCGGATCCCGCGAGGTGCGAAGAAGAACGAGATGAATCCCGCCTCCATCAACATTCCGTCCGACTGATACGACGAAAAGTCCTGCAACGCGGCGATGCAGGTGAGAAAGAGAATCGTGGAGACCGCGATCATCGCCCGCGGCGCAACGTTGAGGACCAGCAGAATCGAGGCGATGAAGCCGAGCACAATCACTATGCTGAGCGCGGCATCGGAGGAGTTGATCCAGAACAGCGTCGGCGCGTACCAGATCTTCTCGACCGCGCCCATCAGTCCCGACAGCTGCCGCAGGTACACTGTCGCCGGCAGAATGCCCTGCGCGCCGATCAATCCGTGAATCTGAAACGCCAGCGAGAAGAACGCGCTGAAAAAGATCAGGCCGAGTGAACGCAAAAAAAGCCAGCGCGGCCACAAGTAGCCGTCAGCTGGCCTTTCGATGTTCAGCGAATCTGTCGATGTCATCTGCGCCAGGTTGCTCGCAAGGTGCGAGCTAATTCGGCGCAGTGAAGCTAATCAGCTCAGTTGGCGCTGGCGACGAGGCTCGAGTTGGGCGAGAAGAGGAAAACCATTCCGCCGTTGGCGAGCTCGGGCAGAACATGTTGAGCGCGGCTCTGCTCCATCGCCGGACAACCTTCGCTGCGGCCAGCTTTGGTTGGGCTGACGTAAGGCGCGCCGTGAGCAACGACACCACGCGCGCGAGCGTTGTCGTTGTATCCCGGAGTCACACCCTGAAGACGCAGACCAAGTGAGCTATACGTCGAGCCGGCGGTGTGGCCGGTGAAGCGATACAGCTCCTGCGCGACGTAGAGTCCGAGCGAAGTCATCGCGCTCCCGAAGCCGTTCGAGAATCTCGTAGGAATTCCATACCGCGAGGTCGATGAGCCGCGACCGTGAGCAACCGTGAACGGGCCTTCGACGATCGACATCGACTTCATGTCGAACACATATCCACGCGGTTCGGTGCTGGGCAGACCGTAATCGACGAAATACAGATACGGTTTTCTGACCGCGTCCGGATGGGCGTTGACGTAATTGAAGTAGCTGCTGAAAGCTGTCTCGAGCGCCTTCGGATGGCTGAGCGGTCTGACTGCCGACGAGAATGCGTGAAGCGCGGAATCGATCCTGGCGGCGACACCTGTCTTGACCTCGGTGGTGACCGACGCGATGGTCGAGTCAGCCGAGTGGGTCGCGGCACCCATGAGCAGCGGCGGCGCTGAAAGCAGGGGCGCCTGCTCAGCTCCGGGCACAAAGCGGGACGCGGCGCAAAGGAGCGCCAGGATACCCATCAATCCGTTCTTCACATATTCACGTTTCAATTCAGACCTCACAGGTAGAAAAAAAGGACGCGCGCGGTAGACTACCGGAGACGACTAGTGTCTTCCGGAATCACCGCTTTGGATTGATTTTCTGCGACTTCCCAATATACATCCGTTTTGCCCCTTTTGAACCCCTCACTTACACTGCTGAGCTGTGCCGCAACGCGTTGGTAGTGCTACACTTCCGCTGCATGGCGGCAAAGCACCAAGATGGCTCTTCAGCCGCATGGCTGAGCTTGCTCCGGCCATCGCCGAGGTCATGGTTCTGGAGCACGGCAGAGCTGAGTTTTTGCGTCGCCTTTCGGACCCGCACTGGTTCCAGGCTTTCGGTTGCGTGCTCGGATTCGATTGGCATTCCAGCGGAGTCACCACCACAGTCTGCGGAGCACTGAAAGAAGGCCTGTCCAAAAGACAAAACGAAATTGGGATCTTCGTCGCCGGCGGTAAAGGAAAAACTTCGCGACGCACACCGATCGAGCTGATGGAGTATGGCGCGCGAACCGGCGTCGACGGCGCGCGACTCGCCTACAACAGTCGCATGGCAGCGAAGGTGGATTCGTCCGCGATCCAGGACGGATTCGGCATCTATCACCACAGTTTCTTCGTCAGCACCGATGGCGAATGGGCGGTGGTTCAGCAAGGCATGCGCATAAGCGACGGCAACGCGCGCCGCTACCACTGGCTCGGCTCACACCTCAGCGATTTCGTGAATGAGCCTCACGCAGCAATCGCATCGGATGCGCAGGCAGAGGCAGTGCTCAACATGGTCGCGTCGGAGTCGGCCGCCGCGCGCAATGTGTCGACTGACTTCGCCCGGCAGGAGCCGAGGCTCGTCGACAAGGAGCTGGTCCGGGTGATCTCGATGGAATTGCCGAAGCGCCACTGGGTCGACATCCAGGAAGACATCAATCCCAAGCATCTGCGGAAAGTTTTGTTGAGCACCTACGAGGCAAACCCGCAGAACTACGAGCAGCTGTTGGCGATTCCAGGGGTCGGACCGAAGTCAGTGCGCGCCTTGGCGCTGGTGTCTGACATCGTCTACGGATCGCCGGCCAGCATGCGAGATCCGGCACGGTTCAGCTTCGCGCATGGTGGCAAAGATGGACACCCTTACCCAGTCAACCGCGACGTCTACGACCAGTCGGTGAGCTGGCTCAAGGAGGCCGTCAACAAGGCGCGCATCGCACACAGCGAGCGTCTGAAAGCGCTGAAACGACTGTCGTCACTCGACGACGTGTCAGCTGAAGCTTGAACGGCGCGGAGTAAATCCAACGACACCAAGCACTTATATAGGTATCGGAGTCCGGATACCCGGAGCACGTTTGTGCGCCAGATTGACGACAAGTGTTTGATTGCTGGCGTCTAACTGCAGTGTTCCCGGGTAACGCGAATCATAGGGAATGTTCCGACACAAAAGACGGTAGCTCAGGCAGCTATCAATCGTCTAATAACGATGCCCGCAACTACAGCCGAACCAGGAACGATCAACGCCGCCAAGCCAGCGTCGCAGATAACTCCGCGCGCGCGAGCGAAGTTTCCCGTTCCCTTCCCCAAGTTCGAAAGCCTGCGCAGCCGGATTCTCGCCTTCGCGGTTGCCGCGGCATTGCTTCCAGCGGGCACCATGCTTGGCGTCTTCTATACTCAGAACCGTCGAGCCCTCGAAAAGAAAATCAACGAAGATCTTCTCTCCGGCAGCGCGCAGAGTGCGCGCGCGACGGGCGTCTGGCTGAGAGAGAGACTCTACGATCTTCGCGTCTTCGCCGGCTCCGATGAAGTCGTCATCACTCTGGATCGTGGCGGTCGCATCGCCGCCACTCCGAATGCCGGCAGATTGCACGACTATCTGGTTTCACTGCACGAGCGCTTCAGTGATTTCGAGAAGCTGATTGTGCTCGACCTCGACGGAAACGTCATTGCCAACAGCTCGCCCGACGCAACGAAGGTTCCCCTCCCCGCGGATTGGCAGCAGTCGTTGAAAGCCGACAATCAGATAGTCGGCGAGCCGTACTGGGATCCCGTTGCCAAGCGCGCGAAGCTCATCGTCGCAGTTCCCGCTCAGCGTGCCGACGGAAGACTGCTGGGCGCCTTTGCCGCCGAGCTCAACCTCGCTCCCGTCCAGCTGCTGCTCCGCTCCTTTGCCCCGGACAGCTCGGGTGCAATTCAACTCGTGAACACGCATGGCGCGATCATCGCCAGCTCAGACGGCGTCACCGAAGCTCTGATCAAGAGCCCGATGCCCGCGCCGACGATGAAGAAACTGCGCGAACGCGCCCGGGCGCCATTCGAGTACAACAGCTTCCGCGATCGCGACGTGATCGGCACCCTCGAGTACGTACCGCAGGTGAACTGGGCGGTGATCGCTGAACAATCGGCGGAATCCGCTTATCTGCAGGTTCGCCGTTTCCGCGACGTAGCACTCGGCGTGATCGTATTTCTGCTCATCGCGGTGACATTGAGCGCCTATCGTCTCGGCCAGTTGATCGCGCGTCCGCTCGATCGGCTTACCAAGGCCGCAGGCGAAGTTGCGGCCGGTGATCTGACGGTCGACTTGCCGGCTGCTCCCGGTGGCGGAGAGATCGGCTATCTGACCGACGTCTTCAATCACATGGTGTACCGTCTGCGCGACGGTCGCGCCGAGCTCGATCGCATCAACGAGACTCTGCGCAAGAAGAACGACGAGCTGGAGCTGCTGTCGACCACCGACAGTCTCACGGGTCTATCGAACCATCGCTCGCTGATGAAGCGTCTCGACGACGAAGTCGCGCGCTTCCGCAAGGAGCGCAAAGGCTTCTCGGTGCTCGTTGGCGACGTCGATCACTTCAAGCAATACAACGACGCGTTCGGACATCCTGCCGGCGACGAAGTGCTGCAGATGATCGCCGAGGTCATGCGCGATTCGACGCGCAAGACTGATTGCTGCGCGCGTTACGGTGGTGAGGAGTTCGTCATCGTGCTGCCTGACACCTCGGTTGCCGATGCCATGGACACCGCCGAGCACATCCGCGCCCGCGTGGCAGCCAAGAAGTTCAACGGTCGCAAGATGACGCTGAGCATCGGCGTCGCGACTTTCCCCGAAGACGCCGACGACGCCGAAGCCATCATCGCCGTCGCGGACGAAGCCCTGTACCAGGCGAAAAGAGAAGGGCGCGACCGTACGGTGCGCGCCCGAAGACTGGCAAAGACCGGCTGATTTGTTAGTTCGTACTATCAGGCCGGCTGACCAGCGTGCGGTGAATCCACCCGCTCCTGCCGTTGTCGTCAGTGATGCGGATCCATTCATCAGCGTAGGAAAAGGCGGTAAGAGCGCTGCCCGCATCCGCCGAAAACGCCACTGAGAAGTTGGTGCCCGGGCCTTCGCGAACGTTGCCTTTGCTCGACGCCTTGAGCTTGATCGGCACAGCGAACAATGTCTCGCCCGGTCTCGCTTCACCGCGGTTCATGCCCAGTCGGCCGCGATACGAGGAAGCGACGGTCTTGGCCTGATTGGCGAGGTAGAGCGCGCCGCCATAGTTCTGCTTGTCGAATTCAGTGGAGCTCTGTCTAACGAGACGAGTCACCTGAGAGATTTCCGGCGGGTCGCCGGTCGCGCCGTTCTTCATGGTCTGCAGGGAGACTTCTGCTTCAGCCATCGCCGAGGCGGCCTGGGCGCGGCTGGCGACGCTCTGGAGCTTGGCCATCGCGCGCACGACTTCGGCGCGGGTGTCTTCGAGGCGGGTTTGCAGATCCTCGATCTGCGCATCGCGCGCCAGCAGTTGGAGCTCGAGACGGGCGGCCCGCTTATCGGCGTCGGCGTCCTTTACGGTGACGGTCTCGCGCACGACTTTGATGGTCGGCGGCAGGGCCGGTTTTTGTTGTTGTGAGCAGGCGGCGGTGACGGCCGCGAGCGTTAGAAGAACCAGGGAATAACGCACGAGCAGATCCTCGTCGGATTCAGGATAGTCGAAGCCCGACGCAGCGCCGGACCCTCTCACACGGGTAACGAATCAGAGGCCTAAGGGTCACAGGCGGGAGGCGGGAGGCGAGAGGCGAGAGGCGGGAGGTGGGAGGCGGGAGGTGGTGAGCGGTGAGCGGTGAGCGGTGAGCGGTGAGCGGTGAGCGGGAAGCGGGAAGCGGGAAGCGGGAAGCGGAAGGTGAGATCAACGCTTTGGAGACCCGGAATGCGATTGAAGGTTTTGATTGGTTTGGCGCTGGCAATTGTGAGCGTAGCCACCAAATCGCCAGCTCAGCAACAGTCGTGGATGTTTGGGCCGTTCGAGAAGCCAAGTGCGGTCAACCCGATCATTGCGCCAAGTGCGTCGTCGACGTTCCGATCGCCGATGGGTGACAGCGTGGTCCACTGGGAGCAGCTGGCGACGTTCAATCCGGCGGCAGTCGTGCGCGGCGGGAAAGTGTTCGTGCTCTACCGCGCCGAAGACGCGAGTGGGAAGGAGGAAATCGGATTTCACACTTCGCGAATCGGGCTGGCAGAGAGCGACGATGGATTGCGTTTCACGCGCCGCGCCGCGCCGGTGTTGTATCCGGACAAGGACGACCAGGCACGATACGAATGGACAGGTGGAGTCGAGGATCCGCGGGTCGTCGAGACGGATGACGGGCGTTACGTGATGACCTATACGCAATGGAATCGCGATGTGCCGCGACTTGCTGTGGCGACATCGCGCGATCTACTGAGCTGGACGAAGCATGGGCCGGCGTTCGCGCGAGCGGATAACGGAAAGTATTTGCGAATGGAAACGAAGTCGGGATCGATCGTGACGCGCGTGCAGGGCGATCATCTCGTCGCGACGAAGATCGACGGCAAATACTGGATGTACTTCAATGTGCCCGACATCATGCTGGCGACGTCGGAGGATTTGATCAACTGGACGCCGCTCGCTGACTCCGACGGCAAGGTGTTGAAGGTTTTGTCGGCGCGGCCGGGCTACTTCGATTCGTGGCTGGTTGAAGCAGGACCGCCAGCGATACTGACCGATCGAGGAATCGTCCTGATCTACAACGCAGGTAACAGCGGGCGATTTGGACAGGCGGGTTTGCCGGAGCGCGTTTACACCGGCGGGCAGGCGCTGTTCGACGCCAGGAATCCGATCAAACTGATCGCGCGATCCGACGAGCCGTTCATTCGGCCGACGGAGCCATACGAGAAGACGGGGCAATACAAGGAAGGCACCACGTTCACGGAATCGCTGATTCTGTTCAAGGGAAAGTGGTTTCTCTATTACGGAACCGCGGACTCGCGGGTGGGCGTCGCGGTGTGGACTCCGCCGCGATGAAGAAGGGCGAAGTCGAGATTCCGCTGCGAATCACGCTCTATCGCGTGCCGCCCGGGGTGCGATTCGCGTTGCAGAAAGGAAAGTCCGGCGCGGCGCACGAGTTTGAGCTGGTGCCGCCAACACGCAGTGATCCGACCTCGATCTCTTTCGACTTCAGCGTGCGAGTCGCGCCGGACAGGCTGGGCGCGCGGCAGCGATTTCTTGGCGAGTTCACACAAGGACCCGCTGATGAGCGATTCGTCTACGTCAACTCAGGCCAGAGCGCCGCCCAGCACGACACCGAATGGAATCGACGCGCCAAGATTCCGTTGACGACGATCACGCCCGCCCTGATTGACGCGGTGCGGTCGACGCCGAACACAGTGCTGCTGATCGAGATCGAAGGCAAAGCAGCGGACGGCGGTCCGGTAGTCGCCAGTCGGCTGTCGTCGACCGAGTGGCGGCCGGTGCCAAAGTGAAGGAAGCTCGAGGCGGCTTGCGGCGCGTCGCGGCGACTTTGGCGTTTGGCAGCGCTGTCGCGGCTTTGTTCGCGGCGCACGCAGACGCGCAAACGCAGCGGCCATGGTGGCGAGATGCGGTTTGCTACGAGGTGTTCGTCCGCTCCTTCTACGATTCGAACGGAGACGGCATTGGAGATCTGCGAGGGCTGACGGCCCGACTCGACTACATCAACGATGGGAATCGGACCAGCACCAAGAGCCTGGGCGCGAAATGCATCTGGCTGATGCCGATCGCGAAAGCCAAGAGCTATCACGGCTACGATGTCACCGATTATTACCACGTCGATCCGCACTACGGGACCGACGATGATTTCCGCGAATTGGTCAAACAGGCTCATCGCCGCGGCATTCACGTGATCGTCGACTTCGTGCCGAACCACACGTCGAGTGACCATCCATTCTTTCAGGCGGCGCTCAGCGATTCGACGAGTCCGTATCGTAAGTGGTACAGGTTCTCTGCCACCGATCCAAAACAGCAGGGACCATGGGGACAGGTAGCGTGGCACAAGTCACCGCTGCGCGACGAGTACTACTACGGTGTGTTCTGGCACGAGATGCCCGATCTCAATTACCAGAATCCAGCCGTCACGCGAGAAATGATCAACGCGGCCAGGCATTGGGTCACGACAATGCACGCCGATGGATTGCGCTTCGACGCAATTCCCTACCTCGTCGAAGACGGCAACGTGCTGATGCACTCGCGCGGCACTCACGACGTGCTGCGACAGTTCGGTTCAACTATTCGAGGCGCGTCGCCGCAGACCTTCACGGTCGGTGAAGAGTCCGATATGCAGGCGCTGCCGTCGTACTATCCCGACCAGCTCGATTCGTATTTCGAATTCGGCGTTGCGGCGGGCACACTCGAAGCAGTGCGAACAGGCAGCGCCGGTCCATACCTCCGCGAGATCACTCGGGCGAATGCGTTGCCGCAAGGCAGGTGGTCACCGTTTCTCACCAATCACGACCAGACACGCGTGATGACGGTGTTGCGCGGTGATCAGTCGAAGGCGCGAGTCGCGGCCAGCGCGCTGTTGATGCTGCCAGGAACTCCGTTCGTCTACTACGGCGAAGAAATTGGAATGATTGGCGACAAGCCTGACGAAGAGATCCGCACGCCAATGCAGTGGAGCGCGTCACCGAACGGCGGATTCACCACAGCGACGCCGTGGGAAGCGTTACAGCCCGATTGGCGCGGGAAGAACGTGGCGGCGCAGGATCGAGATGAAAGATCGCTGCTCAATCACTATCGTAAATTGATCCATTTTCGAAATGCGCATGCGGCGCTTTCGCACGGCCACCTGGTCGTCGCATCGACCAACGATCAGCGAGTCGCCGCGTTCGTTCGTCAAACCAACGGCGACCGAATGCTGGTCGTTATCAACTTCGCGGACTCGGCGATTACGAACGCGAGCGGATCGCTGCCCGACATGCGGTCGGAGCACCCGGAGCTTCTTTACGCCGACCCCATTCGGTGCGGTGTTGCGCGAGCGGCACGGCGAAACGCGATCACGCTAAGCTGGGTTCCCGCACACGCGCTTTGCGTGTTTCGACTTCGCTGATTATCCGACTGTCTCGGCGTCGATTGGTGTAACAGCAGCACGATCCTCTTCGCCAGTCCGAATCCGATAAACCTTTTCGACGGGCACCACGAAAATCTTGCCGTCGCCCACCTCGCCGGTGCGACCGCCGGAGAGTATCGCGTCGACGGTCGGTTTTACGAAGTTGTCGGACACTCCGATCTCGAGTCGCACTTTGTCGTGCAGCTCGACCTTCACGGTGGTGCCGCGATAGGTCTCGACCTGCTCTGTCTCACCGCCATGACCGCGCACGCGACTGATCGTCAGACCGCGGACCTCGGCGCGGTACAGCGCTTCGAGAACGTCGTTGAGCTTTTCGGGACGAACGATTGCGACGACTAGCTTCATATCTGCGCTCCCCCTCCGTCGGCGGGCACGAGGATCGCGCCTTCGCCTCTGCTATAGGCTTCCTCGCCGTGCTGGGTGACATCGAGTCCGATTCCTTCTTCCTTAGCACTCGCGCGGAGACTGAAGCCGAATCCGATCGCCTTGATGATCACGTAAGTCGCGACGGTGCTGTACACGATCGTCGCGAGCACTGCAGCGAGCTGAATCAATAGCTGTCGCGGATTGCCGAACAGCGCGCCGTCGGCGACACCGTTCCAGCTCTTTTGCGCGAGGATACCGGTGAGGAGCGCGCCGACGGTGCCACCGACGCCGTGCGCGGCGAGCACATCGAGCGAGTCATCGAGTCGCGTCGTCGATCTGTACAGAATCGCGAAGTAACTGGCCGGCGCAGCGATCGCACCAAGCACGATCGCCGACAACGGGCTGATGAATCCGGCAGCTGGCGTAATCGCGACCAGGCCGACGACGATAGCCGTCGCGGCGCCGATCGCCGTCGTCTTACCTGTGCGCGTCAAATCGAGCAGGCTCCAGACGACCAGCGTCGCCATCGGCGCGAACATGGTGTTGCCGAAGGCGAGCGCGGCGATCGAGTTCGAGGCCAGCGCACTGCCGGCGTTGAAACCGAACCACCCGAGCCAAAGCACGCCCGTGCCGAGCAATGTGAATGGCACATTCTGCGGAATGATCGCCTGGCGCATGTAGTCCTTGCGGCGGCCGAGGACGATCGCGCCGACCAGCGCGGCAGCGGCGGCGTTGATGTGCACGACCGTCCCGCCGGCGAAATCGAGCGCGCCGAGTTTGCCGAGCCATCCCCCGCCCCACACCCAGTGGGCGATCGGAGCGTAGACGCCGAGGCACCAGAGTGTGATAAAAGTGAGATATGGACCGAAGCGCATCCGCTCGACGATCGCACCAGAGATCAGCGCGGCAGTGATCACGGCGAAGGTTCCCTGATACGACGCGAAGAGGATGTGCGGGATCGTTCCTTTCGCATCGACGCCGACATTGCGAAGGAAGGCGAAGCGGAGATCGCCGAGGAATCCGCTGCCGTCAGCGAAAGCAAGCGAGTATCCAAGGAGTGCCCACGCGATGCCGACGAAGCCGAGGGCGACGTACGACATCATCATCGTATTCAGAGCATTTTTTGCGCGGACCATTCCGCCGTAGAAGAATCCGAGGGCGGGGGTCATCACCAGCACGAGTGCGGTGGCGATCAGCATCCATGCGGTATCGGAAGAACTCACGGTAGTCGGCATGGGCCGATATTATAGCAAAAACCTTTATGCCGATCAAAGAAAATTCTTCGACGAGTCTGGCGGCGGTGCGGCGCGACATCCGCGCGCTGGGAAGTCCGGAGCGCGCTAAACATTCGCTGCGGTTTTTTCGAACCGGTCCCGGCGAGTACGGTGAGGGAGACAAATTCCTGGGCCTGAGCGTGCCGGAGATGCGAGCGATCGCCAAGCGTTACAGAGACTTAGGGCACCAGCAGGCGTTGGAGCTGCTGCAATCGGAGTGGCACGAAGACCGGGTGGTCGCCCTGCTCCTTCTCGTCGACGGCTACAAGCGCGGCGACGAGGCTGGGCGACGGAAAATCCATCGCGCCTACCTGTCGAATACTGGCCGAATCAACAACTGGGATCTCGTGGATATGTCGGCCGGTCAGGTTGTCGGCGGTCATCTGGCTGTGAGCGAGATTTCACTGTTGGAGAAGCTGGCGCGGTCGAAAGACCTGTGGGAAAGGCGAATCGCGATCGTGGCAACCTTTCACTTCATTAAGCAGAACCAGCTGGAGCCGACGCTGCGCATCGCGGACATGTTGCTGCACGATCCGCATGATCTGATACACAAGGCGGTCGGCTGGATGCTGCGCGAGGTTGGCAAGAAGGATCGCAAGGCGCTCGATCGCTTTCTTGCGAAGCGTTACGGTGACATGCCAAGGACGATGTTGCGCTACGCGATCGAGCGGCACCCGGAGGCGGTTCGCAAACGGTACCTCGCGGGGACGATTTAAGGCGTGAGGTCGGCAGTGCGCATCACTCGGCGGGTCGTGATTGCATCGCTCCTGGCCGGAATCGTCGGGTGTCTGGCCACTCTGCCACAACTGGATCCGCTGAACCCGGTTCAATCACGCCTGCACAGCGATATCGCCTACCTGGCGAGTCCGGAGCTGATGGGCAGACTCACCGGAACTCCCGGCAACGACTCCGCGGCTGCCTTCATTGCCAAACGTTATCGCGATCTCGGGCTGATCGGTGCCTTCAACGGAACATCGTGCGGCCAGGATAAGTGCGAGAACAGTCTCTATCAGTATTTTCGACTGACGCCCGGCAGTGTGTCGGAAGTGGATTGGCCGATCGATGACAAGACTCAGAACGTCGCCGCGATCGTACTCGGCGCGGATTATAGGCTACGAGGAGAATTCGTCGTGATCGGCGCGCACTTCGATCATCTCGGTCACTCCACTGTATACGCGCGCGACGGCAGCGATTATCGGTTTGTGCACCCAGGTGCGGACGACAATGCATCAGGGACAGCCGCGGTGCTCGAGCTGGCGCGCAGATTCGCCGAGCGTCCCGCTCGGCGGTCGATTGTGTTCGCGAACTTCAGCGCCGAAGAACTCGGACTCATAGGCTCACAAGTCTTCGTCGAGAGAATCCCCGTCGCGCGCGACTCGATCGTGACGATGGTGAATCTCGACATGGTGGGCCGATTGCGTGGCGACATGCTGATTTTCTTTAGTGGTGAGGATCGCTTCCACGCGCTCGTTGATAGTGTTGAGCATTTGCAACCGGTTCTTAACTTCCGACATCAGTGGCAGAGTGGACGGCGCGAAGTGTCAGACCAGGCGACCTTCGCACACCGGCACATTCCGGTGCTGGGGCTCTTCACAGACTATCATCCCGATTATCACCGCTCGAGTGACATCGTGGAGCGAATCAACTTTCCGGGTTTGGAAAAAGTGGTCGACTTTACCGAGCGTTTTGTGCGAGCTGTGGCTGACGGCCGCGATCGACCAGCTCCTCGAGATTGAGCTCGGCGGAAGCCGGAGTCTTTATGTGCAGGACGCGCGACATGTGCTGCAGGGCCTGGTTGTGATGCTCCATGGTCGCGGCGGCACAGCAATCAGGCGGCACTATGATGTCGAGGTCGCGCAGATAGGCGTCTGACGCGGTGAAGAGCACGCACATATCAGTGGCGAAGCCGCCGAGTATCACCGTTTTCACCTGCAGATAATCGATAAGAAGGTCGAGCTGGGTGTGGTAGAAGCCGGAGTGCTTCGCCTTGAGGACGAAATAGTCTTCCTTGTCGGGCTTGAGCAGGTGGGCGATGGGCTCGCCGCGACAACCATCCTCCAGCACGTGATCGAGCTGCTGTCGGAAATCGGACCGCCATTTGCCGAAGTTGTCGTTGACGTAGATCGTGGCGACGCCTGCTTCCTGGGCGCGTTTCTTCAACTCGGCGAGATTGCGAGCGGCGGGCAGCGCATTGCGAAAGAGCGCGGCTCCGGTGTCGAATTCCATGTCGTTGATGACATCGATCAGAACCAGCGCGACTGGAGATTCGTCGGGGACGTTCCCGTGCAGATCATTATTCTTTGCGGGCATGGCCGCTTACAGAGGAAGGGGCGTGCCATGGAACGACAAACAGCGCGCTGGCGGCTGGCGGCCGTCAGCCAGGGGCTGTCGGCTGGTTCTAACAGGGTGCGTGACTATGCGCGCGGAACTGGATATTCGTCGGTGTGGTGGACGGGGCGGGTCGCACGAAAGAAGAAAAAGAAAGGAAGGCCGATGGCGATGAGAGCCAGACCCGCGGCCGACTCCACTGGTGTTGCCCACAGGCTGTTCACCACCAGCCACGCGGCGACGATGACGAAGATCGCGGGAACGACTGGATATCCGATCGCGCGATAGCGACGCGGCGCGGCGGGGAGCTTGCGGCGCAGCACAAACAGCGACGATCCGACCAGCGCGGTGAAGAGCCAAACCGCGAAGATCACCGACGTGGTGATCTGGTCGAAAGTGCCTGACAAAGCGAGCAGGCAGGCCCAGATCGCCTGGAACCAGATCGCACGCGCCGGAACTCGGCGGTTGCTCAGCACGCCGAGTGGGCGAAAGAAGAGTCCGTTGCGCGCCATCGCGAACGGGACTCGCGCATTCATCAACGTGATTCCATTGAGCGCGCCAATCGCCGCGATCATGAAAATGAGTGAGACGATTTGCGCGCCGTGCGACCAGAAGGTCTGGGCAGCTTTCGACGCGACCGGCAATGCGTTGCGATACGCCGTCGAATTCGCGGTCAAAACTTCGCTGAAGGGGAGCGCGTAGAAGAACGCGATGTTGGTGAGGACGTATACCAGAATCACCAACAGCATTCCATAAATCAGCGCGCGGGGAACGTTGCGCTCGGGTTTCTCGATTTCCCCGGCGACCATCGGCAGGTTCGACCAGCCCTGGTAGGCCCACAGCGAAGCAATCATCGCCGCGCCGAACGCGCCAGCGCCGGTCGGCACCAACTGCGCGGTCACCGGCTTCTGCAGGTGGGACCACGATCCGCTCTTCGACAGCAGGAACGCGCCGAGGATTATGATCGCGATTCCACCGAGCTTGGCGACGGTCGCAGCCCACTGCACTTTTCCGCCGAGCTCGAGTCCCCGCGCGTTGATCGCGGCGAACAACAGGATGATTGCGACCGCAACGAGCTGTTGTCCGCCGAGCTGCCAATGGACGGTCTGTCCGAGCAGATGCAGATCGCGGGCGACCCAGACTCCGTCGAGTTTCACGAATGCAGCGAGGAACGAGGCGACTGCGTTGGAGACGGCGGCGAGCCCGCCGCTGGCGATCAGCATCACCGACGACCAACCGAACAGAAAGCCGGCGAGATCGCCATACGCTTCGCGCAGAAATACATACTCTCCCCCCGCTTCCGGCATCATCGCGCCGAGCTCGGCGTAGGTCAGCGCACCGGCGAGGGAGAGGAGTCCGGCGACGAGCCAGGCGAGCAGAACTTTGGACGGACTGCCGACGATCTGCGCCATCGGCGCTGCTTTGAGAAAAACGCCGGTGCCGATCATGGTCAGCACCAGCGCGATTGCGTCGCGCAACGTCAGCGCGCGCGCGAGTTCTGTGGGAGGGGTTTCAGGTACTTCGTTTTCGGCGACTGCCGAAACGGAGCTCACTCGTTCGGGCGAACTACGTCGACCGGGCCGGTATCGCGGATCGCCCTCGGCGGTCGCACGTACTCTTCGATGGTTTCGATTCCCTGCTGGCGATCGAGCTCGCGATTGTCGCGATCGATCGCGTCGCGCTCTTCGCGGTAGCGGCGGTACCAGTTGCGCGTCACTTCAGCCGCGAGCTCACGATTGCCGAGCCCGAAGGCCAGCGAGAGAGCGAGAGCAATGGCGCCGAAGAGGATCGCGAAAGCGGTGGTGACGATCTCGGTCGCGACGCCGAGCTCCTGCAGCGCCATGAAAGTGGCGAGAAGAACGACACCGCCTTTGCCGACGCGAGCGAGGGTCGGCCCGCCGTGCAATCCTCCGGCGGAGGCCATGATCAGTCCGCCGACGAAGCTGCCGAGCACGATACCGACGATCATGATCACGATGGAGGCGATCACGCTGGGGATGTAGCTGACCAGTTCCGAGAAGACGTTGGCGAGGGACTGGAGGCCGAGTGCGTTGGCAGCGACGAGCATCACCGCGAACATCACGAACCAGAACACGAGGCTGCCGGCGACGCGAACGGGATTGACGCGCGAGCCGGATCTCTCGACGGCTTCCATGACGCCGCCACGCTCGAGGATCTGATTGAGGTGGATGCGGCGGAACAATCGCTCCGTTCCCTTTTCGAGCAAACGCGCGAGCAAATAGCCGGCAAACAGAATTACCAGCGCACCGAAGAGCGCGGGCACGTAGCGATACAGCTGCTCGAAGCTTCCTTGCAGTCGTTCGCCGAATGTGAGCGTGGTTGTGGTATCCACTAGAACCTCACGTTTAAAACCGAGTGGTTACCGGGGGTGCGAGTCGCGATCGCGGCAAGCCCAGCAGTACTCAAACTTACAGCAATTCTGGGTCTTCCGGCGTCCGGAGCTGGGTTCAGGTAATATTCGGTCCCGATCATCCCCGCCAGCCCTCCCACCGCGGCTAAAGCAAAGACCGGCCGCGGGTTATCATGGTTCCGGGTTGCCAACGCCGCAACGCCGGCGCCCATCAAAGACCCGGCCGCGGTCCCGAACAAGAGCTGAGTGGCTTCGGTCCGACCGTGATCGGCACGCTGCACGAGGAGCCTGTCCGCGAAAATGACTCCGACCACTCCGCCCGTCGTCACAGCGATCGCCGCGCTCCTTTGCGTCGGACTCTCGTGGAGGAATGCGGCACCGGTCAGACCGCCGACGAGCGCACCCGACCAGAGTGTGTTGACGTCGCCCGCCGTTACCCGGTAGTTGGAGTTGCGGGGATAAAGCAATCCAAACGGATATCCGATGATGCCGCCGCCAAGGATCGTCGCAATCTGAGCGCGATTCACCCCGCAGCTCGGCTCGGGATTGAAGGTGACCGGGCAGATCGCATCGCCACGAACCGCGACGGTGACGCCGAGCCCGATGAGCGCACCGAGGTCAGAGCCAAATCCAGTCGCAACTGCGTCTGATTCGGTCATATCACTGCCGAGGGCGAGACCGAGACCTGTGCCAACAAGGCCGCCGACGAACGCGCTCGCCGACTGGGCGCGAGAGTGGGCTTTGAAGATGTAAGCTGTGGCGAGTCCGGCGAGGGCCCCGTTGTGGCCCATGTTGAAGGATAGATCGCTTTGCGGACGCGTGATCAGGGTGCGGCGCGAAATCTCGGACGCGGCGAAGAACGATCCACCTGCGACGACGAGATAACCAGCAACGCGTCCCGCATCGTTGTCGCTGATCGCGCCGGCGAACGCCGGGCCGTACGCCGCAAATCCGAGTAGCGTCTGATTTCTAACGAAGGAATTGCGCGCGTCGGTTCGCGCGGCGATGACATCGGCAGGCAGACGAGAGACAATCGCGCGGATTGCATCACGGTCCGCGACGGAGATGTTGTAGCGCTCGACGACGCCGGATTTGCGCGAGACCGCGAGCACGAATGTCGAATCATTCGTGGTGAACATCCGCGCTTCGGTGAACTCCCCGGCGACCGGCCACCACGGGGCGCGCAATGACGCCCGCTGGGCGATGTAGGGAGTCATCACCGTCACGCGGCCGTTGTTGTCGAAGGGGACCGGACGTTCTACGATCTGCGCGCGCGCAGGGGCGGTCCACAGAGCTAAAGCGACTATTAGAGCGAGGGAGCGGGTAACTGGCATCTCGGAAAAATAGTCGCCCACCTGCCCGCTTAGAGTAGTGACAACGCCTAACTCTTCCCTGTAAACAGCCTCGCAAAGGAATCGAGCTCGGCCCGATTGAGATCGGAGACGAACCAAAGCTCCTCTCCATCTCGCGGCACCCGAATGAGATTGTAGCCGTGACTCGCCGCCGTCTCCGCTTTGTCGCTGACTGCGTTCGACGGCCATGAGTAGACATTGATGACGTGCTGACGGCGCGTGTACACGATCACCGGCACGCTGCGGCCGTTGATGTAATCGATGCGCCCGCCGATGAGCGGGAAGCCGAGTGAGTCGAGACGCGGCACCGTTGGCGACATGTCGACTCGACCGTTGAACCACGGCTTCACGTTGTGCTGGTCGTTGGATGCCACGTCGGTGAGGTGGCCGGGCATCAACGAGCGAATGTGACTGGCGAGCAGCTCCTGTTGCAGTGAGTCACCGGCGGCGTTTCGATTGGCAATCGACAAGGTGACGGCACTGCTCAGGACAGCGACGACGGCAGCTGCGGCGATTGCTGTCGGCCATTTCATGGCTCGATAAAAAGGGACGGCCCTGGGTGCGGCGACGATCTCCGCCTCCGGCCGCGCCAGGCTCGCGCGGATGCGCGCTTTCAGTACATCCGGTGCTTCGTAGCGCATCAACGCCCCCTTGAGCCGCATTGTTCCCTCGACGAGCTGCGCTTGTTGCGCGGCGCACTCGTCACATGTCGCCAGATGATCTCTCACCGCCGCGGCTTCGTCGGCGACCAGCTCACCGTCGACCAACGCGCTCAGGCTGTCGAGACATTCTTTGCAAGTCATCCGGCCTTCCTCGTTCCTTCCCCAAGTACCGCCGCCAGCTTCTCTCGCGCGCGGGACAGTCGCGACATCACCGTTCCCATCGGCACGCCAACGACTTCGCTGATTTCGCGGTAAGACAATTCGTTCAACTCACGCAGCACCAGCACTTCGCGCAGCTCGGCGGGCAGCCGATCGACTGCGGCGCGAATGAGCTCGCCGTCGGATGCTCTGATCGTTGCGTCGTCCGCGGTATTTGCGTCCGCGACCATGAGCGCGCTGTCATCCGACAGCGAGACATTCGATCGCTCACGCCTGTGCGATTTGTGCCAGGTATAGCAGCAGTTGCGCACGATGGTGAGCAGCCATGCTCGCGCATCGCCGTGGCGGAATCCGTCGATATGGCGGATGGCGCGGAGCACCGCGTCCTGCACGACGTCCTGCGCATCGTGCTCGTCGTGCAGGAGATAGCGCGCGAGAGTGTATGCATCATTGAGATGAGGCATCACCACTCGCTCGAACAGCTCCGCCTGCGCTTCGGCCATTTACGTGACTATGATCTTGCCCTGCATCATCGGATGCAGCGAGCAGAAATAGTTGTAGGTGCCCGCTTTCGTCAGAGTGACAGAGAATCTCTGGTCTGAGTCGAGAACCGGCGACTGCCTGAATCTATTTTCCACGTTCACGATCAGGTGCGGCACGTCGTCATTGTTGATCCACGTCACCTTTGTCCCGCGCGGCACCGTAAGCGTTGCCGGTCCGAACTTGAAGTTGTCGATACCGATCTCGTTGGGGCCTAGCGTCAGATTTTTCCGCGTCGTTTGACGGCGCAGCATCGCGTCGTGACTGGCCTGCTCGAATGCCGGTGGTTGACCGGACAGTGTCGCATCGACGACCGCCAGCGCACTGCGCCCAGGAACAAACGTCACATCGGCAATGCCGAGCACACTCTTCAGTCGATCGGGGTCGACCTTCATCGGACCAGGCGCTGGCGCGGTGCCGGGAGTCGGCTGCGGAAACGCGGTCGACATCGCGGTGTGAAAGGACACATTTCCCTCCACCTTCTGCATGATCTGGTGGATGTGTCCGTTCAACACCGTGACCGATCCGAATCGCTTTACCAGCGCCAGTGCCTGCTCCGAATCGTCGGTACCCCAGCCCCATTCGGGATAAACCGTCCATAGCGGAACGTGCGCGAAGAGCACGATCGGCGTGCTGCTCGAGAGTCCGCTGACGTCTCGCTTCAGCCAGGCGATCTGCTCCGCCCCCAGTGAGCCGAGTCCACCGGCTTTGAGATTGAGCACGTTGACGAGTCCGACGAAGTGCACGCCTGAGTGGTCGAAGCTGTACCAGCCGCCACCCCTGGTGTTCTTGCCGTAGCGCTGCAGATACGACGCTCCATTGTCGGAGGCGACATCATGTTCGCCCGGGACGTAGAAGATGCGATCGGTCTTGACGCTCTTGAGGACTTCGTTGGCGGTGTCGAACTCGTCTGATTTAGCGAGCTGGGTGATGTCGCCGGTGTGAAGCACCAGCGCTGGCCGCTGCGGCAGTGAGTTGAGCTTGCCGACCGCCTCCTGAAGCGTCGCGGTTACATCTTTGTTCGCTTCCTTGTTGAAGCCGATGTGGCTGTCGCTGATCTGCGCGAAGAAGACACTCTTGCGCTGGGATTCGGTGAGAGAGTTGAGGGTGTTCAGGCGGAATGAAGTTGGGATTCCGCCGCTCAGCCCCCACACCGTCGCGGTTCCTGCCCATGCCATGCACTTGAGGAAACCGCGCCGGTCGATGCCGTCTTCGGTGAGCGAGTCGGCGATATAGTTGGAGCCGGTCGGGCGAGTGTTGCCGTGCTCGTCGAACCGTTCGTTGTCGCGATCGTTGTGACTCATAAATCAATCTCCAGGGATAGTCGCAATGGCAAAGCTTTCGAGTGATAGACCGGCACGGCCGGCGTTTTATTCCCGGAGACTCAGTGATAGAGGCTCGGCGTCGAGATTTTGATCCAGTCAGAGGCCTGAACGCGCGCCACGAGCGCTGCAGTTTTGCCATTTGGCTTGAAGACACCGGCCTCTGCTTCCTTTGACGCCGCCCAGTCACCACCGAATGCGTCGATGAGATTCGGCTTGTGCGTGACGACGATCGTGTTGGTGCCAGCTGCCGGAGCGGTCGCAACCAGCTCCTTGAGCGCCGCCGCACGTCGATCGTTTTCGATTGGCGTCGCAACGACGCCGCCCTCGGTGACATCCAGTGTCGGCGTGACCTGGCCGCCACCGATCAGCTCCCCCGTTTCGATCGCCCGGTTGTACTTGCTCGTGTAGACCTTGCCGACAGGGATCTTCAGTGCGAGAAACGCGTTGCCGATCTCGCCGGCAAGCTCGCGCCCCTTGTCGCTCAACAGGCGCTGATGAGTCGTATCGGAGAAATCGAGTGGATTGGTATCCGCCTGATCGCGGTTGGTCGGCGCGTGACGGAAGACAATGACGTATCCGCCATTTCTCAGATCGGAGATCAGCGCTTTGATATCGTCAGGACCCGGAGCCGCTTTCTTTTCCACTCCGGGCATCGCGTCTGCAATCGCGCCGACCGGCGCAGTCTCAACATGTTGAACCCTGCTGCATGCAGCAGTTCCCATCATCAGCGCAGCGCCCAAAACGAAACGGGCGAAAGTTCGAATTACCATCTTGTCCTCGGGTTTCGTGGTCGTTCCAGCTATTGCAATGGAGACTGGATGCGGCCGCGATTTATTCCCGGTCGGGACTTTTGCTACTCACTTTATTAGACTGGTCGCGACATTTTCAGAGAAACAACTACAGCAAAGGATTGGAACGACATGGAAGTAGTCATCAAGCCGAACTACAACGAGATGAGCAAGCTGGCGGGGCAAATGGTCGCCGAGCTGCTGAACACCAAGCCCAATGCCGTGCTGGGAATGGCGACTGGCTCGACGCCGCTGGGGTTGTATCAGGAGCTGGTGCGATTGTACGACCAGGGTCAGATCGACTTCTCGCGCGTAATCACCTTCAATCTCGATGAGTATGTCGGCCTGCCGTTCAATCATCCGCAGAGCTACGCCTACTTCATGCAGGAGAATTTTTTCCAGCACGTGAACGTGCAGCCGCAGAACATCAACGTGCCGTCGGGCACGACGAGCAATTACCCGGCGTTCTGCGACTGGTACGAAAAGCGAATCGCCGAGTGCGGGGGAATCGACCTGCAGATCCTCGGCATCGGCAGCGATGGCCACATTGCGTTCAACGAGCCGACGAGCTCGCTGAGCTCTCGCACCCGACTCAAGACGCTCTCAAAGCAGACCATCGACGACAACGCGCGATTCTTCGAGAGACGTGAAGACGTCCCCGTTTACGCAATCACGATGGGAGTCGGAACAATCCTCGAGGCGCGGCAACTCTTACTGGTCGCCAGCGGGAAATCGAAGGCACGCGCGATCGCTCAGGCGGTGGAGGGGCCGGTGTCGAGCATGATCACGGCGAGTGCGCTGCAACTGCATCAGGATGCGACAGTGATCGTGGATGAGGAGGCGGCGTCGGAGCTGGAGATGAGAGACTACTACGACTTCATTTACGCAGCTAAACCCTCGGCACCGAGGATGTAGTTCGGACTGCGTATTCCGGACTAACATAGCAGTGCTAATCGCGGACTGATTGAGGATCGAGGATCGCTGACACGCGTTCCCAGGCTCTAGTCGGAGTTAGAGTCCTCGATCAGTCCGCGATTAGCAATGCAGTTGGTCCGTAGTACGAAATCAAAACGGTCCTAAGTCCGCGTTCCGCGATGAATATCGAAGATCGCGGAGCGCCTGCATTTTCGACAAATCAGCCAATCGCGCTGGCGGGCATAGCCGAGGCCGAAGGAGCCACCGCCGATTTCGCGGCGGGTCATGTTGACGTGACAGCGGGGACAAAGGGGCATTCTACCTTCGACGAATTCGGAGCGAATGGCCTGCAGCTCGGCGGGAGTGTATTGCGCGGTGTTGTCGGCCATTAATCGGGAATGCGGATCACGACTTTGCCGAACTGCTGACCGCTGGCGAGTCGCTCGAAGGCCTGACGGCCGGCCTGGATGTCGAAGACGGAATCGACGAGTGGCGTCAGATGGCCGAGACGGAATTGTTCGGTGATGGCGTCGAACTCGGATTCATTGCCCATCGTCGAACCCATGATGTCCCACTGATTCCAGAACAGTCGACGCACATCCATCTGCACGATCGGGCCCGACGTCGCGCCGCATGTCACCAGTCGACCGCGCTTGCCGAGTGCGGCAAGCGACTTCTGCCACGTCGCCTCGCCGACGGTGTCGATAACGACATCGACGCCGCGCTTGTTGCTGCGCAATCGCACTTCCTTTCCGACGTCAGTATTCGTGTAATTGAGGAAATGTTCGGCGCCGAGTCCACGCGCAAGCGCGAGCTTGGCGTCATCGTGCGATGTCACCCAGGCCGTCGCGCCGATCAATCGAATGAGCTCGAGCGCGGCCAGCGCGACACCGCCACCGATGCCCCAGATCAGAACATCGTCGCCCTTCTTTACGCGGGCACGCGTAACCACCATTCGCCACGCCGTCAGGTGCGAAAGCGTGAACGCCGCCGCATGCTCGACGGGCCTATCCTTTGGAATCACGCGCACGTTGTGCGCGGGGACCACGATGTACTCGGCGATCGTGCCTGGCAGATGTTCGCCGAGCAACCTGAACGAAACGCAGAGCGAGTGCTCACCCTCCTGGCAGTACTCACAGGTGTAGTCGCTGATTCCCGGATTCACTATCACGGTGTCGCCGATCTGGACATGATGATTCGGGGAAACGCTCAGATCGCCGATTGCGTCGACAACTCCTGTTGCGTCGGCGCCAAGAATCCACGGTGGTACGATCTTTACGCCGGGTAATCCGGCGATGACGAACAGGTCGAGATGATTGAGCGCCGCAGCCCGGACGCGGACGCGCACCTCGCCGACGCGCGGCTCAGGCTTCGGCAGATCGGTGCGGTACTCGATTTGATCGAGTCCGCCGTGGGCCGAGATTGTAAGTGCTCGCAAGGGTTTATTCGAGCGTTATATTCAGTCGGAGTAATGAATTATACACGTTCGGATAAGTCTGAATGCTGCCCATAAAAGTACCCCCGCTTGGCGAGTCGATTGTCGAGGCGACAATCTCGAAATGGCACAAGAAGGAGGGGGATTCCGTCGCGGCCGGCGATACCATCGTCGAGCTCGACACAGACAAAATCACGGTTGAAGTTCCGGCACAGAAGGCCGGCGTAATCTCCAAGCGCGTCAAGAACGAAGGCGACGTTGTGAAGGTCGACGAAGTTCTGGGCGAGATGGATGACGCCGCCGCTCCCGCGGCGGCGCGGGAGGCGGGGGGCACCGAGCGGGAGGCGGGAGGCACCGAGCGGGAGGCGGGAGGCGGGAGGCGAGAGGCGCAGCCAGTGCAAGCCGCGGCGAGCGCGACGAGCGCTCGTGCTGCAGTCGCTGCTTCCACATCGCAATCTGAGAATGTGAAATCGTCGCCTGCTGCGCGACGGATCGCGGACGAGCGCGGAATCGACATCGCCGCGGTGAGCGGCACAGGCCGTGGCGGGGTTGTCTCGAAGCCCGATGTGTTAGCGGCGAGCCCGAGTGCCGCGAAGGCTCCTGCCGCGCCTAGCGCTCCGCGTCCGTCTGCGCCGATCTCCCCGCCGCGTGGAAATGGCGCGGCGCCGAGCGAGCGCGAGACGCGCGAGAAGATGACGACGCGTCGCAAGAAGATCGCCGAGAACTTGCTCCAGTCTCAGAAGGCGACGGCGCATCTCACCACGTTCAACGAAGTCGATATGAGCGCGGTG
>DASTGU010000019.1:0-6436 GCA_035718845.1 Gemmatimonadaceae bacterium | reverse complement strand
GCGGAATGTGTTGAGGATGCGCGCCGCCTCGTAGATCGCTCCATCGGATGATCCAGGCTGGAAAATGCCGGATGAATGCGCCTGCCTCGCGGTGACGGTCAGCTGCCACCCACTGAACCCGCGACGGGCGACTGTGCCCTTCCCCGCATCCTCCTCGAAGCCGAGCGCGGCGTCGCTGCGCTTCGCGATGCGGATCAATGGCTGACGAGAAACCTTGTCGAGTGGTCCCGCATCTTCCTCGTCGCCCATGAGTGCCACGACGATGCGGGTGCCCTTGAGCGCGCCGACGCTTTGCAGCGCCTTCAGTGCGTAAAGAATCACGACGTCGCCACCCTTCATGTCCGAGCTGCCCGCGCCCGCGGCCAGGGTATCGAGCCGGACGAATTTCTCACCCTCTCCCTCGAAAACCGTGTCGAGATGCCCGAGCAGAATGAGGCGTTTTCCGCGATTGCCCTTACGCTCGGCGAAGAAGTGTCCGGCGCGACCAACCGCGGGCGGCAGATCGACCCACGTCGTGTCGAATCCGATCGACGCGAACTCGGGTGCGAACAGACCCCCAACCTGACGAACCCCCGCCAGGTTCAGCGTCCCGCTGTTGATATTCACCGCCTTCTCGAGGAAGGCGATCTGCTCGTTTTCGTGCGCTCGCACGTAGTCGCGGATCCTTTGCTCGACAGGCGTCAGTTTCGGTAAGGGCGCCGCTTGCCCACCGGCGATCGGTGCGGCGCTGGCGAGGAGAAGCACGGCACCGGCGACCACGCGGTAGGCGCTCGGCTTGCAAGTGACTTTCGCGGAGATTTTGGTTGTCATAGCAACGACAGTAGCAGGCGGATTCGATTCCGTCTACTTGCCGCCGACGATTACATTTCCACGCTCGCCCCAACCCAATTCGCTGATATGACTCTGCGCGCCCGCCTTGGGTGGGGCCTGCTCGCCATTGCGGTGGTGTTGATCATCCCGCTGCTGTTCTCGATTCGCTCGCTCGAGCAGCTATACGGCACCACGAGGCTGCTCCGCGACCGCGAGTTCGCGGCGTCGCTGCTGCTCGGCACATTGCGAGAGCGCACCGACGATACGCGCCGTGCAGAGACCGCGCTGCTGTTCCTTCATGACGAGAAGAGCTCGCTAAGGATGCAGCGGCAGATCGACACCCTGTTCGTTCTCAGCGACTCGCTCCAACGCTACCGGCTGGAGCTCCCGGCGTCGCAGATCCGCGCGTCGCTCGACGCGCTGCGTAGCGCGGCTCGCGATGAATTCGAGCAAGCGGCAGCAAATCGCGCCACCGTGGCGGAAATGATCTCTTCTCAGCGCACCCGGCCGGCGATCGCAGTCGTGGACAGCGCTATCGAGGCGAGCGCCTCGCTGCTGCGCACGCGCACCCGGGAGCGCATTAGCGACGCCACCGGGGCGACTCTCAATGCGGAGCGCTTCTCGGCAGGCGCCCTGATCGTGGCGCTGTTGATCGCGGCTGCCATTGCACTCTGGCTGCTTCGCTCTATCGCCAGACCCGTCAAAGAGCTCGATCGCGGCATGCGCGCAATCGCCGAAGGGGACCTCGCCTACCGTCTTCGCCTCGAGGCGAACCAGGAAACGGAATTCGGACGTTTGGCCGCCAGCTATCAGACGATGGCGCGGCAGTTGGCCGAGCTGGAGCGATTGCGCGCGGAATTCGTCGGCGTTGCATCGCACGAGCTCAAGACGCCGATCAACGTCATCATCGGTTATCTAGATCTGATGAAGGAAGGTCTCTACGGAGACCTCACCGATCAGCAGAAACAAATCCTCGAAACCATCAGCAAGCAGGCGCATACCCTCACCAGACTTGTAAAGCGTCTGCTCGACATCAGTCGGTTCGAGGCGAGCGGCGGCAAGGTCGAGATTCGCGAGATCCATTTGCAGCGATTCCTCAAGGCGCTGGAGAGCTCATTCTCTGTTTTGGCGATGCAGCGAGGCATCTCGTTCAGTATTGATCATCGCGAGAACTTGCCCGAGCGCGTCTACTGGGATGAGGATCGAATCAACGAGGTGCTGGGCAATCTGCTGTCGAACGCCTTCAAGTTCACCGAGCGGGGCGGCAAGGTTGGACTCACGGTCTCGCGGCAGGACAAGAACGTAGTAATCACGGTTGCCGATACAGGGGCGGGCATCCCGCCAGACCAGCTGCCGCACATCTTCGACAAGTTCTTTCAGGCCGACAATCAGGCTCAGGCCGCAACCAAGGGCACGGGTTTAGGCCTGGCGATTGCGAGAGAAATCGTCGAAGCCCACGGCGGCGACATCACCGCGGACAGCAAAGTGGGTGAAGGCACCACCTTCACCGTCACACTGCCGATTGAGCCCAAGGTACCGCGACGCCAGCGTGAGGCCCAGGCAACGACCGAGGAAGTTTAGATGATCAGAATTCTGCCAACCCTGTGCGCTGTGCTGGCGATGACGGGTTGTGCTACGCTGCAAACCGTCACCAAGCCGCAACCGAGCGACTGGGACAGAACGTTGTATTACGCGCGCCAGGCCGTCGACGCGCACAACTACTACGCGGCGGATCGGCTGCTCGACGAATATGTGCGCACGCATGCGGGCACCCCGGAAGCCAATGAGATTGCGTTCTGGAAGGCGGCGTACATTCTCGATCCGGCGAACGACCGCGGGTCACTCGCCGATGGAATCTCGCGTCTGGATGCATACCTCACGGCGAACCCGAATGGCATGTACCGCGACGAAGCGACGCTGCTACGCCGTACCGCCGCAGTCGCGCAAAACGTCAGCAACGCCACGCGCGTGAGCGTCGATACGGTCGCCGCCGGCACGACGAAAGACACCGTCGTGGTGGTGAGCAAGTCCCGCGATGAGGAGATCGCCAACCTCAAGGAGCAGCTTGCGAAGAGCAAGGACGAACTGGCGAAGGTGAGCGCGGAGCTGGATCGGATCAAAAAGCGGCTGGCGAATCCGAACGGGTAGAGCGGGAGGCGGGAGGTGGGAGGCGGGACTGCTTGCTCAGCCCACTCTGAAGAGGTCGAGCGCACGGGCGTAGCGCGCGCTTAAGACCTTCCTGATTCCCGCGTTTTCCTTCGCGGTGAGTTCTGGATCTTTCTCCAGTATCTGCTCGGCGGCACTGCGCGCTTTCACGTTTAGCTCCTCGTCGCGCACTGGGTCCGCGATCCTGAAGGTCGCTTCACCGCTCTGCTCCTGGCCAAAGAGATTGCCCATGCCGCGCAGTCTCAGGTCGGCGCGCGCAATCTCGAAACCGTCATCGGTGTCGACGAATATCCGCAGACGCTGATACGCCTCTTCGCCGACATCGCCAAGCAGGATGCAGTAGGACGCTTCGGCGCCGCGGCCGACGCGCCCGCGCAGCTGGTGAAGCTGCGAAAGACCAAACCGCTCGGGATGCTCAACCAACATTACCGTCGCATTCGGAACGTCGATGCCGACTTCGATCACGGTCGTGGAAACCAGGACGTCGATCTTCCCGTCGCGAAACGCGCGCATGATCGTCTCGCGCTCGTCGGCCGGCACTCTGCCGTGAATCAGTGCGACCACCCGACCTGCGAACGGTCCCGCCGATAACTGCTCGTACATCGTTGTCGCCGCCTTTAGATCGGTCTTCTCCGATTCCTCGATCACCGGATAGACGATGTAGGCCTGCCTGCCCTTCTCGGTCTCGTGCGCGACGAAGTCAAGCACCTTGTCACGCGCCGATTCCGGACGCATCACCGTAGTCACCGGCTGGCGACCTGCCGGCCGTTCGTCCAGAGTGCTGACATCGAGATCGCCATAAATCGTGAGCGCCAACGAGCGAGGAATCGGTGTCGCACTCATCAACAGAACGTCGGGTGATTCACCTTTCGCCGAGATCGCCGCGCGCTGCTCGACACCGAAGCGATGTTGTTCGTCGATGGTAACGAAGCCTAGTCGACCGAACGCGGCGCTCTCCTGAATCAGTGCGTGGGTGCCGACGACCAGGAGCGGCTCGCTCTGCGCCATCTTCTCTGCTGCCTCCTTTCGCTCACGGCTGTTCATACTGCCGGTAACGAGGATAGGCTCGATGCCCAGGGGTCCAAGCAGACGAGTCAGGGTGCGCATGTGCTGCTCGGCCAACAGCTCGGTAGGCGCCATGATCGCTGCCTGATAGCCGTTCTCCATCGCCAGCAGCGCCGCGAACAGTGCGACGATGGTCTTGCCGCTGCCGACATCACCCTGCAGCAGGCGGTGCATTTTGCGATCGCTCACCATGTCAGCGACGATCTCACGCAGCGCGTTGGCCTGGGCGTTGGTCAGAGCGAACGGCAGATTGTTCTTCAGCGCTGTCGTCAGCTGCCTTTTATTCTCGAATGCGATACCGCTGCGTCGCTCCCGTTTGAGTGCATTTGCCCGGCGATGCAGCATGTGCACGAACAGCAGCTCTTCGAACGACAATCGCGCTCGACCGAGTGTGCCTTCAGCGATGGTCCTGGGGCGATGGACCATCCGGATCGCCTCAGGCAGTGATGGCACACCGACCTCGCGAAGAATTGCCGTCGGCAAGTATTCCTTGACGAGCGGCAGCAAAGCGTCGAGATGCGCGTCGATGATTCCGCGAATGACCTTGAAGGACAGTCCTTCAGTCGCGGGATAAACGGCGAGAACCTTTCCGCCCTTGATGTCGTCTTCGTCGCGGCCGAGCTGGATGAACTCGCGCGGCTGGAGCTGGCGGCCGTGGAAGAATCGCACGGAGCCCGTGAGCAGCATGATGTCGCCTTTCTCGATACTGCGATCGAGAAATGGCTGGCCCGGCCACGACGCCTCGATCATTCCGCTGTCGTCCTGCAGCACCGCCTGGAAAATTCGAAGGCCTTTGCGGGTCGGGATGATTCCCTTCGAGATGACCTTGCCGATGATGGTGCCATCCATCCCCGGCTCGAGCGACGCGATCGGCGAGATGGTGCTCGCGTCCTCGTAGCGATGCGGGATGTGATAAAGCAGATCGCGCGCGGTGACGATACCAAGTCGCCGCAGCGATTCCGCCCGCACCGGGCCAACGCCCTTGAGGTAGTTGACCGGCATGTCGAGATAGACCTTGCCGCGCCGCTCCTCAGTGCCGGCGGCCATCTATCCTTCGAGCACCTCTCGAGCGAACACGGCTGGATCAAAGGATTCCAGGTCAGTTGCCTTCTCACCGATGCCGATGAATTTCACGGGGATGTCGAGCGCGTCGTGGACTGCGAGCACGATCCCGCCCTTGGCGGTTCCGTCGATCTTCGTAACGACAAGGCCGGTGACCGGAATCGCTTCCGCGAAAGTCTTCGCCTGGGCGACGGCGTTTTGCCCGATGGTACCATCGAGCACCAGCAGCGTTTCGTGCGGCGCACCCGGAAGTCGCTTGCCGATTACGCGATTGATTTTCTTCATCTCTTCCATCAGCGACCCACTGGTGTGCAGTCTGCCGGCCGTATCTACGATCACCACGTCCTTGTTGCGGGTGATCCCGGCATCGACCGCATCGAAGGCGACCGCGGCCGGATCAGAGCCTGGCGTGCCGCCCACGAAGTCTGCCCCCGTGCGCTGCGCCCAGGCTCGTAGCTGATCGATTGCGCCAGCTCTGAAGGTGTCGGCAGCACCGACGAGCACCGACATCCTATTCGCCCGCAGGAAGTCGGATAGCTTGCCGATGAAGGTGGTTTTCCCAGCTCCGTTCACTCCCACGACGAGGATCACAGTTGGCTTGCTGGCCGCGAGCACGAGGCCGGGATCGCTGTTCCCCGAGCGCAGCGAATTCTCGATTCCCTTCTCGAGCGACTCCAGGAACTGATCCTGGGTCTTGATGAAGCCGCGCTTGGCCTGGCCCTCGATCTCGGCGACAAGGCGCATTGTGGTGGGCACACCAAAGTCCGCCTCGAGCAACAGCTCCTCGAGTTTTTCCAGAGAGCCCTGAATCGATCCGGCGCGCACGATCGCGCCGACGTCCATCAGGGCAACGTCTTTGATTTTCTTCCATAGCGATCGCGTCGGGACATCTCCCGTGCGGCGCAGGATTCTATTTGCCATATGGCTCGGTTGAAGAAAGCTGCGGACTGCCAGTACCGTGATTCTGGGTTAACGCGGTAAGAGGTGCGTGTAGCACAGGCGCCGGGAACCAGTTAGCTCCGGGCTGATCTGGTACCAGGTAGCTACGCTACTCCCACCTTTTACCGCGTTAAGGCTAAGTGGGTAGTCGCCAGTTCCCGAGTCCGTAGTCAAAAAAAAAAACCCGGGCGGTTTGCCCGGGTTGAAGATAAATCCTGCGAGATTCTGGCGGCGTTATTCGGCGTTCGCGAGGTGAGCCTGATTGAGGCTGGCCAGGGTCTGTTGGCGCATTCTCTGGAAGAGCGCGCGCTCGCCGGCGGGAATCGGCTCGCCGCTTCTGCTCTCGAGCGCCAGACGCGGATTCTTGGCGACGCCATCGACGCGGATTTCGAAG
>DASTGU010000018.1:0-8356 GCA_035718845.1 Gemmatimonadaceae bacterium | reverse complement strand
CCCCGGCGAAGAACGACAGCCCGACCGGGAGCCCGCGCACCGTGCCCGCCGGCACCGTCACGTGGGGGTAGCCCGCGACGGCCGACGCGGACGAGTAGCCGCCGGTGAAGTGGTCGCCGTTCACGAGATCGGTCGTCCACGCCGGGCCGCCGGTCGGCGCGACGATCGCGTCGAGCCGATGCGCGCGCAGCGCGGCATCGATGCCTTCGGCTCCGGCGAGCCGCTTCCCGTTCGCCAGCGCGGTGCGGTACTTCGGCGTCGTGAGCGGCCCCTTCGCCTGCGCCTGAATCATGATCTCCTGCCCGAACCACGGCATCTCCTCATCACGGTGCTGCTCGTTGAAGGCGATGATGTCCTGCAGCGACTTGACCGGCGCCTTCGGACCGAGGGATGCCAGATAGTTGTTGAGATCCGCCTTGAACTCGTAGAGCAGCACGTCGAACTCGCTGTCGTCGAACTTGCCCGCCGTCTCGATGTTCGCCGGATCGACGATCACCGCACCCTGCTGCTTCATCGCATCGATCGCAGCATCGATCACTTTGTCGGTGACATCGCTATAGCCGAAGAACTTCGCCCGCGCGATACCGATCCTCGCCCCACGTAATCCGTTCGCGTCGAGAGACTGCGTGTAATCAACCGGCTGACGCGCGCTCAATGCCGATGTCGCACTGTCGCGGGCATCCACTCCCGCGATCGCGTTCAACAGGATCGCCGCGTCGCGCACCGTTCTCGCCATCGGACCCGCGGTGTCCTGGCTGTGAGCGATCGGCACGACTCCCGCGCGACTCACCAGACCTAGGGTCGGCTTGATTCCCACGATTCCGTTCGCCGACGACGGACACACGATCGATCCGTCGGTCTCGGTGCCGATCGCGACTGCGCACAGATTCGCCGACACTGCTCCGCCCGATCCGGAGCTCGACCCGCACGGATTCCGATCGAGCACGTAAGGGTTTTTAGCCTGACCACCGCGCCCACTCCAGCCGCTGGTCGAATGCGAAGACCGGAAATTCGCCCACTCGCTGAGATTCGCTTTGCCGAGCAACACTGCGCCGGCCGCGCGCAGCTTCGCCGCCACCGTCGAGTCCTGCTGTGGAATCGAGCCGGCCAAGGCAAGCGATCCCGCCGTCGTCGTCATCCGGTCCGCGGTGTCGACGTTGTCCTTTAGCAGAACCGGAATGCCGTGCAGCGGCCCGCGCACCCGCCCGGCCTTTCTCTCTTTGTCGAGCGAAGCCGCAATCGACAACGCATCCGGATTCACTTCGATCACATGATGCAGCGACGGCCCCTTCCGATCGAGCGCCGCGATCCGGTTCAGATAGAGCTGCGTAATCGACCGCGACGTCATCCGACCCGACGCCATCCACTTCTGCAGATCGCCGAGCGTCGCTTCTTCCAGCTCGAACGCCGCGATGTCGAACGGGCCCGCGCTGCGAGCGCGAGCTATTTCAGCGAGCCGATCACCAACGCGTGCGTTCCCGCCATAGCCGACAGCCGCGCCGACAGCGCTCAAACGCAGAAAATCCCTACGATCCATGTTCGTCACTCCACAGGTGGGCGGGGTGGATACGAATCAACAGCGAGATCCGCGCATGATTTGAGAATCGTCCCGCAATTCTGGCAAATCACTTTGCACTTGATCTCAACAACCTTGGGCGATCCGCAGATCTCACATACTTCATTCATACGCTGCCCGAGTTATGGAGTGCCTGAACGCCACACTCACACGCTGTCGCCTGCTTTCTCAGCACGATCTGCAACCTGCTTACCTTTTGTTGCAGTTAGTCAAAGTCCAATCCGACATTGAGCGCCGGCGACGAGTGCGTCAGCGCGCCAATCGATATCCAGTCGACGCCAGTCTCCGCAATCAATCGCACAGTATCCAGCGTAACCCCGCCCGACGCCTCCGTCACTGCCTTGCGGTTCACGATCTTCACCGCCTCGCGCAGCTCCATCAGCTGCATGTTGTCGAACATGATTACATCGACTCCCGCATCGAGCGCCGCGCGAACGTGATCCAGCGTCTCACACTCCACCTCGATCTTCATCCCCGCCGGCGCCAGCGCTCGCGCGCGCTTCACCGCCAGCGGTATGTCGTACTCCACCGTCGCCAGGTGATTGTCCTTGATCAATACCGAGGACGACAGATCCATGCGGTGATTCAATCCGCCGCCACAGCGAACGGCATATTTCTCGAGGCGACGATACAGCGGTGTCGTCTTGCGCGTATCGAGAATATGTGCGCCGGTCCCCGCCACCGCGTCCACATAGCGCGCCGTCATCGTCGCGATCCCAGATAGCTTCTGCACGAAATTCAGCGCCACACGCTCGGCTGACAGCAGCGCCCGGGCATGACCTGACATGAACATTACCGGCGTCTGCGCCTGCACGCGCGACCCATCAGGATGCTCGACGCGAACCGTTACTGCGGGGTCCAGCTGCTCGAACGCCTCGATCGCCAGTGGCAGTCCCGATATCACACCACTCGGCCGTGACACCAGCCGGCAACGCGCGCGGCGATTCGACAACACCGTCGCCGCTGTCGTGATGTCGTGCTTGGTGTCGTCTTCCTGCAGCGCCTGCGTCACCAGTGCCGTCAGCTCTGTTCTTGTCAGCGGGAAATGGAGCCCTTCTTCCCAGAAGAATCCGTGGTTTGCTAGCTCCTTATCACGATTCTGACTCATTCGCCGGGATCGTCCGACATTTCGGGAACCGGAGAGAGCGGCGTCTGTCCACCGATGGCGATCATACGCTCGATTGCGCGCCGAGCGCGATTCGCAATGTCTTCCGGGACCGTGATGTGATGCTCCATCCGCTGCAGCGAATTCAACACCTTCGGCAGCGTCGTCACCTTCATGAACGCGCAGACCGCCGCGCGATTAGCCGCATGGAACTTCTTGGTCGGATTCTCCCGCCGCAGCCGGTGCAGAATTCCAACCTCGGTCGCGACGATGAACTCGTCGTTGGGCGAGATCTTGGGCCGCTTGATCATTCCCTCGGTCGACAGAATCTGCACGCCGACCGGATCGACATCGCCCGCCGAAACCGCTTCAACGACGCTCGTCGCGCAGCCGCACTCTGGATGAATCAGAAACTCCGCGCCGGGATGCTCGGCACGCTGCAGCCTGATGTCCTCGGGATCGATACCGGCGTGCACGTGACACTCTCCCATCCACACGTGCATGTTCTTGCGGCCGGTGATTCGTCTCACGTGCGCGCCGAGGAACATGTCGGGCAGAAAGAGAATCTCCTTATCCGCGGGAATCGAGTTCACGACTTCGACCGCGTTCCCCGACGTGCAGCAGTAATCGCTCTCCGCCTTTACATCAGCGGTCGTATTCACGTACGACACCACGACGGCGCCCGGATGCTCCGACTTCCACTGCCGCAACTGATCGCCATCGATCGTCGCTGCCAGCGAGCAGCCCGCCGCAAGATCGGGCAGTAGCACGGTCTTGGTGGGCGACAGCACCGCTGCCGTCTCCGCCATGAAATGCACGCCGCAGAAGACGATGACATCCGCCTTCGTCTTCGCAGCCTCGCGACTCAGTCCCAGCGAATCGCCGACGAAATCGGCGACATCCTGAACCTCCGAGCGCTCATAGTTGTGCGACAGGATCACCGCGTTTCGTGCGCGCGCGAGATGCCTGATCTCTTGCTGCAGCTCTTTGTACAGCTTTTCTGTGGTATCTACCATTCGATGTGTTTGCCGCTCCATTTCCGTTTGGAGCGTGGGAAATCACTTCTATAATGGCCGCCCCGCGACTCCTTTCTCAACAGGGCGGCCTCGGCGATCAGACGCGACGTCTGGACCATATTTGCTTCTTCGGTCGCACCAACGGGAAGCCGGGACTCGATTTCCTCGAGCTTGCTCAGCCCCAGTCTCAGCCCTTTGGCGCTGCGGTCGATGCCGCAATAGTCCCACATCACCTGTCGCACACTGTCCGCCGCGACCTGGGCCGCGCCACGGTCGCGCAACACCGGCACCTCCCATTTCTTTTTACGCGGCGCCGCCTGCAGCTTCGGGCAATCGATCATGTCACGCGCCACACGCTCGGCGAACACCAATCCCTCGAGGAGCGAGTTCGACGCCAGTCGATTTGCACCATGCACGCCAGTGCGAGACACTTCGCCCGCCGCATACAGCCGGTTGAGACTGGCCCGCCCGCGTAAGTCGGTGACGATTCCGCCCATCATGTAGTGAGCGGCCGGAGTCACGGGAATCAGATCCGTCGAAGGATTGATACCCCGCGCGCGACAAATCGCAAAGATTCCCGGAAAGCGCTCCTCGAAATTCTTGCCGAGTGAGCGCGCGTCGAGCCACACATGCTTGCCACCCACTTTCTCACGGAAGATCTCGCGCGCGACGACATCGCGGGGCGCCAACTCAGCGAGACGATGCTTTTCCAGCATGAATCGCTTGCCCTCTTCATTGAGCAGAACGGCGCCTTCGCCGCGTACTGCCTCGGAGATCAGCTGTAGCGGATTCTCGGGAGTGTCGAGCGCAGTCGGGTGGAATTGCACGAATTCCATATCGGCCAGCTTCACGCCCGCGCGATGGGCGATCGCGAATCCATCACCTGTTGCGACCTGAGGATTGGTGGTGTATCGGAAGACCTGGCCGCATCCGCCCGTCGCGAGCACCGTCACGTCAGCAATGAATTCGACGGGCTTGCCAGCGACCGCCGCACGCACGCCGCACACCGCGTCGCCTTCGACAATGAGATCGAGAATACGAGTCTTCTCATAAACCTCGATCTGCTCCGACTCTTTGACGCGCTTGATCAGGGTGCGCGCTACCTCAGCACCGGTCTGATCTCCGTGCGCGTGGACGATGCGACGGCGCGAGTGCGCTGCTTCACGCCCGAGCTTGAAGTTGCCGCCCGGCTCGAGATCGAATTGCGCGCCGGCCGTCGCCAGCTCTCGCACTCGGGCTGGACCCTCTTCGACGAGCACCTGAACTGCCTTGGCGTCGGCCAGCGCCGCACCCGCGGCAAGGGTATCCTGGCGATGCAGCTCGGGCGAATCTCCGGCACCCAGCGCCGCGGCGATTCCGCCCTGCGCATATGCTGTCGCGCTATCGAAGAGCGACCGTTTGGTAAGCACGACGACTGCACCGCCGGTCGAAGCGCGCCAGGCAGTGTGAAGCCCGGCAACACCGCTACCCACGACCAGAAATCGCGTTCTGACTCGCTCGGCCATGCACTGAAATCAACGCCCGCCGAGATCGGTTGTGTAGTGGGTCCAGTTGCTTGCAACGCCCTGTGTTTCGGGCGATTCTTCACTCTAGATGAGAAAACTGATCGTCGTCACTTCCCTCCTCCTCGCCGTACACATCGCCCTCCTTTTCACTCGACGGAGCGCCCAGGCCGAGGGGAAGCAAAATTCGAAAGTACAAATTGGTATCGTGCTCGACGTCGGTGGACGCGGCGACAAGTCCTTCAACGACGGCGCCTACGCTGGCGCCGATAGCGCCACCAAAATGCTCGGCTCCAATATTCGCTTCATCGAGCCGGGCGAAGGCGCCGATCGCGAAGCTGGACTGAGATTGCTGGCCGCCGAGGGTATGAACCTGGTGATTGGTGTCGGTTTCATTTTCACCGACGACCTGAGCAACCTCGCCAAGGAGTATCCGAAGACTGCGTTCGCGGGCATCGACTACGCTCTGGCGACTGACTCCGCCGGCAACGTCATCCCTCCGCCGCCCAACGTCGCCGCACTCAAGTTTCGCGAGGAAGAGGGATCGTATCTCGTCGGGGCACTGGCGGCGCTCGTCAGTCACACCCGGAAAATTGGATTTGTGGGCGGGATGGATATCCCACTCATTCACAAATTCGAGGCGGGCTACCGCGCCGGTGTGCTCAAGGTCTGCCCCACCTGCCAGGTCATCGCGCAGTACGCGGGCGTGACACCCGACGCGTTCAAGAATCCAGGCAAGGGGAAAGAGCTCGCACTCAGCCAGTACAATCAGGGCGTCGAGGTCATCTTCCACGCCGCTGGCGCGACGGGTCAGGGCGTGTTCGAGGCTGCGCGCGCGACGAACAAGCTCGCGATCGGTGTTGATTCCGATCAGAACGACGAAGCGCCCGGTCACGTGCTGACGTCGATGGTAAAGGGCGTCAACACGGCGACGTTCGATGTGATCCGCCGCGTCGAGAACGGGACCTTCAAGGGCGGCATTTACTCGTTCGGCCTGAAGGAAGGCGGCGTCGGCTACATCTACGACAACCGCAATCGCGCGCTGATTCCCGATAGCGCGCGCGCCCGGGTAGAAGAGCTCAAGCAGGAGATTATCGCAGGGCGAATTCGCGTGCCCAGCACGAGATGAGGGAGGCGGACCGCGGGAGGCGAGAGGCGAGAGGCGAGAGGCGGGAAAAAGGAGATGATATGCCCCTCGCGAATTCGGGGCCTCAGTCTGCAGTACCGCCTCTCGCCTCTCCCCTCCCGCCTCCCGCCATAAGCATGGCCGGGATCGACAAATCCTTCGGCTCGGTCAAAGCCAATCGTGGCGCATCGCTCGAGGTGATGCCGGGCGAGATACACGCGCTCGTCGGCGAGAACGGCGCCGGAAAATCGACCTTGATGCGCATCCTTGGCGGCTTGATGAAGCCGGATGCGGGGACCGTCGAGGTCTTTGGTCGTGACGTCACTGGCTGGTCGACCAGCGAAGCAATCGCGGCGGGCATCGGCGTTGTCCATCAGCACTTCATGCTGGTTCCGACGCTCACTGTGGCCGAGAATCTGGTGCTGGGCTGTGAGCCGAAGACGAGAGGCGTGATGCTCAACTACGCGCGCGCGGCCGACGACGTCCGCCAGCTGTCGAACGAAACCGGCCTTGTGATCGCGCCGGACCGACTGGTTTCCGGCTTGTCCGTCGGTGAAGCGCAACGCGTCGAGATTCTCAAGGTTCTCTTCCGCGGCGCCAAGATTCTGGTGCTCGATGAGCCGACTGCGGTGCTCTCTCCGCCCGAGGTGCGCGAGCTGTGGACGGTGCTCCGCCGTCTGCGCGACAACGGCGACACCATCGTGCTTATCACGCATCGCCTCGACGAAGTCGTCGACCTGTCCGATACCATCACGGTGATGCGCGGCGGTCAGACTGTGGCCCGACTCAAGACATCCGAGACGAATCCGTCGGAGATTGCGCGGCAAATGGTCGGGCGCGAAGTGTCGCTATCCGCGGGAAAGCGGGTGCAACCGCTCGCGCGCAAGGAATCACCGCGACCCAATCAGGGACTCGAGGTGCGCAACCTTAGCGTGATGGGCTCGGCAGGAATTCGCGTTGTCGATGGTGTGAGCTTCAGCGTCAAACCCGGCGAGATCCTTGGCATTGCCGGTGTCGAAGGGAATGGGCAGACCGAGCTGATCGAAGCGATCGCCGGCCTGCGCCCTGTGTTCGCCGGCGACGTGCTGATCGACGGCGCCGATGTCACCCGACGCAGTGTCGCCCAACGCCACCAAGCGGGACTGTCGCATATTCCCGAGGACCGACACCGTCGCGGATTGATCCTCGAGTACACCGTTGGCGACAACCTGATTCTCGGCCTCGAGCGGGAATTCTCGAAGCGCGGCATCATCGACAGCGATCGGGTGATGGATAACGCGCAGCACGAGATCGCGTCGTTCGACATTCGTCCGCCAAATCCGGTTCTTGCTGCCCGCGCGCTTTCTGGTGGAAATCAACAGAAGATCGTCGTCGCCCGGGAAATGGGCCGCGATTTCTCGGTGCTGCTCGCATCGCAGCCGACCCGTGGCGTCGATGTCGGCGCGATCGAGTTCATTCATCAGCAGCTGCTCGATGCGCGCGCCAGGAATAAGGCGATTCTCCTCGTGAGCGCGGAACTGAACGAGGTGCTCGCCCTCTCCGATCGCATCGCGGTGATGTACCGCGGCAAGTTTGCGGTAGTGATGCCGGCGAGCGAAGCGACCGAAGAATCACTCGGCGAATACATGATCGGCACTCGAAAAGGATCGGCTGCGTGACGGAGTCATCACTCGCCGGCGGAACCCAGCCGACTTTCTCCGCCACGCCCTGGCGCGAGCGCGCTGAAGAAGCGCTGCTGCCGCCGTTCGTCGCCCTGCTCGTTGCCCTGGTATGTGGCGACTTACTGATTCTCAGCTATGGCCAGTCGCCGGCGAACGTGTACCGCCTGCTGCTCGAGGGCACCTGGGGCAATGCGTATGGATTCGGTCAGGTGTTGTACAAGGCGACCACGCTCGCCTTCACTGGCCTTGCCGTGTCCTTTGGTTTGCGCGCGGGTCTGTTCAACATCGGAGGCGAAAGCCAGCTCGCTGCGGGTGGATTCGCCGCAGCGCTGATCGGTCTCGCACTGCCCATCGGGACACCGCTCGTTCT
>DASTGU010000017.1:0-4621 GCA_035718845.1 Gemmatimonadaceae bacterium | reverse complement strand
GTGGCGTCGTCGCCGAGCGCGCGGGAATCGTCAGCCTGACCCTCGAAGGCTTCATGCTCAGCGGCGCATTTGCCGCAGTTTTGGGCACCCACTACTCCGGTAGCCCGTGGGTCGGCGTTCTCGCGGGGATCATCGGCGGATTGATATTCGGCGCCATTCACGCCGTTGCCAGCATTCGCTATCGCGCCGATCAGGTCGTCGTCGGCGTTGCCATCAATCTGCTGGCGATCGGTGTGACGAGGTTTTTCCTCAAGCTCTTCTTCGCGAGCTCGTCGAACTCGCCACGCGTCGCCGGGTTCGGGGGCAACATCAAAGCCGGTGGTTTCGACAACCCGCTGCTCTGGCTCGGCCTGCTTATCGCGCCCGTCGTCGCCTTCGTGATCTACAAGACGCCATTCGGGCTGCGCGTTCGCGCCGCCGGTGAACATCCCGACGCCGCCGAGAGCGTCGGCGTCAGCGTCAGTCGCGTGCGTTACGTCGCGGTGGCAATCTCCGGCGTCCTCGCCGCGCTGGGCGGCGTTTACCTGGCGCTCGACCAGCACCAGTTCACCGATCAAATGACCGCCGGTCGCGGATTCATCGCGATCTCGGCAGTGATCTTTGGCAGATGGGATCCGGTTCGCGCCGCGGCCGCGTGTCTATTATTCGCCGCCGCTGAGACTTTCCAGATTCAGCTCCAGGGGAGCCACGCCATCCCGTCGCAGTTCGTCGAGATGATTCCCTATGTCCTCACCATCATTGCATTGGCAGGCGTGGTCGGTCGAGCGGTCCCGCCAGCAGCGCTCGGCAAGGCTGAGGGTTAATGCCATCAGGAGTGCGCGGTCACATCTCGCGCGCCGCCAACGCGAAGTTGGCCGTGCTGATCGTCACCAACTTCGTCGACATGGTGGGATTGCTGATGATTATCCCACTGCTGCCCTTCTACGCACGCGACATGGGCGGCGGCGCGCTGGTCGTGGCGATTTTGATGGGCGCGTTCACCGCCGCGCAGCTGCTCAGTGCGCCGATATGGGGAAGATTCTCGGATAAGTACGGCCGACGCCCCGCGCTGCTCGTTGGTCTCTCGGCTGCGGGAATCGCCTACCTGGTTTTCGCGTTTGCGAATTCGATCTGGTTGCTGCTGTTGTCGCGACTGGTGCAAGGCGCCGGCGGTGGTACTGTCGGCGTAATCCAGGCTTACGTCGCGGACTCCGTCGAACCGCAGAACAGGGCGAAGGCGCTGGGCTGGTTGTCGGCCGCAACCAATGTCGGTGTCGCGATCGGCCCCGCGATTGGATCCGCCGCGCTAAAGTTCGGATCGCGCGGCCCTGGCGTCGCCGCGGCAACCCTCTGCGCGATCAACATCTTCTTCGCCTGGCGATTCCTGCGCGAGTCGCGCGACATGACCGAGGCGCACGAAAAGAAACCGCGCGCGTCGCGCACTGCGATCACCAACGTTCTCACCCATCCAAGCGAGCCGGCGCCGCGACTGATCTGGATTTACGCGATCGCGATGGGCGCCTTCTCCGGGCTGATGGCGATCCTCGCGCTATTTCTCGCCGACCAATTCGGTGTCGGTAAGGATCGCATCTGGATTTTCTACACTTACGTAGGGACGATTTCAGTCATCACGCGCGCCGGAATACTCGGCAAGATGGTAGATCGCTATGGCGAGGCATATCTATCACGAATCGGGCTGGCGATGCTGGCGCTCGGGCTGACGACACTGCCACTCGCGCGTGGCTACGTCAGTCTCGCGATTGCGGTCGCGCTGGTGCCACTCGGAACCGCGTTCACTTTCCCCTGCGTGACGTCGATGTTGTCGCGTGTCATCTCGAGTCGCGAGCGCGGTCTCTATATGGGCGTCCAGCAAACCTTCGGCGGTCTCGCCCGCGTCCTCGTTCCCTTATGGGCCGGCTTCTCCTACGACCACTTCGGCCGCTCCATCCCAATGTTCACCTCCGCCGCGCTCGTCCTGGCGACAATCGCGATTGGGTACGGGATCGATGATGGCCGGAAGGCGGAGCTGCCGATCTCGGCATAGGTGAACGACTAACTGAAAACGACCAGCTTGCGGCTGGCGGCTTTCAGCAGGCGGCTTCGAGCTTCAACAAAACCAAACGGCCAGCGAGTTTTTTCGCTGGCCGTTCTTAGCTCGGCGCCGCCGGCCAAAAGCCGCCAGCCGCAAGCTGGTAGTTTTCAGTTGGTCGTTCCTACTGAGCCCCATCCCCCTGAGCGAACCGCAGCGTGTACCCCGCGATCCTCTCTCCGTGCGCCTTGCCGGCAGCGATGTCGATCGGGTAGTGAATACCCCCGTACACCCGCGACATCCCGGCTTCATCCCGCATCGCTGCGAAGCTGTCGGCGCCGCCTGGGAATAGATACGACAACACCGCTGCTCCAGCCGCCGAGAAGGTCGAATGACCCGACGTGTAGGACGGGAAGTTCGGCAAACCGATCTGCGTCTTGATGTCGGGATCGAGCATCGACGGACGTGGATTGAAGTAATGGAACTTCGCCTCCCAACAGCCGACACCAGCGTCGTGCATCGCCATGTTGAGCAGCGCGAACACGCGCGCGGCGCGCACCTCGCTCATCTTCGCATCGCGCACATATTGGAGTGCGACGTCATTCCAGTGGCCCGGCGGCGAGTATGTACCGGCGCCGTCATTCCACTTCTGGGCGATCGCGAGCTGCGCATCGGTTAGATGCGCGGCGGTCTTTTTCACGATCGCCAGCTCGTCCTTCATTTGTTGTGACTGCGTCGATGGTGGTGGTGGAGGACGCTCCGCAACGATATCCGCAGGGGTCATATTCCACGCCTTCACCTGCCCGAACAGTGGCAGCATTGGCGGCCGCGCCGGAATATCCTGACTGATCCACGGGATCTCGCCATGCGCGACGGAGGTATCCACAAATGCCTTCCATACCGCCGGGGTACCGCCTGCGTTGCGCATGCCGTCACCAGCCGCGCGAGAGAGAAACAACGCTGCCACGGACTTGCCGAGGGCGAGACCCGCGGCCAGATCGCTCGCAGTCGCCTTGCCCGAGAGAAGTGCCGCGTTGCGCTGTTCGGCCGCCTTCAAGGTGATCTCTTCGAGCGAGGCCGGGAACAGAACCTTGAGCATCTCGACCGTTACTCCCGAGATCACCGCATCCTCCGACGGATATGACGGAAGATCGGAGATCGGAACCAGCGGGTTGATGGTGTTGTCGATCTTCGCAGGTGACAACCTGTTGTACTGGAACTTCCAGTACCACGCGGCCTTCAGTGCGTCATATTGCGCGGCACTGACATAGCTATAGGCCCGCGCGGCATAAACCGGATTTGCAAATGGGAATGCCGGATCGCCGTACGGATTGTCCGCATCCGGCACTGGATAACCGCCATCGTCGCGCGGCGCGGGAGGCAGGTTGTAGCGAGCGACCAGTTCGCGCACAATCTGGTTCCAGCGCATTACGCCACCGCCGCTCCAGTAAGCGATCGATGACCGCTGTTCAGACGTGAGAGTCTTCTGGCCCGTCCTGATTGCATCGAGCTCGGCGAGATAAGCCGCTGACGTCGTTGCCGCTGGTGCTGGAACGGCAATCTGCGTCGGGCCCGTCAACAGAATCATCCGCCACGTTCCTGCCGTCGCTTCGATTGACGACGGATCGAGTGGCGGCAGCGGCTCAATAGGATTTACTGCCTTGTCGCATCCACTGACCGCCAGCATCGCCGCGCACGCGGCGATTCCAAACGCGCGATGGTTCGTGACCGACACCACGCGAGGCCTAGAGGTGAAGCTCATACATTAGCCCCGTGGTGAAGGTAGTTGATTGACCGACGTTGCGTCCGCTCAATACGTGGCCAGCGCCGACGTGCACTGCAAAATTCGCCGGCAGCGAGTACATCGCACCGGCATCGAGCTTCACATAGTCCATCCGGTTCGCCACGAACGGCATATCCTGTCGACGGATGTCGCTGCCTCCAAGCGTGTGCTGCTGCGTCAATGTCACCGGCAGCATCCAGTGCCCGCGAGCCAGACCAGCTGTAAGCGAGCTCAACATCACGTTCGGCATCGCCACTTCATTGGTGTTGTACAACTGACCATTGTCGTAGTACGAGCCGCGATTGAGATGAACGTTCGCGCAGAACGTGTAGGCACTCGACAGCGTCGCGAACAACGATGAATTCGACTGATAGTTGACGGTCACCCTCGCGGCGGCTCGTCGTCCCGCAGTCCCAATCGACAGCGGCATGAAGTCCGGCGTGTAGTGACTCATTGGGATCGCACCCGTACCAACGACAAAGGCGCTCATCGCGCCGTGGTTGGTTGGTCCACTGCTGAAGATTCTGAGCTTGGCGCCGAGGGTGAGGTCCTGTAACCCGCTCATGTCGCGCAGAACTCCCTGACTCGCGTGGGTCTCGATGTATGGCAGCATCGCGAATAAGCCAATACGATCACTGATTCCGTACCCGGCCATCGCTGTCACCGTGCGCGTCGTCAGCGTACCGATATTGCCGTTGCTGCGCTTGAGAGTGCCCTCCCAATACTGGTCCCAGCTTTCGTGTGAATAAACAACACCAGCACTGAGCGTACGCCTGGACAACATCAGTCCATCATCAATGCTCTGTGCCGCCAGCGTGGACGCCGGAATA
>DASTGU010000016.1:0-7052 GCA_035718845.1 Gemmatimonadaceae bacterium | reverse complement strand
AAAGTTCTCTGGTCGCGCAAGCTCGGATCCGGAATCATCAGCGCGCCGATGACCTACCGCGCGCCCGATGGACATCAATACGTTGCGGTCGCCGCCGGAGTCGGCGGTGGAGCGATGACGACCGCAAGCATGCCGGGATTCCCGCCACGCGGAAGCACCTACTACGTCTTCGCGCTCGGGCAAAACATTCCCGCCAGCTCACCGGCAAAGGCGGGGAGCGACTCGGGATCGACGCACGCGGAAGGAGGGGCGCATCGATGATCCCGCGCATTCAATTACTACGCTGCGCTGTAGCGTGCACGCTGTCGGTGTCGATCGCGGATTGTCGCAACGACACCCAGGACGTCCGCGGTGGCGGACGCGGCGATCGCACGCTACCGCAGCAAAGCGCAGCGGTACACATCACCGACAGCACTGGATTGCCGTCAGAGGGAAATCTCGCGCGCGTGGCAATCGGTGATCTCGCCGGCGCCGGCAACAACACCTTCGAGACGACGATCGCCAATCCCTACGCCAACGACATGGCGGCGATCAAGGAAGGCCACGAGCTGTTCGTCAACATGAATTGCGCGGCCTGCCATGGCTACGATCTGAAGGGCGGAATGGGGCCGAGCCTCGTCGATACGTATTGGAGATACGGCGGCTCGCCGGCGGACATGTACAAGTCGATCTTCGAGGGACGACCGGAGGGAATGCCGGCATGGGGTCGATCGATCCCTGCAGTCCAGATCTGGAAAGTCGTCGCCTATATCCAGGCGAAGGGCGGCACCTTCTCGCCGGCGCTCGCCGACCGCGGACGTCAGGGTGATCTGGCCGACGAAGATACGACCTCCGGCAGCACGCTCAAAGGCAGGAACAATGTGCACTGAGCTCGGCCCGCGAAGGCTCATTCGCGCGCCGCTGGTTCTGTCGGTTGTTCTGGTCGCCGCCTGCAACGGAACCACTTCTTACCTCGATGCAACCGGAAACGCGGGCCATCGTGAAGCGACCCTCGGCGTCTGGCTCACCGCCATCGCCAGTGCTGTTGTCCTCTTCGTCTGTATCGCGCTCATCGTCGCGGTGATGCGAAAGCGCGGCGACTACTCCCGCCACGCCAGCGTCGATCGCAATCAGATCGCAAGCGGACTCAACTGGATCTACATCGGAACCGGTGCGACAATCGTCATCCTCGTCGCCGTCTTCATCGGGACGATGCTGACACTCACCGCGGCCGCGCACCCGCCGAAAACGCCTTCGCTCACCATGGATGTCACCGGTCACCAATGGTGGTGGGAGATCACCTACAGCGATGCATCCAATCCGAATCTTGGCTTCACCACTGCCAATGAAATTCATCTCCCCGTTGGAGTGCCAGTGCGCGTGCGACTGCACAGCGCGGATGTGATCCACAGTTTCTGGCTGCCGCAGATCGCAGGCAAGACCGACGTAATTCCCGGGCAGGAAAACGAGATGTGGCTCGAGGCGGACAAACCAGGCATCTCGCGCGGGATGTGTGGTGAGTACTGCGGTCTGCAGCACGCCGCGATGGCACTCAGCGTCACCGCGGAATCGCCGGCACAGTTCAACAGCTGGGCGCAGCAGCGTCGCGCCGAGGCTCTGCCGCCGAACAACGCGGAAACGCAGGCAGGGCAAACGATCTTCATTCGCTCCTGCGGAGCGTGTCACGCGGTTGCGGGCACGCCGGCGCTCGGACGGTACGCGCCAGAGCTGACGCACTTCGCCTCGCGTCCGACCATTGGCGCCGGTGCAATCGACAACACGCCCGGCAATCTCGCGCGCTGGATTCACAACGCGCCCGGAATCAAGGAAGGCGCGCGCATGCCGGCGATATCGCTGGACTCCGCCGAGACGCGCGCCGTCATCGCCTATCTGGAGACTCTGCGCTGATGGCGACGCTCGCAGAAGCCGCACCCGTCCACGAGCTCGAGGAGATCTGGGAAACGCCCGCCGGTTGGCGCGGCACTCTATCGAGTGTCGACCACAAGACCATCGGCAAGCGTTACCTCATCACGTCGATTGCATTCCTCGTCATCGGCGGCATCGAAGCACTGTTGATGCGCAGTCAGCTGGCGCTGAGCGGCGAGCACATATTGTCCGCCAACGCGTACAACGAGCTGTTCAGCATGCACGGCGTCACCATGATTTTCCTCTACGCCGCGCCAGTGCTGTCCGGATTCAGCAACTATCTGTGGCCACTGATGCTCGGCGCGCGCGACATGGCGTACCCGCGACTCAATGCCCTCTCGTATTGGACCTATCTCGTCTCGGGCATTTTCCTCTACACCAGCATGCCGCTCGGCGCGATGCCTAACGCCGGCTGGTTCGACTACGTGCCTTACGCGTCGCGCGAGTTCAATCCTGGAATCAACATCGACTTCTACGCGCTGACGCTGTTGCTGCTCGCGATCTCGACGACGGTCGGATCGATCAACTTCATTACGACGCTGTTCAAGACCCGCGCGCCCGGCATGTCGCTGAATCGAATGCCGATCATCGTCTGGGGGACTTTGACGGCATCGATCGCCAACATCTTCGCGCTGCCTGCGCTGTCGGCGGCAGCGGTGATGCTCTATCTCGATCGCCGCATTGGCACGCACTTCTACGATGCCGCAGCCGGGGGACATCCACTGCTCTGGCAGCATCTCTTCTGGATGTTCGGACATCCGTGGGTCTACGTGATCGTGCTGCCAGCGATGGGAATCGTCTCTGACGCACTGCCGACGTTCTGCCGACGGCCGCTCGTCGGGTACACCTTCGTCGCGATGGCCACCGTGATGACGGCGATGCTCGGCTTTGGTGTGTGGCTGCACCACATGTTCGCAACTGGCATCGCGCCGCTCGCGCTCGCCTTCTTCGGTGGCGCCAGCATTTTCATTTCCATTCCCAGCGCCGTCGCCGTTTTTGCGTGGCTCGGCACCCTGTGGGATGGAAAACCATGGTACCCCACGCCGATGAAGTTCATGGTCGGCTTCGTTGCGCTGTTCGTCATCGGGGGCGTGAGTGGCGTGATGACTGCTGCGGTTCCACTCGACTGGCAGCTCACCGACACCTACTTCGTCGTCGCGCACCTGCACTACGTGCTCGTCGGCATCAACGTCTTCCCCGTGATCGCGGGCGTCTACTACTGGTTTCCCAAGATCACCGGCCGGATGATGGACGAGCGACTCGGCACCTGGAATTTCTGGCTGATGTTCATCGGCGCGAACGTGGTTTTCTTCCCGATGCACATTGTCGGTCTGCTGGGGATGCCGCGTCGCATCTACACCTATCCAGCTGGTTACGGTTGGGACGCGTACAACCTTATCGAGACGATCGGCGCCTTCATCTTCGCGATTGGCGTGCTGGTCTTCGCCATCAACGTCTGGGTCAGTCGCAAGCGTGGTGCGATCGCGGGACCGAATCCGTGGGACGCTGGCACTCTCGAGTGGAGCACGCCGTCTCCCCCGCCGCCTTACAACTTCGCGGTGATCCCGACCGTCGGGAGCCGTCATCCGCTGTGGGAAGACAGACTGAACGAAGGGGCGTCGCGCTCGACACTGCGCAAAGGTCCGGTGCTGGCGAGGGGTCGCGAGACGTTTGCGACCACGCCGCTGGACGCCGAGCCGAGCGCGGTGCTGCAGATGCCGAAGGACACGTGGCTGCCGTTGGCGCTCGCGGTCTCGGTCGGCATCATCGCGTACGGGCTTCTCTTTTCGTTGATCTGGATCTCGGCGATTGGCGTCGTCGCAACCGCGGCGTGTGCGATCACCTGGCTGTGGCCGGCGAAGGTGGCGACCGATGACCGCACCATCGACACCGAGTTCGGCGTTCTCCCACTCGGCCAGGACCGCCGACACGACATCGGCTGGTGGGGCATGGCGTGCGTAGTTGCGACTGAAGGCGCCTTCTTCGGTTATCTGCTTTTCAGCTATTACTATCTCGCGTCGCAATCGACGAACGCATGGCCTGCTGTCGCTCCGGGGATTCCATTGCCGCTCGTCAACACTTTGATTTTGATCGCGAGTAGCGTTGCCGTTTTGTTGGGAACGCGTGAGATCCGTCGCGACAACGACAAATCGCTGAGCAAGTGGTTCGGCGTCGCGATCGCGCTCGGCGTGATTTTTCTCTCTCTGCAGGTCGTCGAGTACACTCGAGAGAAGATCTCGATTACCCACGATGCATACGGCTCGCTGTTTTACACCATCACTGGGTTCCACGGCGCGCACGTGCTCGTTGGTCTGGTGATGCTGGTGGTGGTGCTGATCCGTTCGCTGCGCGGACATTTCTCGCGAGCACGGCACGAAGCGGTCAGCAACGTCGCTTTGTATTGGCATTTCGTCGACGTGGTGTGGCTGGCGGTGTTCACGTCGCTGTACCTCACGCCTCACATGCGCTAGCATGGCTGAACATCCCGCCCCCGCGCGCGATCAGGTCGCGCTGACCGGTCTCTGGTTCGGCTTTGTCGCTGGCCCGGCTGCGTGGACGGTACAAGAGCTGGCGGATTCAGCGATCACATCGCACCAATGCTACCCGCAGCTCTTCCCATTGGCCTCGCCTCCGATGACTGGCCTGCGCGGGTTACTCTTCGCGGTGAGTCTGTTCGCGATTCTGCTATGCGTAGCCGGTGCAGCAGTCGCGTGGCGCGATTGGACGCGCACCCGCACCGAGCATCACGAGAGCACGGGCAAAGCGCGCGAGCATGCGCATCCGGCAGGGTTGCTCGAGACTGGCGAGGGGCGGACGCGCTTCATGGCACTCTCGGGAGTTCTTGTGAGCGTGACGTTTCTGATCGTGGTGATCGCGAATAGCGCGTCGATCTTTTTGGTCGCGCCTTGTCCGGGCCTCTAACGCGCGCCTGGATCGCCGGGGTGTGGTCTTGTTGAGGACCGAGGCCTGAGGACTAACGGCATAGCTGATTGCTGATTAAGTGAGGATGGATGACACTCGAGGATGGATGACGATTGAGGGTCCTCGGTTGTCTGAAATCCTCACTTAATCAGCAATCAGTAATGCATTTAGTCCTCGGGCCTCCGTCGGCTCTGCGCGCGCCTAGATCGTCAGGCACCCGCTAAGACAGTAGTCGAAATAATCCAGGCTCGCGTCGGCGCGTGCGATCAGTCCTTCGGCAATTCCCAGTCGCGAATCGGGAAGCTCTCGCACCTGCGCTTCGATCACGTGGGTTAGCCACCCTTCCGCGTGCCCGATATCGATGATCGCGTGCGCGCCGTAGTACACGACGGTTTTCTTGCGGATGCCCAGTCGAGTCGCGCCGTGGACGACGCGGGTGCAGCGCTGGGGCGCGAGCAATTCGACGGCGCCGAGTACGCCCTGGGCGCGGAAGACGTTGCGGCGGTGGATGCAGCTCCAGATCATGAGATTGATGCCCGACAGAACTTCCCAGTGTAATTCGCTGGCGTCGGGTGCGGAGATGTGGAGATCGTCGATCAGCTGATGGAAGAGATGGGTGTGCACTGCCTGATCTCGTCCGCGCCCCATCTCGTCCCAGTAGTTTCTCGCCATTTCCATCTTCACTTCGCCGCGTGTACCGACCTGGGCGAGCGCGACGAGATCGTCGAACGCAGCCTCGCCGGCGCATTCCATTCTGAGAAACCACTCCAGCTGTGGCATCGACGCCTCTGATGCGAGGAACGCGTAGAGGTCGTGCTCGTAGAGCGGATGATTGAAGGCGGCGAGCTGGTACCAGCGCGCGAATTCTTTCGGATCCGCGGGGAGATCTCTAAGGGTTAGCGAAGCCTCGCGGTGCGCGCGACGAAGCAGCTCTTTCTCCCACGGGCGCTCGAGCTCCAGCATCATCCGGCAAACGAAGGGATGGAACTGGTACGCGTTGCGTCCGGCGGGCGCGATTTGAACGTGTTGTTTGTAGAGAGCGAGCAGCGCCCGATGGAAATCGGAGCGTGACGCGTGGCTTATCCATGGCTCGGTGCGGCGATCGGTGGTTTTGTCGTCGGGATACGCTGCGCGCCCGAGATCTCTGGCCAGATGAATCAGGCGCTCTTCGAGGCCGACATCTCCTTCGAGCACGGCGTCGAGGTCGGAAGAATCGAGCAGGGCGGTGAGACGGTCGGCGAGCGATTCGTTCGACACCGGCTCACCGGGCAAGCGTCTGACGACAGCTACTGTAGGAAGCTCTATCGATTTCAGCATGAAATTGTAATCCGCCCACCGGAACGACAGGTTCAGTGCTTGCAATACGGGTCTCATGTTTTGCAAGACGTAAGCCTTTCATCGATGAAGTCGCTTCTCAGCGAGGCGTGGCGGTTGGAGCCCTTCGTCCCGCCATTTGCGTTCAGCGCGTTCTTCTCTCCGGAGGACACGCTCCTTTGCGTTTGTGCCGCGGAGTCGGCGACAGATCTTGTTCGCGAGCCCGCCGATACGCGCATCGCCGAGCTCACTTCGGGAAGCGGGTTGGTGGGGTTATATCTGTTGCGGGAGGTGGGAGGCGGGAGGGGGGAGGCGGGAAGTCGGAAGCGGGAAGTTGGACGTGGGCAGCGGGAAGCGGGGAGTGGGCAGCGGGAAGCCGCGTTGCGTTCGACGTTGTTGGGGCTCGATGTCGATCCGGAGGCGGCACGGATTGCCGAGCAGAACGCGCGATCACTGGGCCTGGCAGATCGCGCGCGATTTGCGGTTTCGGATTTGTGGGCGCCTGGGACACTCGATCTGCTTCGGCGAGAACGTCTGCATTTGCTGATTTGTAATCCGCCGTACGTTCCTGAGCCGCCGGGGAAGACGATGGAGATCGAGGCTGGCGCGGGTCCGCACGGCACCGCGCATCTCCTTCGCGCGCTCGAGTTGACGGAAGAGCTCCGGCCCGACGCGCTCGCGCTTTCGTGGTGCAGCCTTTCGGATCCGGTCGGGATCGTGAGCGCCGCGGCCGAAGCTGGCTACGATCTCGTCGATCTGTTCGTGGCGGTGATTGCCGACGGCGAGTATTCCGGCTCGGTCCACGACTACCTGCGCAACCTCGACGACTGTTACATCAACGAGTCGCCCGACACGTTGGCGACGCTGGCGTCCGACGGAGCGGCGCGGTTCGGGTATTTGTTGTTTGCGGG
>DASTGU010000015.1:0-15626 GCA_035718845.1 Gemmatimonadaceae bacterium | reverse complement strand
TCCCGGGCGGTAATGCCTGCGTTCCGCGAGTGCCGCAGCCACCCAGCTATACGACGACGGCGTGCGGCAGCGTATATGAGGCGATGAAGTGGGAAAAGAGACTCGAGACGGCTTTCACCGGTTACGCGCAGTGGTACATAGACTCGCGCGGCTGGGGCGATCTCGCGCAGGGTACGGTGCTCGAATGGCCGGTACCTTGGGAGGAATTGTATGCTCGCCAGAACCTGTCCCTGTACACCACCGATCAGAATCGGGCGGCTAAAGGAACCTACGGCTTCTAGGAGTTAGCGTGTTCAATATGACGCGCCGTCGGGATTTGGCCGACGGCGCACGCGGCAGAGTCTGGAAGGGTTGCGTGGCGGCGTTTCTGATGGGCGTTGCTTCGGGATGCTACGTGTACAGTCCCGCGCCTGCGTCGCCGGGACAGGGAACGCAGTTGGTGCTTCAGCTTAACGACCGCGGCCGCGTCGCACTGGGCGATAGCATTGGCCCGACCGGACAGGAAGTAGAAGGTAAGGTGGTTGGAACTTCGGACTCAGCTCTTTCGCTCAGTGTGGCGAGAGTCGGTTATCTGAATGGTCAATCGAACAAGTGGAATGGTGAGCGCTTGACGATCGGACGCAGTCTGTTCGATCAGGCATCAGAACGTCGCTTTTCAGCTAGTCGCACATGGCTGACTGTCGCAGTCGCGGTGGGGGCGGTAGCCGCTTTCATTGGGTCGCGCAGTTTGCTCGGATTCGGCAGTGAAGGACGTACGAACAACGGCGGCGGCGGCAATCAGCAATAGTGAACGAGATACAATCCGATACCAGCGTTTTTTGATTTACAAACATTCCGGAGTACTGCTAATGCGCCTAACTAGTATTGCAATCTTGTCTGCGGCCTCGGTCGCGCTCAGCGCGTGCGGAGGCGACAAAGTCACTACTCCAAACATTCCACCGACCGCGCAGGTGCGTTTTATCAATGCCCTGAATGATACCGGCGCTGTCGATATCCACGCGGTCGATCAGATCGAGTTTTCGCCCGTGGCAAATAATCTGAACTACCGCGCGGGAACGGTCTATTTTGCGACCGAAGCGGGAAGTCGCCATTTCAGAGTGTTCCCAACCAGCACTAACATCGCGGTGACGTCGCAGATTATCGACGACGAATCCGTGACGATCACTGCGGATACGCGAGTGACGCTGCTGCTAACCGGTAGCGCGCGGGCGAAGACGGCTCATTTCGTTCTAATCAGCGACGACACGCAAGCACCACCCACGGGGCAAATCAGCGTGAGAATGGTCAACACTGCTCCCGCGGCGGTGGATGGCTACCTGGTCAACACAGCCACTGATCCACTCCCGGGGACCGCGACCTTCGCTAACGTCGCGTCGCTCGCGAGCTCCGGCTACACCGCGCGCGGAGCAGGGGCGGCAGCCGTCAGAGCCACGGATCCAGGCACTGCTACGGTTCGCGCATCCCAGAACGGTCCGGCAGCTCCCGCGACATTGCCTGGTGAGTTTCCGGCTGCTGGTGTGGGGTCGGGCGGAACGAAATTCTCCGTCTACTACTTCCCGGCCGGCGTGGCGGGGAGCCCGCAAAACGGTGTCGCCAATCCGAGCCTTGTCTGGTTCGTAGATCGGAACCCATGCGACGGCGGTTGCTAACGTAGGTCGTTCGCACTAACGTCATCCATTCACTGAGGACCCACCCGTCCTCGAAGCGCGTCGTCCCCACCGTGGGGGCGGCGCGCTTTTGATTTGCGAGTAGGGGAACGCGCGAGAATGTTAAGTGGCGATGACATTCACTCTCCTCTCGCTCTTCGGTCTGCTCTGCGCCGCAGTCATCGCAGCATTCATCGTTCGGCTCCGCGCGTCGCGGATAGCCTTACGAGCCGTGCACCGATCGCGCGCGCGGATCGATCGATTCAAGCTGACGCGCAAGCCCTTCATCCGAGAGATGCTGCTGTCGGATGCCGCGATCGCCGATGCTGTAGCGGACCACGTTCAGGAGCACGGACTTAGTGAAGAGGAAACGTGGCGGCGGGTCGAGACGTACATCGACGAGATCGTGCCGTTCTTCAACATCCTCACCTACTACAAGTTCGGCCTGGTCGTCAGTCGCGCGCTGCTGAATTTCTTCTACAAGGTGTCCGCAGAGTACTCGGGCAAAACGCCACAACTCCCGAAAGATTCGATCGTGGTCTATCTGATGAACCACCGCTCGAATGCCGACTACGTTCTCGTCGGTTACGTGCTCTCGGGGCAGGTAGCGATCTCGTATGCGGTTGGCGAATGGGCGAGAGCGTTTCCCCTGGAGTACATCTTCAAGTCGTTCGGCGCGTACTTCGTGCGCCGCAAGTATCGCGAGAAGCTCTATCACACCGTGCTCGAGCGTTACGTCCAGCTAATCACTCGCAACGGTGTCACGCAGGGAATTTTCCTCGAGGGTGGACTCAGTCGCGACGGCAGGCTTGGTGCTGCCAAAATCGGACTGCTCGACTATGTGATCGGCGTCGCACGGGAGCGCGAGGTCACCGACAAGATGTACGTGGTGCCTGTGGCAGTGAATTACGATCGGGTGCTCGAGGACAGATCGTTGTTGCGCGAGCTCGCTGCGAGAGAAGGACGAGTGCGGCCGTCACGGCTGTCGCAGATGAAAGAAGTCGTGCGTTACGTCTGGTGGAACATCGCGCGGCTGGTTGTGCGCCGGTGGAAGCGATACGGGCGGGCGGCAGTGGTGATTGGCGATCCCATTCCACTGGGTCCGTGGCTCAAGCAACAACATCGCGAGACTGGCGACTTCTTCTCGATCGAGCGGTCGCAACGACTGGCGCGGGTTCAGATCCTCGCCGAATCCGTTCTCTCTGAAATAGCGCAACTGGTCCCGGTGACGCCGGTGACGCTGGCATGCGCGGCGATCCAGAGCTTCGACGGAGATTTCATTCCCCATTCGCGACTGATCGAGAGAATGCGCGAGATGCGCGATGTCCTCCACGAGCTCAACGGGCGCGTCGTGCACCGTGAAGGAACAGTCGAGGAGATCTTCGACCGTGCGTGGCGGATGCTGAGCATGCGCCGGATTCTGGTGCGCTCGGGCGGCGGTTACTCAGTGCTGCCAGGGAACCGACCTCTCGTCAGCTACTACGCGAACAGCATCAGCCACCTGCTTGGCGCATTCGCCGAGGGCGTCAGCGAGCGCGATCGATTGCCGTCACTGCAGGTTTTGTAAGCTTCCCGTAAGCATCGTCGCTGGCCGGGGGACAGACGTTCCCGCCACACCTATCCGAGATTCATCACCGATCATCAATCCATTTGACATGATCGAAGGCGCTCCTTATGGTAGCTCGTCCCGTTGGGGACTGTTACCTGGCAGCACACCCGTCCTGCTCGGAAAACTGAAGTTGTAGTTGGCGGCGTTCCTGAGTGCGCGCACCGTCCCGCGCTACCCACAACGCCACACTCGCACTCGTGTCTGCTGCGACACGGTGGAGGGGAGAATGCGTTCTCGCAGTTATCTCCTTGCAGTAGCGGCATTGTTTATCCTGCCCGCTACTGCACTCGCGCAAACAACCATCAGCGGTCGAGTTATCAGCGAAGATGGCGCTGCTGTATCGGACGTCGCGGTGACGATCCCCGAGCTGGGACTCGGAACCGTCACCCGCGACGATGGCCGCTACTCGATCTCAGTTCCGGGAGCGCGCGCACTGGGCCAAACCGTCACGATTGCTGCGCGCCGCATTGGCTATCGCGCGCAGAACACCCGCGTGACGCTCAATCCCGGAACGGTCACTACCGACATCACCATGGCTACAAACCCAATGCAGCTCGGTGAAGTCATCGTGACCGGCGCCGGAACGACCAGTACGGTCGAGCGACTTGGCAACGTGCGCAACGTTGTCTCGCCGGAGCTCATTCGCAAAGCGAATGAGCCGAACCTGGTGCAGGCGCTGGCGGGCAAGGCCCCCAATGTGCTGGTGCAGCAGACCGCCGGCGATCCGGGCGCGAACTCGCGAATCCAGATCCGCGGCCTGCGCACCATCAACGGCAACACCGAGCCCCTGTTCATCATCGATGGCGTGCCGGTGTCCAACTACACGTTCTCGACCACCAACTTCAACCCGGTCGACGCAGGCAGCACCAGCGGCGTCGGTGGCCAGGACAACGGCGGCGAGTGGGAAGGCACCTCGGCTCCCAACCGCATGATCGACGTCAACTCCGACGACATCGAGAATGTCGAGATCCTGAAAGGCGCGGCGGCGGCTGCAATATACGGAGCGCGCGCTGCCAATGGTGTGATCCTGATCACCACCAAACACGGTGGTGCCGGCGCCACGAAATATCAGCTGCGTTCATCGTATTCGAACGATGAAATCACACGGCACTATCCGCTGCAAACCGAATGGTCGCTCGGCCGGTTCAACGCGTCCGCACTTCCTTGCGAAGACATCGGCAAGGGAACCTGCACGCGCAGCTGGGGCCCGCAGATTCCGTCTGGTACTCCTGTCTACGACCACGCCTCCGAAGCTTTCCGCAATGGCCACATCGCCGATAACTCGCTGACGGTGTCCGGCGGAAACGAGAGAACGACTTTCTTCCTGTCGGGCAGTGGCCTTCGCAATCAGGGCGTCTTCGTTGGTCCGAACAACTACTTCGATCGCGCAACCGTTCGACTGAACGCGACCCATCAGCTCACCGATGCGCTCAGTCTAGGCGGCAACTTCTCTTACGCCGACACCCGCGGTCACTTCACTCAGCGCGGCAACAACGTCAACGGCCTGTTGCTCGGTCTGCTACGCACACCACCTGAGTTCAACAACCTCCCGTATCTCGATCCAGTCTCGGGACTGCATCGCAGCTATCGCATGCAGAATCCGGATGCGACGACAGCGGGGGCGTCGCGCGGATTCAACAATCCGTTCTACACGCTCTATCAGGAGCTCAATCAACAGCAGGCTGCACGCTCCTTTGGCAACGTTACCGCCGAATACCGCGCTGCGAGCTGGCTGCGATTCAACTGGTCACTCGGCGCCGATTACACGAACGACGAGCGACTGGAAGGTTGCCCGGCTGAATGCTCCGACGTCGCGGCGGGTGGGCGCATCACCGAAGGCAAGATCATCAACTACCAGATCGATCACAGTCTTAGCGGAAACGCGACGTGGTCGCTCTCCGACAACGTGGGATTCACGTTCACGGCAGGTCAGAACCTGAACGCGCGCAACTACCGGACATTCTCGGTTGTCGGGCGCACACTGATCGCTCCGACACCGTTCAGTGTTCTGAACACGTTGACGCGCGATCCGCCGAGCGATTACCAGACTGAGGTGCACAACTCGTCGGGCTTCGGCCAGCTGCAAGTCGATCTGATCAAGCAGCTGTATCTGACCGGTGCGTTGCGCGACGATTGCTCGACAACCTTCGGCAAAGCCAATCGCTGCGCGATGTTCCCGAAAGCGAGCGCGGCATGGACGTTCACCAACGCTTACAAGCCGCCGGGCCTGACCTTCGGCAAGCTTCGCTTCTCCTACGGAGAGGCGGGCAACGAGCCGCAGCCTTATCTGAGCTCGGTGACCTTCAGCGGCACGAACCTCGTTGGTGGAATCGCGCAGGGTACCGGCTTCACGCCGACCCAGAGCGGTCGTGGTGGATTGTTCTTCACGTTCACCAAACCGGCAACGTCGCTGAAGCCGGAGCGCACCAAGGAGACCGAAGGCGGATTCGACATCGGCTTCCTCGGCGAGAAAGCGGATCTGAGCGCGACGTGGTATTTGTCGAAGACATCGGACGTGATTCTGATCACTCCGATCGCGCCGTCGTCAGGCTACTCGAGCGAAGCCAAGAATGCCGGCAAGCTGCAGAATTCCGGAACCGAGCTGCAGCTCAATCTGCGTCCGATCACCCGGCCGAATTGGTCGTGGGATGTCGGCGCCGGCTGGGCAGCGAACAAGTCGAAGGTCGATACGCTGATCGGCGCGCAGTTCCTCTACGATCCGTCAGCGTTCACCGGCAACGTGTTCATGATCGGTCAGCCTCTTGGCGTCATTCGCGGCGAGGGTTGGGTACGCTGCGGAATCAGTCCTGACGATGCGGTGCCGGGAATCAGTCTCGCCACTTTCTGCGGCGGTAAGCCCAAAGGCACGTTGTTCATCGACGACGGCACGCACTGCTACGAGGTGGGGATGCCGTGCGAAGATACCCAGCTTCGTATTCTTGCAAATCCAAATCCGAAGTGGACTGGCAACGTCCATAGCACGTTCCGCGTTGGGAAGTTTGCGTTCTCCGGCCTCGTCGACATCAAGAAGGGCGGTGCGATGTGGAACGGAACCAAAGGCGCGCTGTGGAGCTACGGCACGCACAAGGATACGCAGAACCGGGCGGTCTGCACTGGACCACTCAACTCTGATTGCACCGGCAACGAGCACGCGTTCGGCGACGCGAATTGGTATCCCGGACCCGTGGTCGGACCAGGTGCAGGCACGAAGATCCCGATCGGTGAGAACTGGTATCGCAGCAGCAATCTCGCCGCGTGTCCGTTCACCGGAATCGACGAGCCATGCATCGAGGATGCTGGATACGTCAAGCTGCGTGAGCTCTCGGTCGCCTACAGCTTCACGCAGGAGTGGGTGAGCCGCTCGCTCGGCATGTCGAGCATCGATTTCCGCGTCTCGGGTCGGAACCTGAAGACGTGGACCAAGTACACAGGGCTCGATCCAGAGACGACGACGGGCCAGTCGTACGAGCGCGTCGGTGGCGCGGATTACTTCAATCTGCCACTCACTCGTTCGGTGGTGTTCACGTTCACTCTCAACCGCTAACCGGAGGCTACGAAGATGAAAACGATTCGCTACGCGGCCGCCGCCGTGGCGTTGATGGGTGGCGTGTACGGCTGCAGCAATTTCCTGAGCGCCGACAAGGCAGTGTCAAATCCAAACCAGCCGACGGTTGCTTCGGTGAACCAGCTGCTGGTTGCAATTGAAGCAAATATTTTCGGCCAGCAGGAAGGTCCGGCGGAAATGCTGATCTGCGAATGGATGCAGCAGTGCGCAGGCACAGCGGGCCGGTTCGTGGAAGTGCAGGGCGCGTACACGATCAACAACAACAGCTTCGACGGCTCCTTCAACAGCATCTACACTGCCGGCGGTTTGTTGGCGATCAAGGATGCAGAGACTCGCGCCGACGCTGTCCCGGACCAACAGTACAAGGGTGTGCTGGAAGTGCTGGAAGCGATGAACATGCTGTTCGGCGCCGACAACTGGGGCGACATTCCATATAGCCAGGCCATCACCAACAGCACGCCGACGTTCGATCCTCAGCTCCAGATCTATGACAACCTGCTCACGCTACTCGATCAGGCGATCACCGATCTGAATGGATCCGGATCAGGCCCGGGCCAGTACGATCTGGTCTACAACGGTGACAAGGTGAAATGGACGCAAGCCGCGCACATGCTGAAGGCGAGGATTTATCTGCACCTCGCCGAAGTACGCGGAGCCGCTTCATATGCGTCGGCCCGTACCGAAGCGGGGCTCGGAATCAGCAGCCCGGCCAATGATTTCAAGGCTGTGCACTCGGAGGCAACGTCAGAGCGGAATATGTGGTACCAGTTCCAGCTGACATCCTTTGGTCAGGACCTCGTGGCCGGAGCGCGGCTCGTTGGCATCATGCAGGCGCAAAACGATCCGCGGCTGGCCGACTATTTCGGTAAGAACTCCAACGGCGGTTTCGGTGGCTACGACGTTGCGACGCAGAAAAACGTTGGTGAGCCTTCGCCGATCGCCAACTCCAATCGCAACGTGGCCACGTTTGCGCAGCCGATCATCACGTACGATGAGCGCGAGCTGATTATCGCGGAGACGGCGTTCAAGATGGGTGATGCAGTGACGGCCGCGGCAGCGCTGAATACTGTACGCGCCGAATATGGTAAAGCACCGATTGCTGCTCCGACGTTGAACGACATAATGACGGAAAAGTACATCGCGCTGTTCCAGAATATGGAAAGCTGGAACGACTATAAGCGGACGTGTCTGCCGACGCTGACCCCGGCGCTCGGTCGCACTGTGGTGCCGGGACGAATTCCTTACGGCTACACGGAGCTGCAGACGAATCCGAACGCTGAAGTAGATCCGGGTCCGACGCTGGTAACGGGTCGGAACGCCAATGATCCCAATGCCTGTTGAACCACGGTGACGGCAACGGAGACGGGAGCGAGATTATCGCTTCCGTCTCCAGCCGTGTTTTTTCTCCTCATGAATCGCTTCGTCAGAACCACAACTGGTCTCATCTGCCTCGGCGCCTCGTTTGGGTGCTACGGTCTTTACGCGCCGCAGAGCTCGCGATTGACTGGTCGTGATCTCGAGCTGCAGTTGACCGATTCGGGAAGTGTGATGCTCACCCCGCGCGTCGGACTCTCAGTCGAGTCCATCGCCGGAAGATTGCTCGTTGACTCCGCGGGAGTCTACGCGATGTCGGTCGAAAGCACGCGGCGCCGTGACGGCATCGAGAATAGCTGGCGCGGCGAGCGACTGGATGTCCCCCACGTGTTCGTGTCCACTCTCGCCGAGCGCAGGTTTTCCGCCGCGCGCACGACTTTGTTCGCCGGTGCCATGACCGCTGCGCTGATTGCGATCAAGGGAATCTTCGCAGGCGCGGGCAGCTCCAATTCGCCAGGTGGAGTGCCCGGCGGACCAACTCCGCGCTGATTGCGCAAGGATCGCACGCCGCGACGGCGCGGCAGCGATCAGTGAACGACGACGCTCGAGCGAGCGAAGCTATCTTCGAGCTGCCAGGTCACTTCGTCCCCCGGCTGCGCGTGTAGCGTCTCGGTTGTAATTCCCATATGAGCTCCAACGGGCTCGCCAATGAGACGATACTCGCGCCCTGCGCCGAACACGCGCAATGGAACCGAGAACTCGGTCGTCGTCGATGCGATGGCGAGGCCCAGTCGGTCGCGATGACTGTCGTGGGCGATGTAGATCTCCGCGTCGAGGCGATTCCGGTTGATGACCTTGATTGAGATTGCTTCGGCGGTGGGGTCGAGGAGTGCCTGATCGCTCGGCTGCTGTTGGTGGCAACCGGCGACGAGCATCGCGGCGAAAATAAGCGAACGAGCCGGGTTCATGGCGGTCAAATTCTTTCCGTCGGGGCCAACATCTAAGGTAGTGAAACCTGAGCGGATTGCACTTCTTTGATCAGCTGACCGTTGCTATTCGCCGTCTGATATCAGACACTGCCCGGCGTTTACAATGTATACAGAGAGAAATTCTTTGTTGACTCTGGCTGTACAGATAGTTTTTATTTTGGGATAGTTGTAAAAGCACTCCGGACTTCCACTGCGCTTCGGCCTCCCGTCCTGCCGAAATACGCCGCCTGGAGGAACCGGCAAGCAGCGCAATCGATCTGTACTCACATCCGGATGTGCAACATCGGCCTTCGTGAGGAGGCCACTACGCGCACCATAGCCTGGTGCACACAACAGGAGAAGCCAGCGGTATGAGGAAATTGTTTTTGTCCGTCATCGGCTTCGCCGCCCTGACGGCAACGACTGCTTTCGCGCAAGATGGTGCGAGAGTGTCGGGCCGTGTTGTCGGCGAGACGGGAGCGCCCCTCGTGGGAGCTTCTGTGTTTATCCCGGGGATGAGCCTCGGCAGCACCACCTCGGACGATGGGAGCTACAGCTTCGTCGTTCCAGCCAGCAGAGCGAACGGTCAGACGGCAACGTTGACTGCGCGCATTCTTGGCTACACGCCGACGTCAGTGCAGATCGCGCTCACGTCGGGTGCGAACATCAATCAGAACTTCACGCTTACGGCGAACCCGCTGCACCTCGGCGAGGTCGTCATCACCGGCGCGGGCACGAGCACCACTCGTGAGCGTCTGACGACGACGATCAACTCCGTGGACACCGCCGCTCTGCAGAGAGCGTCGTCGCCGCAGAACGTCGTCAGCGCGTTGGCCGGTAAAGCGCCCAACGTCGAAGTTCGCACGCAGTCTGGTGAGCCAGGCGCATCGGCCTCGATCAAGATTCGCGGCAACGCGTCGCTCACCGGCACCAACCAGCCGCTCTTCGTCGTCGACGGCCAGCCGATCGACAATCAGACGAACTCGACTGATCAGGGCCCGAACGACTTCACCGGCACGGGTGGTACGGTCTCGCAGAACCGCGCGGCTGACATCAACCCGAACGATATTGAGTCGATCGATATCCTGAAGGGGTCGGCGGCAGCCGCCATTTACGGCGCCCGCGCCGCGAACGGCGTGGTTCTCATCACCACCAAGCGCGGCCGTCAGGGTCCGACGCGCATCACGTACAGCTCCACCGAGACGTGGGATCGCGTTGATCCGAAAGACATCCTGCAGCATCAGTTCGGTCAGGGTTCATCTTTGGCCACCGGGACGCCGGTAGCGGCGGTTTGCGGTGGTCTCGACTGCGCGCTCGATCGTCGTTCGTGGGGGCCCGCAATCGCAGCGGGTACGCCTACCTACAACCACCTGACCGAGATCTTCGACACCGGCATCACCGCCGACAACAATCTGTCGATCTCCGGTGGCAACGATCGGACGACCTTCTATGCGTCCGGCGGTCTCACCGCTCAGAACGGCTACATCGTCGGCCCGAACAACAAGTACAACCGCGGCAGCGTTCGCCTGAAGGCGTCGCACCAGGTCAATTCGAAATTCAACATCGGTGGAAACTTCAACTTCATCGACACGCGCGGTAACTACGTGCAGAAGGGATCGAACGTCTCGGGTCTCTTCCTCGGTGCGTTGCGCACGCCGCCGAACTTCAACAACAAGGATTACCTGACTGCGAGCGGACTCCAGCGCCCGTACCGCTTCCCGAACCCATCGAGCAGCGACGCATTCATCGGTCGCGCGTACTACGACAACCCGTTCTTCGTGCTGAACAGCCCGGGCAATCGCTCTGAGCTGGGACGCTCGATCGCCAACATCAATCTGGACTACAATCCGACTGACTGGTTGCGCGTGCAGTACACGCTCGGTGGCGACTATTACAATGATTGGCGTCTCGAGGCACTTCCGATCACTTCCGCGGGCGATGCCAACGGCCATGTCGTTCGTCTCGACCTCAATAACCTCGAGATCGATCACAATCTGATTGCGACGGCGAAGTACGACGTCAACCCGAACATTCAGACGACGTTCACTGTCGGTCAGAATCTGAACTCACGTCGCTTCCGCGACATTTACAACGCCGGCGAGCAGCTGATCGCGCCGACGCCATTGTCGCTGAACAATACGGTTTCGGTGCAGGGAACTGAGTTCCGTTCGCTGCGTCACATCGAATCGTATTTCGGCCAGGCAGAAACCAATTTGTGGGATCAGCTCATCGTCAACGTCGGTCTTCGTAACGACGGATTCTCGACGTTTGGTGAGTCGAAGCGTCGCAACACCTTCCCCAAGGCTTCGGCGGCGTGGATTTTCTCGAAAGCCCTCGGCGACAAAGCCTCCGGCTTGCTCTCGTTCGGTAAGCTCCGCGTTGCCTACGGAGAAACCGGTAAGGAGCCACCCGTGTACGGCGCCATCACCGCCCTCAGCTCCAGCGCAGTGTTTGGCAGCCCGGGCTTCGGTGACGTCATCACCTCGAAGTTTGGTAACGGTGGTCTGGTCACCGGACCGGTGCTCGGCAACAATGCCCTGCGTCCGGAGCGCACTCGTGAGAACGAGTACGGAATCGACCTTGGTCTCTTCGACCAGAAGGCTGATTTCAGCGCGACCTGGTATAACAAGCGGGCGAGCGATGTCATCCTGAACACGCTTCCGGTTAACACCTCGGAGACGGGCGCCTTCTTCACCGTCGCCAACGGCGCATCGCTAACCAACAAGGGTTATGAGCTGGCTCTCAATGCCCGCCCAGTCACCCTCGCGAACTTTGCGTGGGATCTCGGCGTCCAGTTCGCCCACAACAAGGGCGACGTCACGAGCTTGCTCGGCGCGCAGTTCATCACATACAACAACGAAGGCTTTACCGGTGCAATTGGATCGTCAACGCTCGGCTTCGCGCCTGGCGTGATTCGCGGTAACGACTTCGCGCGTTGCGGCAACGGTGCCATCGTGGACGATGTCAACGGCAACTCCGTCGACGTCGACGCGTATTGCAACTCGGTGGGTGCCCCGAAGGGTGCGTTGTATCTCGACACCAACGGCCAGCCAATCAACGATCCGACGGATCGCGTGATTGCGGATCCGAATCCGAAGTACACGATGAGCTATACGTCATCGGTGAAGCTGTTCAACAGAATCACGCTTTCCGGCCTGCTCGACGTCCGCAAGGGCAGTCAGGTGTGGGACGGAACGCGCGGAATTCTGAACTACTTCGGCACCAGCAAAGAAAGTGGTGAGAAGCGGACGACCACTGACGGCCAGTTCGGCGTCAACTACCTCACCGACAAGTACCCGGTTGTTACGGGACCCGGTAAGGGCACGGTTGCGTTCACCAACTATGCTGACTGGCAGGCGTGGTACAACGGCGAGGGTGGCGGGTTCGGCAACACCGGCGCGCTCTTCGTCGAAGACGGATCTTTCGCGAAGCTGCGCGAGATCTCCCTGGCCTACACGCTCAATGGAAACTTCCTGAAGGCGCTCGGTGGATTCACCTCTGCCGACATCCGCATCTCGGGCAGGAACCTGCACACGTGGACCAAGTACAAAGGCCTCGATCCGGAGGCAAACCTCGGCGGCGCAGAATACCTGACTCAGGGAGTTGACTACTTCAACCACCCGCAGGCCAAGTCGTTCGTGCTGTCGTTCAGCCTCAACCGATAAGGCACAGGAGAAATTGTGAAGAATATTCGACGCCTCGCCCCCGTAGCAGCGCTCTCGCTGCTCGGGATGGCGGGATGCAACTTCCTCACTGGGGGCGAAACCCAGGTGGATCCAAATCGCCCGACGGTCGCCACCAGCCGCCAGTTGTTGATCGGCGTGCAGGCGAACCTGTGGGGCCTCTGGGGGTCTGATCCTTCGCGTATTGCCGGCATCTTTGCGCAGCATTTCACCGGCAATCAGTCGCAGTATCAGTCTCAGATCCAGAACTACTCGCTCAACGAGACGGTGACGAACGGACTGCAAACCAGCCTGTACGGTGGTGGCGGCCTGGTCGACATCAAGAAGGTCGAAGCCGGCGCCGTCGCTGCAGACGACAAATTCTTCCAGGGTGTAGCCCAAGTCCTGGAGGGCGCAACGATGGGAACCGGCGCCGATATTTTTGGTGACCTGGTTTACAGCAAAGCGCTGCAGAACGTGTCGAACGGTCTTCAGCAGGCGAGCGGTGATTTTCCAAATCCGCCGCTTGATGGCCAGCTTGCCGTGTACGATTCCGTGCAGACGGTTCTCTCGGCCGCGATCGCCAACATCAGCTCGACCAGAACGTCGGACGTAGGTCCGACCGATGCCGATCTCGTGTACGGTGGTCTTTCGCGGACAGCACAGCGGGCGGCGTGGATCGCGCTCGCACACACGCTGAAGGCGCGCTACTACATGCACACCGCGGAAGTTCGCCCGGCTGCGTACGCGGCCGCGCTGGCGGAAGCGCAGCAGGGTATCAAGTCGGACGCAGGCAACTATGTGGGCGCGTTCCAGAACGCGTCCGGTCTGCAGAACTTCTGGTACCAGTTCGAGGTGACAGCCGGACGTACGGGTTATGTCGTGCCCAACACCGGTTTTGAGGACTTCATCGCCGCCCGTAACGATCCACGTCGGACGCAGTATTTCAAGACGACCGCTGCGGGTGAAGAGATTAGCGATGAGCGACTGGCTCCTGATTTCCAGCAGCCGTACGTCACCTACGACGAAAACACGTTGATCTGGGCCGAGGCAGCTTATCGGACCGGGGATCAGGCGACCGCGCTCACGAAGTTGAACGAAGAGCGCGCAAACCATAACCTCGCACCGGAAGCTGTTGCTGGTCAGGCGTTGCTCAGGGAGATCCTTTCTGAGAAATACATCGCCGACTTCCAGCTCGGACAGGAAGGTTGGAACGATTACAAGCGTACCTGCTTCCCGAACCTGGTTCCAACGGGTACCGGCAAGATTCCTGGACGCCTTTACTACGATACAAGCGAGCGTCAGACCAATCCAACGAACATTCCGAACCCGGGTACCGCTCCAAACGGCACTCGCAACGCGAATGATCCAGCCAACGCAACTTCAGACGGCGACGGATCGGCCTGCCTCGGGCAGTAGTTAGCGAAGGAAACCTGAAGTGATTATCGGCGAGCCCGACTGTTTCTGAGTCGGGCTCGTTCACTTTTTCGGATGTGATTATGAAGAAACTCGTTGGGTTTGCAGCACTGTCGATGTGCGGCGCCTGCTATCAGTACGCGGCTTTCCAGCCGACGACTTCCACTCTTGGTCAGGCGGTGCGCGTGCAGCTGACTGACGCCGGCACCGCCCGCGTCGCGTCTCTGGTCGGTCCTGGAGCCAGTTATCTGGACGGCAATCTCGCGTCACTCACTGACTCGTCCTACACCATCGCAGTGACAGATCTCGGGCGGCTGAATGGAACCGAGGAAACGTGGAAGGGTGAGCAGGCTACTGTCTACCGATCCGAAGCTGCCTCGATCGAATTGAGAAAAGCTGCGCCGGGCCGAAGCGCGGCGCTCACCGCGGCGCTGGTTGGCGGAGCGGCTCTGGTCGCCCGGGCGATGGGCGCGGGCGAAGGAGCGATCAGGACACGGGTCGGAGGTGGCTCGACCGGGCAATAAGACAGAACGCCGCGTCGGTTGACACGGCGTGGCGTGGGATGGATGCTCGATCGGCCTACCAGACCCCGATGCTGGAGTGCTCGAGTTTGCCCTCGATGGTGAGTCTGATGGTATTGCCGGTCCTGATCGAGATCGGCTCGGTGTTGTAATCGTCGCGTCCGCCGATCCGGTGCAGTGCGAATCTGATGGTCCCCTCTTCGCCGATCAGGTGGGCTGGGATCTCGAACGACTGGTCGCGCGCTGCCGCGACCTGGGCGAGTCGGTGGGTGCGGCCGTCATGGATGACAAACAGCACGACGTCGGACCAATTGTGGTTTTCGACCTCGAGGACGACGGGCCCCGAAACCGCCTGAGGCTCGGCGAGCTGCGGATTGTCGTCAAACCGATGGTGTCGTGCGCAACCGACTAGGAGCAGGCTCACAGCCAGGCACGCTGAGACGTTGCTTCGGACTGAAAGCATTGTTCCTCCCACGCGTCGCGTCGCGGCGAGATGTCGCGGCGGGATAAATCCAATCTTACGCACAGACCGAGCCGAGTCGAGGGCTATTTCGCGGCAGGATATGTAAAAGCGGTGGACGGCTTTTGGCGAGCGATTAAGGTCGGAAACTGAAAAATACCAGCTGGCGGCTCGCGGCTTTCGGCTGGCTGCTTCGAGCTTATTTCGAAGCGAGGGCTGGCTCGAAGCCGCAGGCTGAGAGCCGCCAGCCGCCAGCTGGTAGTTTTCACTTTGCAGTTCCGATTCAGTATCGCCACACGAGGGCCAGACGAGTTGACACAACCTTGTGTCTTGTCTAACTTTACCGGCTGCTCCGTCCTAGGACTGGACGGAGTTTTTGCACCTTGGTAGCAGCTACGCTCAACCCGTTTTAATGCCGACAATCAATCAGCTCGTCCGTCAAAGCAGACGCGACGTTCAGAAGAA
>DASTGU010000014.1:0-7994 GCA_035718845.1 Gemmatimonadaceae bacterium | reverse complement strand
GATCTGAGTCGGTTCACTGCGATTGTGGTGGGTCCACGTGCGTACCAGGCGAACCAGACGTTGATCGACAACAACGAGTATTTGCTGGCTTACGTCAGGAACGGTGGGCGGATGGTCGTGCAGTACGGGCAGGCGGAGATGCAGCGGCCGGGGATCATGCCGTATCCGATCACTTTGAGCCAACCGGCGGCGCGCGTAACCGATGAAAACGCTGCGGTCACTTTCACTGATCCGAAGTCGCCGCTGCTCAACGCACCGAACAAGATTACGCAGGATGATTTCACGGGCTGGGTGCAGGAGCGTTCGACGTACATGCCGACGACATTCGATTCGCACTATCGAAGCATGCTGGCGATGAATGATCCCGGGGAGCAGTCGAATCGGGCGGGGATTCTGGTCGCGCCGTACGGTCGGGGCACGTACGTGTACGTCACGCTGGCGCTGTTCAGGCAGTTACCGGCGGGAGTGGCGGGCGGGGCGCGGATATTCGCGAATCTGCTGGGCGGGAATACGGTTCGGTGATGCGGGCGGCTCGGGGGAAACGGCGAAAGAAAAACTACCAGCTGGCGGCTGGCGGCTTTCGGCTGGCGGCTTCGAGCTTTTTTGGGATTCTGCTCGCTTCGTTATTCCTCGGGTGTAGCAGCGACAACCGCAAAGTGTTGATCGTTTATTCGCCGCACGGGAAGGAGCTGCTCGAGTACTTCGAGAAGGCGTTCGAGAAGGCGCATCCGGATATCGATGTGCAGTGGGTCGATATGGGGTCGCAGGAAGTTCTCGAGCGGGTGCGGGCGGAGAAGCCGAATCCGCAGGCTGATGTGTGGTTCGGCGCGCCGGCGGAAGCCTTTGACCGAGCGACCAAGGAAGGGCTGCTGGAGCCTTACAAGCCGACCTGGTCAGCAGCGGTCGATGCGGAAGCGCACGACGCGAAGGACAACTGGTATGGGACGTACCTGACGCCCGAAGTCATCGGTTACAATCGCGACGCGGTGAAACCACAGGACGCGCCGAAGGATTGGGATGATCTCATCGATCCGAAATGGCGCGGGAAGATTCTCATACGCGATCCGATTGCGTCGGGAACTATGCGCGCGATTTTCGGAGCGATCATGGCGCGCTCGATGTCGCAGACGGGGAAACCGGATGCCGGCTACGAGTGGCTGCGGAAGCTCGACGCGAACACCCGGGAGTACACACTCAACCCGACGATCCTCTATCAGAAGCTTGGCCGGCAGGAAGGCGTAGTCAGCATGTGGGACATGCCTGACTTTGCGACCCTGGAGCAGCGGACGCACATTCCAATCAATTACGTCATTCCGAAGAGCGGCACGCCGCTGCTCGTCGACGGAATTGCAATTGTGAATGGCGCGAAGCATCCAGTCGAAGCAAAGGAGTACTACGAGTTCGTGACGACGCCTGAAGCGATGATTGCCGCTGCGGATTCGTTCCTGCGCATTCCCGCGCGCAAGGATATTCCAGTCGCCAAGCTGCCCGCCTGGATTCGTGACGCGTTGTCGCAGATCAAGCCGATGCCGGTCGATCGCGAGCTGATGGCGGCGCATCTCGACGAGTGGATGAAGTACTGGGATGCGAACATTCGGAACCGCGGAAAGCAGCAGTGACTGCCGCGCCGCAGGCGCGCGCTGACGGGGAGTCGAAGACCGAGAACGGCGCTCTTCGCGTCGACGGAATAACTCGCCGCTTCGGCGATTTCATCGCTGTCGATAACGTCTCGTTCGAGGTAGGACCCGGAGAGCTGCTGGCATTGGTCGGCGCGTCCGGCTCGGGCAAGACGACCACCCTGCGCATCGCCGCGGGCTACGAAGTCCCTGACGCGGGTCGCGTCCTGCTTGGTGGCGCCGACATCACGCGCGTTCCGCCGGAACGGCGCGGATTCGGAATGGTCTTCCAGCACTACGCGCTGTTTCCACACATGTCGGTGGAAAACAACGTCGCGTTTGGTCTGGAGGCGCGCGGGGTCAACAAAGTCGATCGCCTGATCAAGGCGCGAGCCGCATTGGCGAACGTTGGTCTCGAAGGCGCCGGCGATCGCGCGATTCAGTCTCTGTCTGGCGGCGAGCAGCAACGCGTCGCACTTGCGCGGGCGCTGGTCATCGAGCCGAGGGCGCTTCTGCTCGACGAGCCGTTGTCGAACCTCGATCCGAATCTGCGCGAGGCGATGCGCGATGATCTGCGCAGGATGCTGCGTCGAGTAGGAGTGCCGGCGCTGTTCGTCACCCACGATCAGGAAGACGCATTTGCAATCGCCGATCGCATCGCGCTGCTCAAGCGCGGACGGGTGCTCCAGTGCGGGACGCCCGAGCAGCTGTATCACTCGCCGGCGAGTCGGGAAGTCGCGGCATTCATCGGTCGTGGCGCGATCGTACCCGCGACCGATAAGGGCAACACCGCGGAAGTGACCATCGGTGGGGTAAAGCGCCAATTGCCGGTTACTCGTGCGCAGGCTGCTCCAGCCACGATCGAGAACGCATTCGTCGTGATGCGGCCCGACTCGGTGGAGATGTCGAAAGGCGCCGGCGTGTTCGCATGGCGGGGCAAGGTGATCAATCGCCGTTTTGCGGGCGGCGTCGAGGTTTATCGTATCGAGCTGGCTGATGGCATCATCGTCGATGTCGAATCGCAGATCGCCGATGCGCACGAAGGCGACAACGTCTCGGTGTCGCCACTGAAAGGACCGTTTCCGCTTGTTGCGGGAGGCGAGAGGCGGGAGGCGGGAGGCGGTGAGCTGCGATGAGGTCGTCGCAGCGAAGCAGCTGGGTGATCGCGGTGCCGGTGATTGCGCTCCTGCTCTGGAGCGTGGTCTATCCGAACGCGGCGGTGATTGCGGGGAGCTTCGAGAATGGGCTGGGCCACTGGCGCGAGTTCTGGGCGAGCCCCGCAGATCACGAAGCGTTGATGACCAGCATCATCATCTCGATTGCGTCGGTGTTTGCATCGCTCGCGATTGGGGTACCGCTCGCCTTTCTGTTGGGGCGATTCGAGTTTCCGGGTCGCCGGCTGCTTCGCGCGGTGGCCACACTGCCCGCTGCGCTGCCGCCACTAGTCGGCGTGATCGCTTTTCTTTTCCTGTACGGCGAAAGCGGCGTCATCACGCGTGCGGTCCAGAAGGCGCTCGGTATGTCGCAGGCGCCGTGGCAGCTGCGTGGTGTGGGCGCGATCGTGTTCGTCCACGCGTACACCATGTACGTGTATGTCTTCCTCTTTGTCTCGGCCGGCCTCGAGCGCTTCGACGCTTCACTCGATGAAGCTGCATCGGGACTAGGCGCGAGTACGTGGCAGCGCCTGCGTCGGGTGACGATTCCCCTGCTGATGCCCGCCGTCGCCGGATCGGCGCTGCTCGTATTCATGAACGCACTCGGCTCCTTCTCGGCGCCGTATGTCTTCGGCGGCGGACTACGCGTGCTATCGACGCAGATTCTGAACTCGAAGACCAACGGGGCGATGGGATTGGCTTACGTCGAGACGACAGTCCTGGCTTTGAGCGCTGTTGCGGGGCTGGCGCTGTTCCGCTGGCTCGATCGCAAACGTAAATACACTCTGGCCAGCAAAGGAGGGCGGGCGCGGCGCGCTATCAAATCCAAACAGGTTCAGGTACTGACCACGGTTGGAGCTGCGATCATAGTCATTGCTTTGGTGTTGCCGCATCTGATGGTGATACTCGTCTCCTTCGCGCGCGACGGATCGTGGACAACCCAGGTGCTTCCGCCCGAGTACACCTTCGAGAACTATCGACGGCTGTTCTCGGAGGCCGAGCTGTGGCGGCCGATCACGAATAGCGTGTCGATGGCGCTGATTGCGACGGGGGCGAACCTCGTGATTTGCTTCCTCGCTGCATATCTGATCGTATTCCGCAAGTTCGCCGGACGCAGATTGCTGGAGCTGCTCGTCGCACTGCCGTGGGCGATTCCGGCGACGGCAATCGCGCTCGGTCTGGCAGCGACGTTCAATCGCAACGATCCCCTGACCGGTCGCGTGCTGCTGGTGGGTACATTCTGGATTCTGCCGCTCGCCTATTTCATTCGCGACACGCCACTTGTCGCCTCGGCGGTTGAGTCATCGCTGCGACAGATGGACGCGTCGCTCGAAGATGCTTCGCGCGGACTCGGCGCGTCGTGGCTGATGACGATGCGGCGCGTGATCATTCCCGCTGCGCGCCCAGGCTTGGTGGCTGGCGGACTGCTGGCCGCGGTCGCAGCAGTCGGAGAGTTCGTGGCCAGCGTGGTTCTCTACACCCATGCAAACCGGCCGATCTCGATGGAGATTCTGGCGCAGCTCCGCGCGCTCGCATTCGGCACCGCGGCGGCATACAGTGTACTGCTCATTCTGCTGGTGCTGTTGATGACTCTGGCTGCGCGATCATTCGAGGAGAGACTTGCCTAGCATCCTGAAGCGGCCGCGGGTGGTAATCATCGGCGGTGGATTCGGCGGAATCTCGGCCGCGCGTAAGCTCGGGCGCGACAATCTCGATCTGACGGTGATCGACCGCACCAATCACTTCACCTTTCAGCCGTTGCTGTATCAGGTGGCGACGGCAGCGCTGGCGCCAAGCGACATCACTGCACCGATCAGACACATCCTGCGTCGCCAGCGGAATACTGAAGTGTTGATGGCGGAGGTGCGCGAGATCGACCCAGACAAGCAGGTCGTGCGCATCGACGACGAGATGCGGGAGATTCCGTACGACTATCTCATTGTTGCAACAGGCTCACGACACTCGTACTTCGGGCATAACGAGTGGGAGCCTTACGCGCCGGGCCTCAAGGCGATCGAAGACGCGTCCGAGATTCGGCGGCGATTTCTGCTGGCGTTCGAGAACGCCGAGAAGACCAGCGATGCGAAGGAGCGCGAGGAGTATCTGACATTCGTCATCGTCGGGGGTGGCCCAACCGGTGTCGAGCTGGCGGGTGCGATGCCATTCATCGCGAAGAAAGCGCTGGCGCCAGATTTCCGAACGGTGGACACCCATCGCACTCGCGTGATACTGATCGAGGCGGGTCCAAGACTGTTGCCCAGTTTTCCGGAGGACCTCGCTGCGCGCGCGACCAGAGATTTGCAGGAGCTCGGCGTCGAGGTGCGGGTGAATTCGGCGGTGACGGCGGTGAACGCCGAATGCGTTTGCATGGGCAAAGAGGAGATCCGCGCAAGAACGAGCTTCTGGGCGGCGGGAAACAAGTCATCTCCGCTGGGACAGTTTCTGGGAGTACAGCTCGATCGCGCCGGCCGAATCAACGTCAGTCCCGATCTCTCGGTGCCGGGACGTCCAAATATTTTCGTGATCGGGGATCTGGCGACGGTGATGCAGGACGGCCGGCAGGTGCCGGGCGTCGGACCAGCCGCGATTCAGGAAGGAAAAGCGGCCGCGAAGAATATTTTGCGCGACCTGCATCGCCAGCCACGGAAGAACTTCCACTACCTCAACAAGGGCGACCTGGCGGTGATCGGCCGTTCGCGCGCGATCGCCGATCTCGGCTGGATTCGATTTTCAGGCCGGTTCGCGTGGTTCTTCTGGCTCTTCGTCCACATCATGTACCTGGTCGGCTTCCGCAACCGGGTGGTGGTGTTCATCGAGTGGGCGTACTCGTATTTCACCTATCAACCCGGTGTGCGGCTGATCACCGACGTCGAGCGCTACAAACCTCCGGCTGACACCGTCTCGCGTAGTTGAGGGCTCGGGGCACCCGTGCCCAGAGCCACGCCCTGTCTCGGTCGTGAGGCTCCGAGCACCGCGACACGCTTGGTCAGGTTGGGGTGCGTCGAGACGATCTCAGCGAATTTGACGAAGAAACCACGCTCGGTACTGCGCTGATTGGCGTACTCGGCCGCGTCGACCTGAGTGTACAAATCGCGGCCCGCCGCGAGGACGAGCAACCCGTCGATGCTTCCATCCGGCTCGAGTGCGTTACCGACTCTGTCGCAGGTGTATTCGCACGCGCGAGAGTACGCCGAGCCGAGGAAAGGGAAGATCATCGCCGGATAGAGAAGGGCGCGCCGAGTCATGTGGCGGCGACGCACGTGACCGAGCTCGTGTCCGACGACGAAGCTGACTGCTTTTTCGCCTTTCTGGGTGGCGAGCGCGAGAACGTCGGAATAGAGGATGACGAAGTTGCGGCCCAGGAATCGATCAGCGAACGCGTTCAGCATTCCGCCGGATTGCAACACGAACATTTCAGGAGTGTCTGCCATGCCGAGTCGCCGCGCGTGCGCTTCGGCCATTTTCATCAGCTCGGGAAACTGCCGCTCGGAGACGCGAACTCCATTGCCGCGAATCCGCCCGATCATGATGCCGTGGAGCACGAAGTAGCCGACGACGATCATCACCGTATAGGTCAGTACGGTGTCGCCGATTGGAGGACCCAGCAGAACGAGCCTTACGAGCACGAAGTACAGCGCGATTGCGACGACGACGCAAATCGTGAAGTAGATCGTTTCTTTTGGATGGACGAGCGAATCGACGTCGACGTACGGCAGCGATCGCGAGTCATTCGGCATGTCGGTTTCTCCGGTGGTGGTCGGCGGCCGGAAATGCTAATGTTGGGGCCGAGTATTCCTCTTTTTCGAGGGTCCGTCAATGGGGATTGAGGCCGGATCGGTAAACGACGCCCAGCCGGCGCCGTCGAAGGCGAGTTTGTGGGAAGACTTCGTCGACATTTTTTATAATCCGTCGGCGGTATTCGCGCGCAGGGCCAACGGCGAGTGGGGGAAACCCCTCCTGTTGCTGGTGGTGACGGCGACTGTGCTTTACTTCCTGACGAAGAATGCGATGCAGCCGATCATGGACGCCGAATTTGCGCGCCGTGGCGCGGAGACGATGGCGAAGAATCCGCAGGTGACGGAGGAGCAGCTCGCGTCGGGCCGCCACGTTTTCGAGATGTTCGGTTTCGTGTTCGTCGCCATCGGCACGCTGATCAGTGTTCTTGCATCCGGAGTGGTATTGTGGATGCTCAGCAAGCTGTTCGACGCGAAGGAAGCCTTGGCGGCAGCGTTGATGGTTGCGGCGTATTCGGAAGTCCCGCGCATCCTGCAGATCCTGGTCAACGCAGCGCAGGCTTTGTTCCTGAGCCCGGACAAGCTGACATCGATGAACAGTGTGCTGCTTGGTCCAGCGCGTTTCATGGATCCGGATCACAGCTCCGCGGCGCTGGTGGCAATGGCGTCGCGTCTCGATGTGTTCACGATCTGGGTGACGGTGCTGATGGGAATCGGCATTTACATCGTCGGCAAACTCACGAAGCAGCAGGCGATCATCATCGCGGTAGTCACCTGGGTGGTTGGCGGACTGCCGGCGCTTTTCGGAGCTTTGCGCGGCGGCTGATCTCAGCCTGAGATCACAGATTCGATGTCGCTGACATAAGATCGCCACGAGGCGATCTCGTCATCGAGCGCGCGTCGTCCGTCGGACGTGAGCTCGTAGTAGCGCGCGATACGGTTGTTATTCGTTTGGCGCCATAGCGAGTTGACCCAGCCACGTTGCTCGAACCGATATAACGCCGGATAGAGCGAACCCTGCCCGACGTTGAATCTGTCGCTGGAAAGGGTGCGAATGCGCTCACCGATTCCCCAGCCATGAATTGGCCCTGCGGCTAACGCTTTTAGAATCAACAGATCCAGCGTTCCCTGTATCACGCTGACCGGAGTTCTCATTTGTAACTACTCCTGTCGAAGCAAAAAGGGAACGTATTCAACACCTCGTTGCGGAACTAGGGGTTGCCCCCTAATTTGGCGCACCTTCTCCTCCCGGCGGGCCGCACGTGAAGCGATTCGCGTCGGCCCGCGCTCTCCTTTACGCGGCAGGTGCCGATGGTTTTTCGCCTCGTTCGATTAGCGGTTCTCATCGCTATTCCGGCGTCCACGCTGGCGGCACAGAGCATTGATGATGGACTGATGTTGTCCAGGCGTACGCTCAGTGCTGGTGTTGTTTATTCACACGAAAGCTGGGACCAGTATTGGGAGGGCACTCTCAAGCGCAGCAACGGCAA
>DASTGU010000013.1:0-25876 GCA_035718845.1 Gemmatimonadaceae bacterium | reverse complement strand
CAGGAAATTCTCGACCATCGGGGTCCAGATGTAGCCGGGGTGAACCGAGTTCACCCGAATGTTGTAGCCCGCTTTCGCGCAGTAGAGTGCCGATGATTTGGTAAGGAGCCGCACACCACCTTTGCTCGCGTTATATGCGGCGAGGTTCGGATCCCCGATCAACCCCTCGATCGAGGAGAGATTGATGATCGAGCCGCTGCGATTTTCCTTCATTGCCGTGATGGCGTGCCTGATTCCGAGAAAAACGCCGTCGAGATTGATGTTCATCAGCCGGCGCCATTCGTCGAGGGTGGTGTGCTCGACGTCCTTCGCCAGCGCAACGCCGGCGTTATTCACAAGCACATCCAGCTTCCCGTAACGCTGGAGGGTCGTTTCCATGACCTTCGCCCAGGCGGATTCCTGCGCGACGTCATGCTGAACGAAGATCGCGTCGCCGCCGCTGCGTTTTATTTCATCGACGACCGCACCGCCGTGCGCAGGGTCGAGGTCGGTCGCGATGATGACGGCGCCTTCTTCGGCCAGCCTGAGCGCGCACGCGCGGCCGATGCCCATCGCTGCGCCGGTCACCATCGCGACCTTTCCGCGCATTCTGTTCATCGGAATCTCATCTCGGCCCGGGTGTCATCCTGCAAACCACAATCTGACCGCCCGAGCACTAATTATCTGTCCGACATTCTCCGACGGCGGTGTGCGATTTCCCCTTAGCCGCGGGGATGCGCCGTGAAAAACGCCCACATCAAGCTCGTCGCATCGATGCTCTGAGCCGTGCGACCGACGAACCATTCCGGAAGCGCCTTTCCGCCGGGCCAGGTATGGCCTCCGCCCTGAATGGTGTAAAGCACCACCGACGCATTCCCGGCGCATCCGGTGTACTCGACACGCGTGACATCACCGCTCACCCGCGATTCGACCGGCTTGCCTACGCATCGATTTCGCTGCGCCCAATTCGCCGACCACCTCGGCACGCTCGGAAATGGCCGCGGTGAAATCCACGAAGCACCACCATTGTAAGGCACGACAGGATCTGCCGTTCCGTGAAACGAAATAACGGGTACTGGTCGTTCCGCCTCTCGCCTCTCGCCTCCCGCCTCTCGCCTCTCGCCTCTCCCCTCCCGCCTCTCGCCTCCCGCCTCTCGCATGCACCAACTCCACGGCAACGTCTCCGCCGCTGCCACCAATCCAACGGCTGCGATTCGATTCGACAAGGCGCAGGAAAGCGCGAATGACATCCCGCCGCCGTTGGAAAGTCCGTTGGCGTAAGTCCGGGTGGAGTCGATGTTGTATGTCGCACTCAAGGTGTCGATCAGATCCGAGATGAAGCGCACATCCTTTCTCAGCCCGTCGCCCGGCTCGGCGCGCCAGATTCTTACGCCGTTGCCACCGACTCCAGACGGATAGACGACGATGAATCCTTTGCTGTCGGCGAGCGCGTTCCACCGACTGACATCGCGCTGAGCAGCGCCCCATAACCCCGCGCCGTGCATGCTGATCACGAGCGGGGTCGGTTTCGATCGGTCGTAACTCTTCGGCACGTAAAGCACGTATTCGCGTTTCTCGCCCGATGAAATGAACGAGCCGTTCTCACGATTCGCCGAATGAAACGCGACCGCTTCGATCGGCACGATCGCCGCCGGCAGCGCGATCAGAGTGAGCGCCGCATAGAGCACTACCCTTCTGTCAGTCATCTTCAGCGATGGCGATTCCACGCCAGTGCCAGAGGCGCGGCTGCGAGGCGCGCCAGCGGGATACCCAGAATTGCGACGAGCATCAGCAGATAGTGCGGTATGTGCGGCGCGTCGAGTAGCCAGGCGAGTATGCCGTAAAGGGTGAACACCGCGACGCACCACGCCGCGGCCCACGTCAGCAGCATCCGATCGCTCACCAGGCGTCTTTCAAAGAGACGCAGGCCAATCAGGCTGACCGCGATCATTTTCATGACAACCAGAGTGCTGAAGATCAGCGGCAGTGCGGCCCAGATTCGACCCAGGCGTTCGGTCTCCACAATCCACTCGGCGAAGGGGCCGAACAGAAAAAGAAATCCGAGCACGAGCACCACGCTTCCTTTGATCAGCGCGCCGCGCCCGGTGAGGCCGATGTACAGACTCTGCACGAGCTGAGTCCACGTCAGCGCGATGAATCCCCAAAGTGCGAGGAGCAGGAACACCCACGCTCTGAGCGTTCCAACCGTCGAGCTGAATCGGCGCCAATCTGCGAGTATACCGGCGTCAGTTCCCGACCAGCGCATCGCCAGCGGAATTGCCACCAGGACGAACAGCCATGTGAGAGCACAGCTCCGAGCTGCCATCTTCAGCTTGGCGGCGACGAGCTCAGCGTTGGTGAGGGGTCGCGTGGCGGTGAACGGCGTCAGGCCATAGCCGTCGCTCGCCCCCGATTTACTAACCGCAGCGGCAGCGAATGTTGCCACGAATGGTGGCGTCAGCAGCACGAAGAGGAGAATCTCGAAGACGAGCGGCCTAGAGCCACCCGCGACCCAGAGCAGCACCAGCTCGAATGGCAGCAGGATCAACACCCACATCGGAAGCGATCGCCCATGTCGGCGCCACTCGAACCACGCCTGCGCGCTGCCAGCATTCGCAAAGCTTTCGCGCCGATGCCACACCGAGTCCGGCAGTGAGGCCAGCCGCGCGAAGGCGCCGCTCCAATCGGGCGCGTCGCCCCGACGAGCGCGGGCGACAGCCACGCGGGCAGCAAAAAACGCGAGTGGAATCTGCGGCGCCAGAATGGCGAGCATCACCGATTCGCGGGCGTGGAAATGCAGCGCGAGCAAAGCGACGACGTCGATGGTGCCCAGCCACAACACCGCGAGGATGATCCTCAGCCCCGTCAGCGGATACGCGGTCCAGGTCAGCGCCTGTGTCCAGGCGAGTAATGCCGCCAGCAGAAATCCCGGCCACACCAACGGCACTGTGAATTCGGTCGGCCAGAGCGCGGACACTCTCGTCACCAGCCACAACACGATCATCGTCATCGTGCCGTAGATCATTGGCAGGCCAGCGAGCTCGTTCGCCGACATCGGCTTGGTGAACATGCGCGCGGGGTACATCGACTGACGCGCCGCGAGATCGCCGTCGAGCCCGAAGCTGAAGACCGCTTGCAGGTACGTGAATGTCGCCGTCACCGGCACCACCACCACGAAAGCGAAAGTCTCCGGACTATTGAAGTGAATGGGGACGCCGCGGGTGACGACTACGAGCTTGATCGCCGCAAGCACCAGCAGATATCCAGTCAGAGCGATCAGCCCCCAGCGGTGCCGCTGTCGGAACTCCCAGCCCACCGCGGCGGGAATGGTGCGCATTCCCTTACTTCCTCGAGGCGCTCGACGACATTGCGACCCGCTCCACGAAAATCTCATCGAGAGATGGGACGCGCCCGTTGATGCGGTGAGTGTCGCGGATCGTTTCCAGCGACGCGCTGACCACGATCCGGCCCTTGTCGATCATGGTGACGTGATCGGCGACCTGTTCCACCTCCTCCAGCAAGTGCGACGAGAACAGCACCGTGCGCCCTTCATCTGCGATCGTGCGGATGATCGCACCCACGATGTCCCGGCGAACGATCGGATCCAGACCGGACGAAGGCTCGTCGAGTACCAGCAAGTCCGGCCGGTAGGACAGCGCGATCAATAATCCCGCGCGCGCCTTCTGACCCTTCGACAGGTTCTTGACTCTCGCCGCCGGATCGAGCGCGAACGAGCGACGCAATTCATCGGCGTAATCATCGTCCCACGCCGGATAAAAAGCGCGCGAGTACCGAATGAGCTCATCGACCCGCATCCAGCCGGGAAGATCGTTCTCCTCGGACAGGTACCCGATCCGCGACAACACACCGACCGGATCGGCAACTGGATCGAGCCCAAAGACCCGCACCGATCCGGTCTGCGCTCGCAGCAGACCCAGAATGTGTTTGATGAGCGTCGTCTTACCCGCGCCATTGGCACCGACGAGGCCGTAGACCGCGCCCTGCGGCATCGACAGGCTGATTGAATTCAGCGCTGTCATCTGGCCGAAGCGTCGCGTCAGGTCATGAACGGCGATGACCGCGTCTGTCGTCGAGGGATTCGTCATCAACCAATCGGACGTTGCCACTGCGCGGATCGCAACCAGGAAGCGGGCTGCCTGTAGGCCGCGCGCCTACACCTGTGCGGACGAAAAACGACGTCGCGGCTTATCGAAGCGCTGACGCCCCCATTGGCCAGCGCGCGCTAAGCTGCGTCGGTTACACAGGAGCACGCCTTGCTCGAAGCTCAAATGATTCTGGTCGCCGGTCCATTCCGCTCCGGCACCGACGACGATCCGTGGCGAATCGAAGCCAACGAAGCGCTGATGACAGAGACGTCTCTCCGGCTGTTTCGCGCCGGCCACCTGCCGGTGATGGGCGAGTGGTTTGCCTTCCCGCTCATCGAGCACGCGGGCGGCGCAACCATCGGCGATCGCGTTTACGACGAGATCTTTCACCCGGTCGCGCGCCGTCTGGTCGAGAAATGCGACGCGGTCCTGCGCATCGGCGGTCCTTCCGAGGGGGCCGACGAGATGGTCGTCATCGCCTGGCGACTCGGCAAGAAAACCTACTTCGCTCTCGAGGACGTACCCTCGGCGCGCAATTGAACTACTTGAGCAGGTCGTGAGCGACGACGTATCGCACCAGATCCTGCTTGGTCTTCAATCCCATCTTCTCCAGCAGCCGCGTGCGGTAGGTACTCACTGTCTTCGCGCTCAAACCGAGCTGCGCCGCCACGTCCTTGACCATCATCCCGCTGCCAAGCGCGCGCAGCACCTCGAATTCACGGTCGCTCAGAGTCTCGTGCACCGCGCGGCTTTGACCGCTGTCGATCATTCCCGCCAAGCGCTCGGCCATCGATTCACTGACGTACTTGCCTCCGCGCGCAACACGGCCGATTGCCAACACCAGCTGTTCGGGTGAGCGATCCTTGGTGAGGTAGCCACTCGCACCTGCGCGTAGCGAGCGCGCTGCCCATTGGTCTTCGGGATGCGCGCTTATCACCAGCAGCTTCACACTCGGATGCTCGCGGCGCAGATCCTTGAGGGTGTCGATGTACGTAGCGCCAGGCATGCTCACGTCGAGCAGCACCACATCGACCGGTGCCGCGGCCAGCAGACGAAACAATTCCACTGCACTCGACGCTTCGCCGACCACGGAAATCCCCGGATTCTCGCTGACGATGCGACGCAAACCTTCGCGTACGATCGGATGATCGTCGGCAATTGCAACGCGGATCATTCAGCCACCCTGGGTTAGCGGAACTCGCAACGACACCAGCGTGCCGTTGCCCTCGAGCCCCGCGATCGAGAATTCACCCCCGCACGCCAGTGCGCGCTCCCGCATTCCGACGACTCCCAGGGAGTGAGTGCCTTTGAGAAACGCATCGGCAGCACCAATGCCGTTGTCGGCGACGTCGAGAGTGAGCAGGGAAGGCGTCTTCTCGAGACGAATCTCAACGCGCGTCGCCTTCGCGTGGCGAAGGACGTTGGTCAGCGATTCCTGGAGAATGCGGAACGCCGAGCTGCCGATGTCGTCCGCGATCGGCGTATCGTCGGTGATGACATCGATTGTCACGTCGATGCCAGTACGGGCGCGGAACTCCTGTCCCTGCCACTCGAGCGCGGCCGCGAGGCCGAGCTGATCGAGTACACTCGGCCGCAGCTCGGTTGCAATCCGACGAACGGCATCCAGCGTCTGATCGATGCGGTGAATCACCGAGACGCATTGCGCCGTCATCTCGTGATCTCGTGGCAGCCGGCTTTTCATCCACGCGACGTCGAGCTTCAGACCGGTGAGTGCCTGGCCGAGCTCGTCGTGAATCTCGCGCGCGACCTCCGTGCGTTCCTCCTCCCGGACTTTCTGCAGCCGCGATGCAAGTGCGCGTAACTGCTCCGCCGAAGTGCGGATCTGCTCGCTCGCCAGGTGGCGATCGGTGATGTCACGCTGGATTCCGAAGTGCCCCGCAATCCAGCCGCGATCGTCGTAGATCAGCATGTAATCGCCTTCGATGCGCATCGGCGCGCCGTCGAGCCGACGCTCGTCGGTCTCGGTGTGGAGATAGCCGGCGTCGAAGAACTCTCTCCATCTCTGCCTGGCGACCGGAATGTCGTGTGCGAAAAACTGTGCTGGCGTCATACCGAGCAGCTCTTCGGCGGTGGACGCGTTGAACTGCGTGAGAATCGCCGAGTTGAGCTTCGTCATCCGCTGGTGCTCGAAGACATAGTCGAGCACCTTTTCCTTATCGACGCTGTCGCTCCACTCGACGGGCTCGTCAAGCATCATGAAAAAGAATCCGTCGAGGGATTGCGAGAAGAACAGCTCGAGCAGTCGCTCGTTCTCGATCCCAGCTGGCCTGGCCATGGAGCGGACCCATGGATGTGGAGAGTTGAAAGGTACGCGTCCAATCATCTGAATAGCAAAGAGGGCCGAGCGTTGTGCCTCGACCCTCTTTGCATGGGGTCAAAACGCCTGCTTCGGCTCCCCATAGATCAGATTGTCAAGGACAACGAGATCCACCGTGCCGCCCGAGGTGATGTCGTTGACGCCTGGTCCCATCGCGCCGGTTCCGAGAGTGATGCGCACGCGGGCGATAACTGCATCCGTGAAAGTGACGCCAAGAAAGGACAGGCCGGCGGCGTCGGACCGGACCGGAGCTGGAAATGTCCCCAGGCTGGAGCCATCCCGCGCGAACAGCTGTATGGTCGTTTTGTCTGCTACATCGACATCGCTGAACACGATACCAAACCCGCGCGAGACCGCCGGCGTAGGCTGGCCCGCAACCTGGAACAGCTGGTCGAGCTGATTACTACCGACTGGCGCGAAGATCTTCTTGGCGCTGAAGAACGTGAACTGGGCGGCATAACTCGGATTGATTTCCGCGAAATCAGTCGAGTCGTTGCGGAATCCAGTGCCCGACGTCGTGAAGATCGCGCCGGCCTTCACATTGGTGTTGAAGAAGTCGGCTGGGAAATTGTTCTGGTTGTCGAACGGATTTGCGCCCGCTCCGTCCCACGTGATCTCACGCCTGCCGGTCGGCTGCTCGCCGGCGACGGTGTTCGCCGGTCCAAGCAGGTTTCTGAATTGGTCGACCGCTGCCGCGATGTCACCGGTCGCTGTATAAACAGTGGACTGGGGTCCGGGCGGAGGAGGTGGTGGTGCTGCGACTTTGTCACTGCCACACGCGACGAGTGCAGCAAACGTCGCAAGCGTTATTAACGGTTTTAGCATCTGCGTCTCCGAATGAATTGATCGAACGACGCGAAGCTATGGTCGCCTGAGCCACCGGGGGATCAGACGGAAGGTGCGAAGTGCGGTGCGTTACAGTGAGAGATGGTGTAGGACGCAGGATTACATCAGCAGCGGCGTCCATTTTGCGAGTGGCGAAGGCAAACAACCGACTCCTCCAATGTTAAGTGGCGCCCATCTCCATCTGCTGGTCAATCACGCACCCGTTTTTGGAACGTTGTTCGCCTTTGCGCTCCTCATCGCGTCGTACTTTTATGCGGCCGATGTGCTGAGAAGAACCGCGCTGGTCGTTCTGATCCTGTCAGCTATTGCCGGTGCGGTGGCCGACTTGAGCGGTGACGCCGCCGAGGATGCAATACGCGGATTCCCCGGCGTCAAACGCGAGCTCATTCATGCCCACGAAGCGATGGGCGACAAGGCTTATATCCTTGGCATCATACTCGGCGTGCTGGCGTTGATTGTCCTCGTTCGCTGGCGACGTACCCCGGTGCCGCGTAGCGTGACTCTCGCCTCGATTCTCGCGACGGCGTTTGTCTCCGGCGCCTTCATCTACACCGCGCTACTCGGCGGGCAAATTCGGCACACCGAAGTACGGCCCGGCGCGACAGCGATCGACGCAACCACGATCGAGCCAAGACGGCAGCGCCCACCGGGTCCGGGCGGCGACTAACCGCTCGTCAGAATGAAAGAGGAATTCGGAAGGTAGCGACCGGTATTCGCATACCGGCGGCTTTGTCTTTCAGTATTGCCCGGTCGAGGCGGTTCTGCGGATGAGCGTGCGTATATCGCACGACCTTTATTCCCGTGAACGTTCCGATTGCGGCGCCAACCACTACGTCGCTCGCCCAATGCTTGTCGTGGTACATCCGCGACAGGCCGACCAATGTCGCCCCTCCGTACATGGCGGGGCCGACGAGCCAGGTGTGGCCGGGCCACATGCGGCGCACCTCGCTCGTCACCGCCGATGCGGCGGCGAAAGCGGTAGTCGTGTGGCCGGACGGAAACGACATTCTGTCGCCATTCCTGAAACCGGCGAATAACTGGAAATCGGCCGGGCTAGTATCCTTTGAGACGTACGGCCGCGCCCGGCCGGCCAGCGACTTCAGGATCCATGTCGTGCTGCCGGCGATGATGATCGATTCGGTCCCGTGCCATCCGAGATCCTCGATGTTGGGTTTGTGCGAGACGCGTCCAGCCGTATAAAGAGCCGCACCAATAATGAGAGATCCCGGGTCGGTGAGGAGCTCGACTCCTGTCGCGGACCGACTCAGCCATTTGTTGGTCTTGGATACGTCGTTGGTCAATATCCGGGCGAGCGATTTGTCCAGCGGAAACATCGCGACGGTGAGCCCGGCAAATCCCGCGGCGAGAATTGCATCGTTACGGGTGAAGAGCGCGGTGTTTTCAGTGGACGCGGTCTGGGCGTGGAGCGCGCCTGAATCGACGGTGAAAGAGACTGCCGCGGCGAATAAAGCCAATCGTGGATAACGCATGACCGCTTCTGCTGTGCAGAGTCCGCGCCTGCGCGCCGGAGCGTAATCGCGTCAGTCTGACGTCACATTACCGGGTTTGCCGCGTTCCTCCGCCAGGATCCGCGACAAAGCTCTAACCCGTAGCTCTGTATCGCAGCAAGACTGTGGCGAGCGTCGCATACCAAAGGTTCGCGGCGTATTGACCCGCGCGCTCGGTGGCGCCCATCCACGGTGTAGGCTGCTGAGCGATGAAGGCGGTGACGAAAGACACCGCGCTCAGAGCGAGAAGCGTCGTGAATACGATCGTCGCCACGGTGTAGACGCGGAACCGACCCTTGAAGGCAATCGCGGCGAGCACCATCGCCGCCAGCAGGAATGGATCGATCGCCAGCAGACCATGCATCGTGTCGGTGAAGTCTGGTTTCACGCCGCGCATGTGCATCGGGAAGAAATTCCAGAGAATGAGAGCGTCGACGGTGTTCAGCGCCATCATCACCGCCGCCGCCCGCAACACGCGCTGGCCATTCGCTGACATCCAGATTCCGATTGCGAAAAGAAAGAGCAGAGTGCTCGAGGCGGTAAACAGGGGCACGATGATCGAGCTCGTCGGCGCGCCGATGGCGAACAGCTCGCTGACTGCCTGATCTCTGTAACTGAAGCCGGGATAACGCGTGGTGGCGAAGATATCCGCGAGCGGGTAAAGCACCGCACCGACGATTCCGCACGCAACCAGTATGCGCCGCAGCGAAAACGCGCGCTCGCCTGTTGACACGTCCGTCCATCTGATGTGTGCGCCTGCAGTTGTCATCGTCTCTCCGTACATGTACGCAGGAAAGAATGACGTCACGGCGTACGATCGTCTGTCGGCGGAATCTTGTTTTTGAGCGGGTTTCCCTCACTTCCTGTATTGCGAATTCCCGACCGACGACGGTTGAACCGTAGTCGGTTTCCTTTCAAAGACGCGCGCGGCGCAGCAGCTGGGCGTTGATTGCGACGACCACGGTGCTCAGCGACATGAGTATCGCACCAACCGCGGGATTGAGAATGATTCCTCGAAATGCGAGCACCCCCGCGGCCAATGGCAGCGCCACGATGTTGTAGCCGGCCGCCCACCACAGATTCTGCATCATCTTGCGATAGCTCGCCTTGCTCAGCGCGATGATCTTCGGCACGTCCCGCGGATCACTGCGGATCAAAACGACATCGCCCGCCTCGACGGCGACGTCGGTTCCGGCGCCAATCGCAATACCGACATCCGCCGTTAGCAACGCCGGAGCATCGTTGACACCGTCGCCGACCATCGCCACGCGCTTCCCCCCGTCACGCAGCTCCTTCACCCTCGAAGACTTTTGCTCGGGCGAGACTTCGGCGAGCACGGTATCCACGCCCACCTCGCGCGCGACGGCTTCAGCGACTGATCGCGAATCGCCCGTCATCATAATCACTTCAATCTTCTGATCGTGCAGCTTTTGCACGGCGTCGCGAGACTCCTCCCGAATCGCATCGGCGACTGCCAGTACTGCCAGAATCGTCTTGCCCTCCACCAGCGCGATTGCCGTCTGTGCGTTCCGTGCCGCTTTGTCGATCGCTGTTTGAAACTCCGGAGTCACGGCGGCGCCTGTGGCGCGGAGTAGCGCCGGTCCGCCGAGGAGCAACTGTCGGCCGGCTACTTTGCCCTGTACTCCCTGGCCTGGTATCGCTCTGAAATCCTGCGCGGACGGCGCCGAGAGTCCGCGCTCTTCCGCGCTCTTCACCACGCCCTGCGCGATGGTGTGTTCCGAGTCGCGCTCGAGCGACGCGGCGAGCTTGAGCGCCTCATCATGGGAAAGCCCCGCTGATGTCGTGACATCGACGACCCGAAATTCACCGCGGGTGAGGGTGCCGGTTTTGTCGAACACCACCGCGTTGAGATTTCGCGCTTCTTCGAGGCCTCGTCGGTCACGCACCAGCAGCCCGGACCGCGCGCCAATGGTGGTCGAGATCGCGATGACCAGCGGAATCGCCAGGCCGAGTGCGTGCGGACACGCAATCACCAACACCGTTACTACGCGCTCGATGGCGAAAGCGATCGACGCGCCCGCCACCAGCCAACCGATCAGGGTGATCACTGCCGCGACAATCGCGACAATCGTCAGGATGAACGCTGCGCGATCGGCGAGCGCCTGTGCACGCGAGCGTGAGCTCTGTGCCTGCGCCACCAGTCGCATGATGCCGGCGAGGGCGGTCTGCTCACCAGTGCCCGTCACTTCGACGCGCAACGATCCGGCGGTGTTCACGGTGCCGGCAATGACCTCGTCATTCAGCTGCTTATCGACCGGACGCGATTCGCCAGTGATCATCGCTTCGTTTACGGCGCTCGTTCCTTCGCGCACCACACCGTCGGCGGGAATGCTGGCGCCCGGTCTGATCAGAACGATGTCTCCGTTACGAAGCTCGGACGCGCGTACTTCTTCGGTCTTGTCGCCCGTGATTCGTGTCGCCATGTCGGGCAACAGTTTGGCCAGCTCGTTCAGTGCGCCCTGCGCCTGCATGATCGAGCGCATCTCGATCCAGTGACCAAGGATCATGATGGTGACGAGTGTCGATAGCTCCCACCAGAGATCCATCCCGCGGACACCGAGTGTCACCGCGACGCTGAAGACGAATGCGACGGTAATGGCGAGCGATATCAGCGTCATCATTCCGGGCAGCCGGTCCCTCATCTCCCCGATCGCGCCGCGGATGAAAACCATTCCCGCGTAGAAGAACAGGATCGTTCCAAACAGGGCAGGGATGTATCGCGAGCCGACGAAAGCGGGTGCGCGATAGCCGAGCCATTGCTGTACCATCGGGGACCAGACGACGGTCGGGATCGTCAGCGCAACGGACCACCAGAACTTGTCGCGGAACATTGCGACGCTGTGACCCGCGTGTTTGTCATGACCAGCGTGCGCGGCGTGCTGGTCGTGGGTAGTGGGTTCGGCGTGCGCGGGATGGGCGTGGTCGCTACGACTGCCGTGATCCGCGTGATGGTGTGTATCGTGATTCATCTGAGCCGATGTGATGCGTCCGGACAGCCGGAGTCCAAACTCTCATCGCCCAGTGCCTACCGTCAATGCTGATCGCAGGGCAACCCGAGCTTGGATGCGAAGCAAAGAGTGTCGCCTGGATCCCGCTCGTTGGCGAGGCTGTCGCGACGGACGCTATCCTGCTGGGAAGTGGTCGCCGCCGTCCTTACCGATCGATGTGCTCTCGCCCATTGATAGCGCGCACCGATCAGCACCACTATGACTACCACGAATGCAATGAGACTGAGTAAGGCACGCCGACGCATCATGAGTCTCCCTGGTTGGACGATGCGTAAAGCGTACAATGGCATTGTGAGCCAAGCATGAAACGCAGATTAGGATTTAATGAACAACAGCGGACGGTGCTCGATAGCGCTGATGCCTGGGCATCAGCGCTATCGAGCGACGAGATCGTTAGCTCGCCGGCTTCACACCGCTGCTCACCCATGCTGTGAGCGTTTGGAACGAGCTAACGACCAGTGGAGTCGGGAAGTTGCAGTGACCGTAATTCGGAACCGAGCGCTGCAACAGCATGCTCGGGCCTGTCGATGTCGTGATCTGCGCCAATGCCGGCTCGTGGAAGAATGGCACCAAAGGATCCCATAGGTTGTGCACGCTCACGACCGGAATCCTCAGGTTGTCCGACGGCGTGTAGTACCTGTCGAGGTAGTTGTGTGCGTCGGGAGTCATGTCATAACGAGTGACGGTTGCGTTTGAGCCGTTGATCATCGCCTGAATCACGGGTGCAAGCTGCGGGAACGGAATCGCCGGCGTTCCCATCGTGTAAACCGTGTTCCGATTTTCATACGGCGAGCCACCATGCACGCGATCCACGACATCCGGCGTGCCGAGGAGCTGGTAGTAGAGAGCGGTTATCAGTGATCCAACCAGCGTTTGGAACGCGACACTGCTTGGATCCGACAGGCTGCCGATTGGCGCGTAGGCGAGTGGCGTCTGGGCCGTGCTGGCGATCGCGAACAAGCCGAGCGTCGCCTGCGGGTTCTGCGCTGTCGGCGTAATCGCCGCGATCACTCGCGCCTGTATCTCGGCGACCGACAACGGGCCCGGTACCGAAATCACATTGCCGGGCAGAACTCCCGGATAGTAAACGTCGAAGAGCGCCCGTACATCTCCAACGTACTGCAGCTCGCGCGGAGTTCCACCGACCATCCCGCACATCGTCAGCACGCCGTCGTACTGATTCGGGAAGCTCTCGGCAACATCCATCGCGACGAGAGCGCCCAGCGAATATCCGGCGAGATAACTCCGACGTGGCTGCTGTTGCAGCTCGGAAGCGAGCAGACCGCGCAGCTGATGGGTCCGCTGGGCGCCGTCTTTCACCGCCAGGCCATTCTCGGAGAAGCTTGAATACGCGAAGGCGTAGCCGAGTCGTCCAAGTGCGTCGCGCACCTCGAAGAAGTTGTCCTGATCGTCGAGGGTGATGCCCGCGTACGGCTCGGGCGCTCTGATGCCATGCGCGTAATAGATCGCCTCACCATTCCAGTTCGACGGGATGTAGAGCGCGTAGAGCGATCCGGGACCGGTTTCACCTTCGACTACGCGCGCCCACGGTCCGGTTCCCGGCGTGGTGACTCGCGCATCCAGCGCCGCGGATTCGATCGACGGACCAAGAGGAGAGTGGTCCGCACAGGCACAGACTAGCAGGACACTAGCGCACAGCAGGGGCAGTGTTGCGTTTCGCATGGTCGCCTCGGGAATGGGTAGAGTCTATTTTTGACGCCCCACTCTAAAAACGGCCGGAAACTCAAGATTACGTAAAGATTACGTAGAGCTTACACTAAAATGACGTAGGATGTGTGCTCCTGCGTTCGCGCGGACCGTGAAACGTCGGTGCCGATGCCCTCCGTACTACTATAGAAAATCTGGAGAGAAGAAGTCTGGAGAGAAATCTGGAGCCGGCTCCTGGCCGGAAGTCGGGTCTGACGAAATTCCTGTCAACCTGGCCCACTCGCCGTTTGATCGTCGCCTGCGCGCTGTGGCTGATTGGCGCGCCGGTGCTTGCGACGCTCGGGTTGATTCTGGCGGGACTGGCCGCGGCCGCGTTTTCGGGCGGAATGAAGCTGGCGTTCACTGCGACCCTGACCAACTGGTCGCTGGCGTGGTTCTACGTGCCGCCACTGCTGTTGATCATCGCGTGGCTCTGGTCAAAGCGGACTACCAACAACAGTGAAGAGAGATAGCCGATCTCATCGGTGCATGGCTCCGGCGATCGTTCCCACGAGCAGACCTACGATCCCGCCGATAACGCCGAAGTACATATAAGCCAGGCCATCCTCTGAATGATCTGGGTAATCACCGCGGGTGAGTGCGAAGGCGGCCACAAACCCCACACCAACCCCGATGCCGGCGCCCATCACCATACCAGTGCCGATGTTCTTCCAGCTCGGACCGATGGTGTCTCGTTGTGCTGTCGGCGGACTACCAGGCGATGGTTGAGAGGCAACAGAATCATGTTTGACGGTAATGCCAACGCGTGCCGACGAATCGCTTTGCGCGAGCGCACCGTGCGCTATCGCGAGCGTCAGCAACCCGAGCGCAAAGGGGCGGCTCAATTTCATCTTCATAACAGAATTCACAGTCGCCCGCGGCGCAACGCTTGCTGCAGGATACAACGACACCGGAGGAAGCAATGAGAGTCGGCCACCTCGTTCACCTGTCCCGCCGTACGGCCAGTTTGGTCGCGCTCCTTCTCGTTGCGCCAGCCGCGGTCGCGCAGAACTCGGCGCCGAGCGCCAGTCGGGCAGCGCTCGATCAAATATTCGGCAGAAAGGGAACTGCGAGTGCCGGCGGCGTCGTCCGCTACGGATTCCCGCGCAGCGATCTCTCGGTGCGCCTGGACAACGTGGATTTGAAAACCGGTTTCGCGCTTGGCGGGTGGGCGGCGTTCAAGGAAGATCACCCTGGGCAAGCATTGGTGATGGGTGATCTCGTACTGCTCGAGGATGAAGTGCCCGCGGTGATGCGGACGTTGCAGGCCGGGGGTGTCGAACAGACCGCGCTCCACAATCATCTGCTGCGCGAGCAGCCGCACGTCGTCTACATGCACATCCACGCGCACGGGAATTCGCAGGCGATTGCGCACACTATCAGAGATGCGCTCGCACTGACGAAAACTCCGTTGACGACCTTACCTTCACCCGCACCGGCTGCCGCCGCGCCGCCCGCGCTTGACACGGTTGGCATTGCAGCCGCGCTGCACACAACTGGCAAATGGAACGGCGGCATCTATCAGGTGAGTGTCCCGCGCTCCGAGACTATCACCGACGACCGCGTTGAGATTCCGCCTTCAATGGGCGTCGCGACGGCAATCAACTTTCAGCCGACCGGCGGCGGCAAAGCAGCGATCACCGGCGACTTCGTGCTCCGCGCGACCGAAGTGAATCCAGTAATAAAAGCGCTGCGGGAGAACGGCATCGAAGTGACCGCTGTGCATACGCACATGCTGACTGAGCAGCCCAAACTTTACTTCATGCATTTCTGGGCCAACGACGACGGGCTGAAGCTCGCGCGCGGACTCGCGGCCGCACTCGATCGAACTGCGTCGAAGCGATAGCCGATCCCGCCTCGCGCCTCCCGCCTCCCGCCTCCCGCCCTCAGAGCTCGATCATCACTTTGATCGCTTCGCGATCGTTCATTTCGCGATACCCTTCGGGCACGCCGTCCAGGTCCGTGACACGATCGAAGACTTTCCCCGGCTGAATTTCTCCCTCGAGCACGTCGGGCATCAGCTCCTCGATGTATGCGCGCGCCGGAGCAGGCCCGCCGGCAATCGTCACGTTCTTGTAGAATGCCGGTGTTGCCTCGGGAATGTCTTCGCCCTGCGGTACACCGACGCGGCCGACTGCTCCGCCTGGCCGCGCAATCCCGAGTGCGGTGACTGTTGAATCGTCGGTACCGACGCACTCCAGCACCGAATGCGCGCCGAGTCCACCGGTGAGCTCGAGAACTTTCTCGATCGCTGCTTCGCCGCGCTCGCGCACGATGTCAGTCGCGCCAAATTCCTCCGCCAACCTGATCCGGTCCGGATGACGGCCTAGCATTATCACCTGCTCGGCGCCGAGTCGTTTGGCGGCGATCACACCGCAGAGTCCGACCGCGCCGTCGCCGACCACAGCCGCGATCTTGCCGGGACCAACCTGCGCCGAGATTGCGGCATGGTGACCGGTGCCCATCACATCGGAGAGCGTGAGGAGGCCGGGCATGATCTCGGCGTCGGGCCCAACGGGCAACTTCACCACGGTGCCGTCCGCCTGCGGAATCCGCACCGCCTCGCCTTGTCCGCCGTCGAGGTCGGTGCCTCCCCAGAATCCGCCGTGCAGACACGATGTCTGCAGCCCCTCGCGACAGAATTCGCAGGTGCCGTCCGAATATGCAAATGGCACTACGACGAGATCGCCTTTTTTCACCGTGCGCACATCTCTGCCGACGTCCTCGATGATCCCGATGAACTCGTGGCCCATCCGTCGGCCTTTGCTCGTCGGCTCCATCTTCTTGTATGGCCAGAGATCGCTGCCGCAGATGCACGCCGTCGTGACTTTAAGCAGCGCGTCGGTCGGCTTCTTGATCGTTGGGTCTGGGACTTTTTCGACGCGCACATCGCCCGCGCCGTACATCACAGTCGCTCGCATGGGAACAGTCGGTAGAGTTCCATACTGCGTCGCAAGAGCGAAGCCGCTCTCGAGCTTTCCGGAGATATAGAAGAGTTTGCAGGACGATCGGACAAGTGAAGCGAACTCAGTGTCATTTGACGTTGCCGGGCCTGACTGTATTGTCTAGCTGAGTCTATACGAAGTCCCAGTCACTGCCCCCGGAGGAAAATATGCGACCGTTCAGATCACTTCTCGTTCTCGCCTTGCTGCCACTGCAGGCATCGCTCGCACAGACCGCGGTGAAATGGGGGCCGGCGCCGGCAGTTTTTCCGAAAGGAGCGAAGATGGCTGTCCTCCAGGGCGATCCCGGGAAGTCGGATCTCTTCACCGTGCGGCTCGATATGCCGAACGGTTACCGTGTCGCGCCGCATTTCCATCCAACCGACGAGCACATCACTGTCATCAGTGGAAACTTTCTGGTCGGCATGGGCGATAAGGTCGACACCAAGCACGCGATCTTACTTCACAACGGCCAGTTCATAACCGCTCCAGCGCAAGCGCATCACTGGGCAGTCGCCAAGGGTCACACCGTGGTGCAGGTGCACGCCATCGGCCCGTTTCAGCTCTCGTACGTCAATCCGGCTGACGATCCGTCCAAGAAGGCTGTCGCGAAGAAATAACTCTGCACCGCAGCGCGATCAGAGCCGGTTCGGCGACTCCGGATCGTGACTCGGCAGGTACGCGACGCCCGTTGCGACGAGTTTCGCCACTCGCCGCAGGGTGTCGTGATGCTTGTCGACATCGGCGATGAAGCCCTGATCGCGCTGCATCTCCAGCGCACGCGCAGTGTAGGTGACATCACCAGCGAGCAGTACATCGCGAGTGCCGGTACGCACGAGATAACTGGTGTGGCCCGGCGAATGCCCCGGAGTCGGCAGCGCGACCACTGAGCCGTCTAGCGTCACCGGATAGCTCCCCGGGAATCCAAGCATCGGTGGGCCATCGAATTCAAAAACTCGCGGCCAGAAACCGCGCGGAACCGGTGCGGTCATCCGACGCATCAATCTGCCTGGGAGATGCGCGACCGGATCCCACTCCGGCTTCGAAACCCACACCCGCTTCTCGTCGAACGCGGCCAGTGCACCGACGTGATCGCCGTGCAGGTGGGTGAGCAGCACTCGATCGAAATGACTGGGAACGAAGCCGAGTCGGGCAAGCTGGGGAACGAGCGCCTCGTCCGGCGAGATGCTGAATCGCGTTCTGGTGACGCCACCCGTGCTGTTGGGGCGGGCGCCGCAATCGATCAGCAGCAATTCACCGGGCGTCTCGACGATCCACGACCACATCGGCAGCGGCCGGGTGAAACGCGAATCGCGCCACAGATCGCGGATCAATCCAAACGGTCCACCGTGCGCCGGGCTTCCCTCGAGAAATGTCGGCTTTAGCTGAAGGGTTCCAGTCGAGAGCGGTGTGATCCTGATCGACGGTGTCCGAGGCTTGCCCGCGCCCGTACGTCGACGACTTGTCTTGAGCACGGTTGGATTCATCTCAGTTCAGAACTCCTTTGATGTCCGGCTGAATCGTGCACTGGTAACGGTAGACGCCCGGCTTCGTCATCAGCCGCTCTACCTCGACGCGCAGAGTCGAATCGGTGTTATCGGGTTCGCCCGCGAACTCGTACGGCAATAACTTGCCGATCGCGCCGTAAGCAAACGCGACGTTGTAGCCTGGTTTGATCTCAGTCTGCCCGGTCAGGCTGCTCGTGCGCTCGCACGCCGCGATCGCGAGCAGCGCTTCCGCCCCGGTGACTGTGAAATTGCGTGACATTGGAACTCCTGCATTCCGGTGATCCTGCATTTGCACGTAAGTTCAGTTGGCGAGACGGCGGGGTCTTGAAGGAAGACGTGACGAGTTCTTGAACAATCCTGCGGCGGCGTACATGCGAGTTGTGGTCATTGGCGGCACCGGGCACATCGGCACGTTCTTGATTCCGCGACTGGTCGCCGCGGGACACTACGTGCTTGTCGCGTCTCGTGGCAACCGCGAGCCCTACCTTGCACACGAAGCCTGGAAGGCAGTTCGACACATCGAGATCGATCGCGCCGCCGAGGATACCGCGGGAACCTTTGGGGCGCGCGTGGCCTCTCTCGGAGCGGACGCTGTCGTCGATTTGATCTGCTTCACACCCGAGAGCGCTCAGCATCTGATCGATGCACTCGATCCTCGGCGAACGATGCTGCTGCACTGCGGCACGATGTGGGTGCATGGGGCGAGAGGCGAGAGGCGAGAGGCGGGAGGCGTTACTGAGGACGCACCGCGGAATCCATTTGGGGATTACGGGATAAAGAAGGCGGCGATCGAGCGACTTCTTCTCGATGCCACGCGCAGCGGCAGAGCGCTCGCGACGGTGCTGCATCCGGGACATCTCGTTGGACCCGGATGGAATCCGGTCAATCCCGCTGGTCATTTCAATTTTGAGGTGTTCAGGCGAATCGCGCGCGGAGAGACTGTGGTACTGCCCAACGAGGGGCAGGAGACGGTGCACCACGTCCACGCCGACGACGTCGCGCAGGCGTTCCAGTTGGCGCTGGAGAATGCCGACGCGGCGGTTGGTGAGAGCTTTCATGTCGTCTCGCCCGCGCCGATGAAATTGCGCCACTACGCCGAGGCGATGTTCGCGCACTTCGGCCGAACCGCGCGACTGGAATTCCTGCCGTGGGACGAGTGGCAGCACACCGTCACTCCAGATGAAGCAGCGGCAACGTGGGATCACATCGCACATTCACCGCACGGCAGCATCGCCAAAGCGCGGCAGAGACTCGGATATGAACCGCGCTACTCTTCGCTGGATGCAGTGATCGAATCCATCTCAGGTCGAATCAACAACCAGAGGAGGTCAACGTGAAAAAGCTTCTCGGCGTTGTAGCAGGAGTGTTGGCAGTTGCGAGTCTGGGCTTTGTTCATCCGCATCGCGATCCATATCGCGTCGTCTTCGACCTGACCAGCCGCGACACTCTCGAGCACAGGGCAGTACTGCGTTGGCTCAGAGAGGTTGGTGCATCGAGCCCTGACGCGCAGATGGAAGTCGTGATGTACGGAAAGGGATTCGAGCTCGTGATGCCGGAGCGATCGGCTTATACAGCCGACGTCCAGCAGGCGATCAAGAATCCGAACATCAAGTTCAAGGTCTGCGCGATCGCTCTACGAAACAACAACATCGACAGGAGCCAGCTGCTGCCGGGCGTCGAAGTCGTGCCCGACGGTATCTACGAGCTGGTGTCGAAGCAGCAGGATCACTGGGGTTACATCAAGGTCATGCACTGACCCGCGACGGTGCGTCAGCTGCCGCGGCTGTCTGCTGAAGGACCGTAGATTGCCGGCACCTTGGCGCCCATCGGTCGCAGGTATGTCGACAGCTGCCCACGATGATGAATCGCGTCGAACAGGATATACCATAGAAACTGTCCGACCGGCATTTCATTCACTTGCTTCCCGTTGACGTAGAACTTCGCCGTGCTGTTCCACCCGTCGTCGTCCATTTTGCCGACTGCTTCGGTCAGCTCGTTGAGCGAATGCTCGAACATGTTCTGCATTTCATCGAACGGCGGTAGTGGGTCGGTTCTCCACTCGCCGCGATTCTCGCGCACGACCATCAGGCACGAGCGTAGCTCGTTGGTCATCGTCCACATGATCTGCTGCGCCGACGGCGACCGCTCGTGCGGCCGATAGTCGGCGCGGTCAGCGGGCACCGCTTGCATCACACGCAAGAATACAGGATTCTCGGCGCGGCGTCGTTCGAGCCAGAATTCGCGTGAGGTCATGGTCTAGAATCGAATCTCTTGCCGGCCTTCGCGCAATCGCCGTCGTACTCCTTTCCACACTAATTCCCCGGACAATCCGCGCGGAAGTGTCACATCTGCGCGCAGGCCGCGCGCCCCTTCGCGCTCGAGTTTTACTGTTATGTCGCCGAGTGGATGGGGGATTACCCCCTCGGCGTGTTTCAGCGGGCCGAGTGCGGGAGTGATGCTTACGCTCCGAAATCCTGGACTTGATGGACGTACCCCGAGTACTGTGGCGAGCAGGCCGTAATTCGGATGCGCGGCCCAGGCATGGGTGTCGGAGCGTGTCGGTTCCGGATTCTCTGGCGCTGATGTCAGGCCGAGCTGCAGCATTTTCTGCCACGGCGCGAGCTGTTCGACATAGCGATCGGGGAGTCCGGCTTTGCGCAGCGCCTCGAGAACGTAGAAGCTGAAATAGTAGGACGCAGGTGTGAGCGTGGTGTCGGACAGCACGCGCTCCATCACCGCGCGCTGCATTCCGGTGGGTACCGCATCCGCGAGAATGGCCAGCACGTTGGTCTGCTGACTATATGTCGCAGCAGTGTCCGGCGAATCCCGGAACAATCCTCGCGCCGAATCCCATGCTCGAGCGCGCACCGCGGCTCGGACAGATTCAGCGCGCCGCCGGTAATCGCTTCCCGCTTCCCGCCCGCCGATTCCCGTCTCCATCTCCGCCGCTCGCTCCAACGCGTACGCATACAGCAGGCTGATCGTCGCTGAGTGTCCGGCATCAGCGCGTGGCGGAACTCCGCGATCCCAGCGCGGCGTCCAGTCGACATAGTTCCAGTAGGGCATCGCGCTGAGCATGCCGGTGGAGTCGATGTGGCGCGCGTACCAGTCGAGAATGCCGCGAATGCCGGGCAGGCGCGCGCGCACGAACGCCGGATCGTCGCGGTGCATGAAGTAGTCGTGCACCATCGCGACGTAGATCAGCGAGAAGGGCGGGATGACCTGGGTCAGCGACGATGGATAGCGACTGGTGGTGATTCCTTCGGGGATGCGCGACATGTCGAACTGCTCGATCGCCTGTCGCATTAATCGGTCGTCCCCAGCGACGTAGAGCGAGATCAGACTTTGGATGCGGGTGTCGCCGACGTACTGGAGCTGTTCCCAGTACGGCGTGTCCATGTAGGTCTCGAACGCGCCGATGCGCGCACCGTTCCAGTTCATGCGCCACATATCGGCGAGCCAGGGCAAGTCGCTCGCAAATCGCCCACGCTCCACAAACGGGTATGCGGTGAAGATTCCGTAGTAGTCTTGAATGCGCAGGGGCTCATCGCGCGTAGTGATGTCGAGCTGGATGTAGCGGAACGATCGCCAGTAGAGTGTCGTGTATCGGCGATGCGCACCGCCGTCGAGCAGAAAAACGTCGTGCACACCATGAATCGCGCGGCCCTCGACGTCGTTCCGATTTCCTTTCTGGCCTTTGGAATCGACGAGTGCTTCGGCGTAGGTGGCGCGCACGACGCCGCCATTGCCGCCGCTCGTTTCCATCACTGGATACGCATCGGTAGTGTGCGACTGATCGAGCAGAACCGAGGCATTTGTGTGTGCAGGAATCACCAGATCGCCTGCGCCGCGCAGAAACGCGGGGTCGGCCGCCACTCCGACGGCGCGGCGCACCGTGGCGAGTCGCTGCTGCCGCTCTTCCATCGGCGGAATGGAGCGTGGCTCGAGCTGCCAACCGGAGACTTCGCCATAGTCGCCCGGCGAGACATTGAGCAATCTTTCCTGACCCACGATCTCCGGCGCAAGCCAGGCGGCGTCATTGTACTGCAACGTTTCCCAGCCCCATGGGTATCGCGCGCCGTTGATCGAATCGCCGGGAACCGCAGCGTAGTAGTTCCGCATCTCGGCGCTGGTTGTTTTGATCGGAGCGTAGGCGGAATCAACGAGGACTTTCCACTCGAGCCCGGTATTGAGCGCCGTTTCGGGCGGGCTGTCGCCCTGCAGCAGAAATCCGGTGCGGTGACTGTGCTGCGCCACAGGCCTGTTCGAGCCCCAGTTCCAGACGACGGCAGCAATGATGTTCGAACCCGAGTGCAATTGTGAAGCGAGATCGACTGTCTCGTAACGCCAGTGAGTTACGTCCGAGCGCTGCGGGCCAGACGCGACTTCGACACCGTTCACATAAAGTCGATATCGATTGTCGGCGGAGGCGTGGACGACATATCGGGATGGCTTCGCCGCCAGCGTGATTATCCGCCGCGCGTGAAAGACGGTAAAAGAATCGCCGGGGACTTTTGCCGGCGCGATCCATTCCGCCGCGGGCGCGCGATTGAATACCAGCGGGCGCTGTTGGCCATGAGCTATGGTAGCCGGCAGAGCGAAGAGAAGCTTGAGCAGCTTGAGTCTGGTCACCGTCATGGAGTAAGGGCCGAGGCCTGAGGACTAAGTGCGTTGCTGATTGCTGATTAAATGAGGATCCAGGACAACCGAGGACCTGGATTTTCTGCAATCATCACTTAATCAGCAATCAGCAATGCCGTTAGTCCAAGGCCTCGGTCATCGATACGGCTGAGCTTATAGATCCGCCCCCTTTACAGGCTACTGCTGAGCATGTCTAACAGTATGTGGGACAAGGCGTTAGCGTGTGTAACAAAGCTCGCCGAGGGGTTACGAAAGTCCTAGGAATCAAGTAGATTTAGACCTGTAAACATTTGACCGTCCCAAGCAGTCGCTGTCACTGCAGCATCCTCAAATGGTGCTGCTGTTGGACACGACCCAAGTGGCGTTTTCACTCGGAGGTTATTGTGGACAGGATCAAAACCATCATTAGATCCGGCCTGACCCGGAACATCGGTCTGGTCACCGCCGCGACGCTTGCGTCGCTGTATACGGTCCAGAATGTCCACCCGGATCTCCCCCAGGTCAGCGCTGTCGAGGAAATCCTGGCGCGCGATGTTGCTCAATCGACGCCCGGCATCAGCTGGGATCTGCCGAACCTGAACAACCCGCGCGTCGACTCGTGGGTCAAGCTTTTCAGCACCGACCCCAAGGTCAAATCGCGCTTCGCGGTGTGGCTGGATCGCAAGGACACCTACGAGCCGATGATCTCGAAGAAGCTGGAGCAGCGCGACATGCCGCAGGACCTGATCTACCTGGCGATGATCGAGTCGGGCTTCAATCCGAAAGCGAAGTCGCCGGCGAAGGCGGGCGGCCTGTGGCAGTTCATCGCCGAGACGGGCAAGCGCTACGGTCTGACCATCAACAAGAAAGTTGACCAGCGGAACGTGCCCGAGAAGGCAACCGATGCCGCGCTGTCGTACCTGTCTGAGCTTTACGATCGATTTGGTTCGTGGTACCTCGCCGCCGCTGCGTACAACACCGGCGAGAATCGCGTCGCGCGTATCATGAAGCAGGTGACGGGCAGCGAGAAGGGAAGCGACGAGGACTATTATCGAATCTCCAAGCTGCTTCCCAAAGAGACTCAGGACTACGTCCCGATGATGATCGCGGCCGCGCGCATCTCCAAGGATCCAGCGCGCTACGGCTTCGACGACAGCTCGACGGCAGACTAGGTCCAGTCACACCTCAAGAAAAAAGGACGTCCACCCGGACGTCCTTTTTTTTCCCCGCCTCTCGCCTCTCGCCTCTCGCCTCTCGCTACTCAGCCGCCACCATCGCCGCGCCCAACGCCGTGCCATCAAGTTTTGGCTGCGATTGAAAGGCGAGCCGTCGCCCGAACTCACGCCGCAGCAGCAGCATGCTCACCGTCAGCTGGACGAAGACAGCGCCGAGGGAGAGGTACCAGACCCAGACGAGGTGAAAGCCAGGCGTGCGCGAGAGCAGCACGGCCGGCACCGCGACCAGTAGTACGCGCACACCGGACGCGATCAGTGACGGCATGGTGTTGCCCATCGCCTGGAACATGCTCGAGGCTACGAAGATCAAACCCGATGCAATGAACGTTATCGACACGATGCGGAGATATACCGTCCCGACGTCGAGTACTGCCGGATCCTTGGAGAACACGCCAATCAGGAAGCGTGGCGCAGTCTCACTGACCGCAATCAGCAGAACACTCGCCGCGGTCACCATATATGCAGCTTTGCGGAAGGTGTCGATGACGCGCTCGCGATTGCGCGCCCCGAAATTCTGGCCGGCGACAGGCGCAACGGAAAATCCAAGCGCGACCGCGGGCATGAACATCGATTGGATCACGCGCTGCCCAATACCAAACCCGGCCTGAGCCGCGGCGCCGAATGGCCGCGCAATCGAATAGACGACGATGAGATACACCGCCATCATCCCGAATTCAAAACCTGCGGGCAGGCCGATGTCGAGAATCTTGCGCCAGAGCGCTAGTCGCGGCTTCTGATCGGCGCGAACGAATCGCAGATATGAATCCTTGCCTACGAAATAGGCACCGAACCAGATGATGGCCGCGACGATGGCGATCAGCGAAGAAATCGCCGCGCCGGCGACGCCGAACGCGTGACCGGTGACCCAGCCGAAGATCAGGAATGGAGCGAACAGCATGTTGATGATGATCGAGCCCGTTCCGACCACCATCCCGGTCTTGAAGTTGCCGACCCCGCGCAATGCCGCACCCGCAGCGATCATCAGGAATTGCAGCGCCATCGCCGGGATGAACCAGACCAGATACTGATTCGCCAGCGTCGCCGTTTCTGCATCGGGACTCATCGCCCGAGTATATGGAACGCGCAGCAGCAATCCGACGACAAGAAAGATTCCGCCCGTCACAACGGCCAGCATGTTCGCCTGATTGAACATCAGCTGTGCGCCGTCGCGGTCTTTTCTGCCGATTGCGTGTGACACCACCGTTGTCGTGCCGACGCCAAGCATTTGCGTCAGGGCGAGAACGATGAAGGTGAGATTGCCCGCGATGCCGACGGCCGCGACCGCGTGTGTGCCGAGCCTGCCGACCCAGTAGAGGTCGATCAGGAAGTACAGCGTCTGGAAAACCATCGTCACGAGCATGAAGCCCGTGGTTTTCAGCAAATGCCGCGTTACCGGGCCAGTAGTCAGATCTTGCATCGACCCACTTAGCGCGCGACACGCAGATTTCGCAAGTGCCGACAAAATCGATACACAAATTCATTGGCTGGATCTTTTGTTTCCGCGCAAATTGAATGTGTGACCCAACCTGTTGCTGAAATCGACGTCGGCGCGCTCGAAGATCCGGACATACCTCCGCCACCGCCGACCAAATCCCGCTACGATCGGTCGATTGTCGAAGGCCCGCTTCTGCCGGCGATCTGGAAGCTCGCATGGCCGACAATGCTTACGAACATTTTCGGCGGATTGCAGGGAATGGTGGACAACATTCTTGTCGGCCATCTCGTCGGCTATCAGGCCAACGCTGGAATTGGTGTAGCCAACCAGATCTGGATCGTCATCATCGTCTTCATCATGTCGGTATTCACCGGCATGAGTGTTCTCGTCGCGCGATTTGTCGGCGCGGGCAACGAGGAGATGGCCGACAAAACGGTCTACCAGGCGTTCATCACTGCGGCGGCGATCGCAATCGGTGTTCTTGCGCCGATAGGTATCTTCGCCGCACCGACGTTACTGCGGCTGGTGAATGCCGCGCCAACAGTTCAGGCGCAGGCGCTGCCGTTCCTGAGAATCATGATGATCTTCTCGAGCGGCATGATGATCTTCTTCATGTTGAGTGG
>DASTGU010000012.1:0-21383 GCA_035718845.1 Gemmatimonadaceae bacterium | reverse complement strand
CCTTTCCGCAACCGCGATCGCCGAGTCCGACTGATGCAGCCTGTCGTACGATTCAGCGAGACACATCGCGAGAATGTTGGCGCCAGGATTCTTGGCCAGCGCGGAACGTGCGCCGTTCACTGCATCCTGATACTTGCCCTGCGCGTAATTGTTGTGGCAGGTCTCCTCGTCGGGCAACTGGCGGCGGGCATCCTTGATCGACTTCGCCACCTGATTCGCGGCATCATCCAGCTTCGACGCCTGCGCGACCGGCAGAACCTGGCCCTTCGTCATGTCGCGGGAAATGATCAGCCGCGACTCGATCTTAAACCCCGTCGGAGTCTTGGTGACGGTGCCTTCGAGATACTGAGGGGCGCGCACCAGCGTCGCGAGCGCTTTGGCATCGCCGGGTGCAAGCGCTTCCGTCGTCGAGTATCCGGACGACTGCAGGCTGTTGTTTATGTCAGCCTTCGGAACTACCACGAGCTCACGAAGGTTTGTTTGCTTGGTTAGCTGATTGCGAATCGCCTCAGCTGCTTGAACACCGAGATCCTTGTCCGTGCTCTGCAATGTCGGAATCATGACTCTGTCGCCGGTCTTCTGGTTTTGGGCGAAGAGCGGCGACGCAGCGATCACGGCAAGAGCGAGAACGCGACCTGGAAGACGTAGACGGGCCTTCAATGGTATAACCTCCCAATCGGTAAACATTCTGTACCCCACCTGTACCCCACCTTACACCGGTGGGTCCTCATGTTGCTTAAGTGGGCGAGGAGGGACTCGAACCCCCGACTTCCTGCGTGTAAGGCAGGCGCTCTAACCAACTGAGCTACTCGCCCGGTGCAGAAAACGAGCCGATGTCCTCACCGGAGAATGGCCAGTGGTACGAGCACACAGTAGCCGATAACAAGTAGGATCGGCGCCAGGGTTTCGCCGCCTCGGGCAAGGTCCGCGAAGCCGGCGAGCAACACTATTGTCGCGATTGTCCAATAGAGCCAGCTCCGGCGAGAGCCTGGCTCTCCGCCAACACGGGGTCCGGAGCCCAAATCGTTTTTGGCCATAAGCGAGGTAGTGTAGGGCGCGATGAAATGCGTGTCAACCCAAATTGGCCACTCCTCGCCGGCAACCGCTACGCCTTCGCCTTCTTCGCGATCGCTAGGCGGTCGTTTTTTTCGAGCTGCGCGGCTTTTCGGTGTAATGCAGTTCGATCCAGTCCCGATAGCTGCCGTCCATCACCGCACGCCACCACGATTCATTGCCGATGTACCAGTTGATGGTTTTCAGCAACCCGGTGTCGAACGATTCCGACGGTCCGTAGCCCGTCTCCAGCGTGGCCTTCATCGCATCGATCGCGTAGCGCCGGTCGTGACCAGGGCGATCCTTCACGAACGTGATCAGTTCCGCCGCGTCGGCGCCCTTCGCCGCCGGACACTTCGGGAATCGCTCGCGAACCTTTGGGTCCGCGCCGAAGATCTTGTTGATGTGCGCGCAAATCGACTTCACGACGTCGATGTTCTTCCGCTCGGCGTTGCCGCCCAGATTGTAGGTCTCACCGATGCGGCCCTTCTCGAGCACGCGCTCGATGCCGCGGCAGTGATCGCGCACGTATAGCCAGTCGCGCACCTGCAGCCCATCGCCGTAAACCGGTATCGGTTTGCCATCGAGCGCATTCACTATCGCGAGTGGAATAAGCTTCTCCGGGAAGTGATACGGGCCGTAGTTATTCGACGTATTGGTCGTCGTCACCGGCAAGCCGTAGGTGTGGTGATAGGCGCGCACAAGATGGTCGGAGGCTGCCTTGCTTGCCGCGTATGGCGAGTTCGGCGCGTAAGGCGTGTCCTCGGTGAACGGCGCCGCCGTTGGCGCCAGCGAGCCATACACTTCGTCCGTCGAGATGTGGTGGAACCGCCGCGCACCACCCGACCAGTCTTCGTTCCAGACATCGCGCGCCGCCTTGAGCAGCGCATGGGTGCCGAGCACGTTGGTATCGATGAAAGGATCGGGCCCGCGAATGGAACGATCGACGTGAGACTCCGCGGCGAAATGCACGATGGTGTCGATCGCGTCTCTTTTCAGAATGTCGCGCACGGCATCACCGTCGCGAATGTCGCCCTTGATGAAGGTGAATTGCTTGTGCTTAGCAACCGGCTCCAGATTCGCCAGGTTACCGGCGTAGGTGAGCGCGTCATAACCCACGATCACATCGCCGGGATGATGCTCGACCCACCATTGAACGAAGTTGCTGCCGATGAATCCGGCAGCGCCTGTAACCAGCATTCTACGCATGTTGTCTATTTCTCATTTTAGTTGATAACAGCTTCACAATCGTCGAAGCCATTTCTTCGGCCGTCACGACGTTGTCTGCGCCGGCGGCAGCGAGCGCAGCCTGCGGCATTCCATAAATCACCGAGCTCTCGCGATCCTGCACGATCGCCGCACCGCCGGCGTCGCGGATGCGCTTGAGACCTTCGGCGCCGTCGCGACCCATTCCCGTCAGCACGACTCCGATCGCGGAATTGCCGAACGACTCGGCAACAGAGAAAAAAAGCGGGTCGGCAGCCGGACGCACTCCCCACATCGGCGGTGTGTCGTCGAGCTGGATTGTGGCATTCCCCGGCGCGCCGCGGACGCGCATGTGCTGACCTCCGGGCGCGACATACACCCGATTCTCGCGCAAGGTCTTTCCGGAGATCGCTTCACCGACCCACAATTGACTCATCGCGTCGAGGCGTGAGGCCAGCAGCTTCGTGAACTCGTGCGGCATGTGCTGCACGATGATCACGGCCGCACCCAGCTGCGCCGGTAGCTGCGGAATGATCTCGGCGAGGACGCGCGGTCCGCCGGTCGAAGATGCGATGGCAATCACCCGCGTTGCCGCGTCCGGCGATGGACCTTCTTCCGGCACCACCTCCGGCGTCGGCGCTACAGTCGCCGCGGTCGTCACACTCTTCATGTTGACTGCTCGCGCCGCCTCGAGCGCTGAGCGCAGCTGGTCGCGCACTTTCGATAGATCGATGCTGACCGGACCGGACGGCTTGCGCACGAACTCCAGCGCGCCGCGCTCGAGTGCACGCAGGGTCATTTGGTTGCCCAGGTCAGAGCCGGCCGCGCTGAGCATGATAACCGGGCGCGGCATCTCGGCCATGATCTGCTCGAGCGCCTCCAGACCGTTGAGGCGCGGCATCTCGATATCGAGAGTGACGATCTGCGGCTTGAGGATACGAACTTTCTGCAGCGCCTCGACGCCGTCTGAAGCGTATCCGACCACGCGAAACGGGCCGCTCGCTTCGACCAGCTCCGCGATCAGCTTCCGCATGAACGCGCTGTCGTCGACGACGAGGACGGTCGCGGCATCCGAGATTCCGGCTAGATCAATCACAACGCCTTCCGAAAAATTCGCTCGCGCGCGTTGACCGGCGTGAATAGCGCCCGCGCGTCGCCGAGCAACGTCTCGACCTTGCCGAGTACCAGGAACCCACCGGGTGCCAGCGCGCGGTGGAATTCGGCAAACAGTCTGTCTTGCGCTTCGCGTTCGAAGTAGATGATGACGTTGCGGCAGAGAATCAGCTGCGCGTCAGCCACCGGCGGATTGAACGCGAGCAGATCGTCGCACTCGAAGCGAACGAGATTCCGCACCTCGGGCAGCATCGTTCGCAGGCCAGCGACTTCCGGGAAATAGCGATCGCGAAGCGCGATAGGAGTCTCGGACAGCGCCGACTCCGCGTAGAACGCGCGCTGCGCTTCGCCGAGCACCTCGCTGTCGATGTCAGTGCCGAGGATATCGACGGCGGCCAGCCGCTCCTCGCTGTGGGTTTCGCGGGCGTACTTCTGCAGCAGGATCGCAACCGAGTACGGCTCTTCGCCTGAAGCACAACCGGCGCTCCAGACCCGAAGCTCGTTCGGATTTGCGTTCCAGAGCTCGGGAATCACCTTGCTCTCGATCGCCGCGTATGTCTCCGGATTCCTGAAGAACTTGGTGACGTTGACCGTGAGTGAGCGCAGCAGGCGCTCGTACTCGCGGGGATCGGTGTCGAGCACGCCGGCGTATTCACTCGCGGTGTCCGCCCCCTTGGCGCGCATTCGCACCGCTATCCGGCGGCGAAGGCATTTGTCCTTGTAGCTGGCGCAGCGGAACCCGCTGTCGCGCGTAATCTTCTCCATCAGGGTGCGGAAGCCCGCGTCGTCTGCTTTGATCACGTCAGTGACTCAGCGACCGGCGGCCTGGCGGTCTGCGTGCGACAACCCCTCGAGCGCAGCCGACAGATTGCGACGCAGCTGCGGCAGCTCGGGGGCGATTGCGATTCCCTTTTCGGCAGCGTCGCGCGCGGCAGCGTAGTCCTCTCGCTTCAGGTGCGCAGCGGCGAGGTTGTTGAGCAGCACCGCCGACTCCGGATGCGCCTCGATCGCCGCCGAGAGCAGCAGCATCTCGCGATCCGGATCGTCGGTCTTCGCGGCCACCTGCGCCGCATAGTGAAACCACACCGCCGGCGGCGCTTCCTTCGTCCAGAGGCTACGCGCCTCGCTGAGGCGAACTTTAGCGGTCTGATAGTCGCCGAGTCTCATCGCTACCACGGCGCCCTCGAGCTGAATCAGCGGCTCTGAGCTCCCGCCGGAGCTCAGAGCTCGGTCGATGACGAGCTTCGCTTTCTCGAGCTGGCCGAGCGCCTCGTACGCCAGCGCGAGGTTGTGCAGCAATGCGGTCTTGCTCTGCGCGTGCGGCGCGGCGGTCATGAACGAGTTGACGGCGGTCGAATATTCTTTCTGGCGCATCGCTATCAGGCCGACGTGGAACGAGGCCACCGGATCGGCGGCTTCTTCGACGATCGCTCTGAATTCGCGCAGCGCTTCGTCGTGCATGCCCGCGCGATACAGCGCGCTCGCGAGCTCTCTGCGCTCGAGCGGACTCGCGTTGCGCGGCAGCGTCGGCGTGGTGCGCTTGCGTCCGACCGGCAGCAGGAAGTTTGCGTTGAGCAATCCGTAGAGAGCCTTCCCGACCTCGAACTCGCCGAGTCCTGAGTCGCGGATGAGACCGTTGACGTCGCGATGGCCATCGATGAGAGGCAGGAGCGCCTCCTGCTCCGGCGACAGGGGATCGCGATTCAGCATCAGCTTCGAACGGTCGAGGCTGAACACCACGTCGAAGCTGGGAAGCTTCTTCTCGATCAGCGACCATTCGTCGACGCGACGCGCGCCTTCGAGCAACAGCGACTGCGGGTCAACCGAAACTCGCTCGGCGCCTTCTTCGGGCTCGACACCCGCCTCGAAGTTGAAGGTGCCGCTCGTCCAGGTGAAAAGGGTGTAGACAGCGTTCTCGGTATCGAGCGGACGATTCACGATCCCCGCGTGGCAGATGCGGCCGTTGTCGAAGTAGATCGACCCGAAGCTGTCGTGGAATGAAAGTCCGAGACAGCCCGTCTTCTTCCCCATCGACAACAGCTGCAGGACGTCGGGGAGACTCGCTTCCTTGAGGCTGCCTTTAATCGCCATTAACGCATTTCCTCGATCATGCGGTCAGCGACATTCGGCCATTCGACGATCATTCCCCCGTCGGCAGCGACAGGAGTCTTCTTCACCGGCGCAGCTGCCTGGGAAGGTGTAGTCAGCGACTCGACGCGCATCGCGATTTCCTGACTGACATCAGCCAGAAATTCGGCGAACTCTCCGCCCTCTTCCTCTTCGTGCTTGCGCGTCTTCTCCGCCACGGTCAGGCCTTGCCGGCGGGAGCGCTCAGCCTCGATAGCACCAGCGTCGAGATGCTGCGCAATGTTTCAAACACTCCACCGCCGCTGACGGCGGTGGCAGAGAAATGCGGTACGCCTCGGAAATTGAGCGTCTCGTCGAGCTCCTCGATCGAGCTGATTTCCGATTTGGGCAGGTCGCGCTTGTTGTACTGCATCACCAGCGGGATGGTGCGCGGATCGAAGCCTTCGTCGGCGAGATTGGCGTGGAGATCCTGCAGACTCTCGATGTTCTCGGCCATCTGCCGCGACTGACTGTCAGCTACGAATACAACGCCATCAACTCCCTGCAGGACGAGCTTGCGGGTAGCGGCGTAGTAGACCTGGCCGGGAACGGTGTAGAGCTGGAATCGCGTCGCGAAACCCGAGATCGTGCCGAGGTCGAGCGGCAGAAAATCAAAGAACAGCGTGCGATCGGTCTCGGTCGCGAGCGACACCATCTTCCCTTTTCGCTCTTCGGGAAGCTTGGAATAGACGTGCTGCAGATTCGTCGTCTTGCCCGATCTTCCGGGACCATAGTACACGATCTTGCACGTGATTTCGCGCGTGCCGTAGTTGACGACTGACATCCTAGCGTTTTCCTACCGGTCCGAAGAGGGCATCAAGACTGCGATTGAGCTCTCCCTCGAAATCGCCAGGCGGGGTGATTTTGGTCGCCGGCATATCGGGGCGCAGCTTTTCCAGCGCTTTCTGGAATTCAGTGAAGTACATCTCGACCACGCCGAGCGAGCTCTCGCGATCGAACACACCGACAAAGAGAAATTCCTGGGTGCCGGCGGACGCGCGCGCCATGAAGACCTGACGCTCGGCGCCCGCGTGATGCATCTCGTAGAAGGGCTTGCCATCGAGCTGACGGCCAAGCTCGCGCGCCGATGCGTTGATCGCGGAAGTGAGAGCACAGATGGACATCACGTCGGCAGCGTTGGAGAAACCGAACTGCCCTACCGCGCGGCCCGTCGGATAGAGCAGCACTCCGGAAATCAGGCGCGCGTCCTCCATCAGCCGCCGCAGAGGCGCCGCCACCCAGGCTTCTGCTACTGTCGGATCGCTCACGCTGCCTCTTTAGCTGCGGTCATCATCTCGAGTCTCACTCGTCCCAGGTTCGCGTCGGGCGTGACGATCGTCACCAGCACTACCTCACGTGCGCCGACGACGCATATGTGTCCCTGCTGGGCCTCGAGCCGCATGAAGGCTGGCACTCCAAGCCGCGCGGCGTGGGAAGCGCGAGTGACCTTTGAATACAGGTACGCCGCCAACGCCGCAGTGTGCTTCTTGCGATCGCCGTCAGTCTGCGCGCCGGGTACCTGACTCGCTTCGACGATGAGCCCGTCGATGGCACCAACGACCATCGCCACCGTTACCCCCGGCACGCGCGACAATCCGCCGACGACCTGAGTGACGTCTTTCATCGACCCATCCTGTCGCGCATCCAGTTGATCGCGAGTGCAACCGACCGTGTCAACACGCGTCTCACCAACCCGAGTGGAACCGCTGACGAGGATGCCAACAGCACCACCGCATCGTCCGTCGCCGGAGCCAGCGCAATCGTCGCTGCATCAGTCTCCACCACCACCGCGGTCCAGTTCCCGATCGAGAGCATCCTCATGGACCGAGACACTTCCTTGCTGACGCCACTCAATGCCGCGCCGATCTCGCTCGAGATGTCGCGGCCACGCTCGTCGATATAGCTGCCGGCCAACGGCGCCCCCGACGTGTCGAGCAGCAATGCAGTCTGCTCGGCTTCGCCGATCGCGGTGGCGAAAAGCGTCCGCGCCGCCTCAGACATGGGCTGCGGCATCGTGTTCCTGTGGTGTAATCTCGATGAGGCCGGTGCTCAACATACCGTAAATGATCTTGGCGACCTCGAACTCGGGCAAAACGAGTCGTTTCGCGATTTCGTGCAAGCTCCGCTCGCCGTCGATGATCGAGAGAATCTCCCATTCGCGCGGCAGGAGATCGATGAAGGACTCTGGACCATCGTCGAGCGGAGCCAGCCGCGGGACGACTCGCGAATCCGGAATCTTGTCGGCCATCCGCGACCACTCGTCGATGCGTCGCGCGCCTTCCATCAACAGCGACTCCGTGCTCACGCGCACTGCAATGTCTTTGCGGATCGGACGCGGCGGCTCCTCGGTGAACGAGAAGAATCCTTCCGACCACGACATCAGGTCGAACACCACCGTCTCGATCTGCAGTCGCATGAAGCGGTCGATGTCGCGCGGCGTCACCACGCCCTGCGCAACGAGAATCTCACCCACGCGTCGCTTGTCGCCCGCGCGCTGCATCGCGGTCGCGCGAGCGAGGTCGGCAGGCGTCGCCTTGCCCGACCGCTCGAGAATGGTGCCGAGCAGGTGCGGGTTGCTCTTCATGGTGGCGGCGACGATGGTGCCCGCGTCGAAGTAGACGCTTCCCTCGTTGTTTCGCTCGGGCGAATGCACGCGCAGCGTTCCCGTCTTCCGGCTCAGATCGAGCAGCTGGAAGACGTCGTGGATACTCAGCTCGCGCAGCGGTCCTTCGATTGCCATTAGACGCGCCCTCTGAGCAGGAGCCTGCGATAGCGCATGGCTTCTGAATGGTTTGGATCGAATCGCAGCACGCGCTCGAATGCCCGCAACGCGTCGCTGTCGCGGGCGAGATCGATCAGGATCTCGCCAAGCGCGATCAATCCGGCAAAGTGGTAGACATCGCGCCGGATCAGCGCCACTATCCGCGGCAACGCGCTGCGCGAGCGACCGGTGCGCCGGTAAGGACCGACGAGCTCGACCACCGCCGCATCGTTGTTGGGTGCCGTCACCAGCACCGCCTCCAGCTCACGTATCGCGCCGCTATCATCACCCGATTTCGCGAGCAGTCTCCCAAGCGCGATGCGGCCGTCAACCTGACGCTCGTCGATGCTGAGGCTGGCGCGGTACGCACCGATCGCCTCGAGCACGTCCTCGAGCGCAGCGTAAAGATCGCCGACGCGTTTCAGCACGTTGGCGTTTCTGCCCTCGTTCTTCTGGAGCGCGACCAGAATGTCGCGCGCTCCGGCGTGATCGAGCGACGCAACTCGCGCCTCCGCGGCAAGCAGCAGCAGGTTGATGTCAGTCGCTCCCGCGGCGACGAGGGCTTCCGCGTACGGTCTCGCTTCATCCGGCCGGCCAAGCGCGAGGAGCGAGCGTGCGATTCCCTGTCGTGCATATGTGTTGTCGTCGTCCATTTCCAGCGCGCGGCGATAGCGCTCGAGCGCTTCACCGTGAAGGCCCTGCGCGGCAAAGCCATCGCCGGCGAGCACCAGCCCGAGGACCTTGTCACCACCGCGTGCCAGAACCCGGGCGATCTCTCCTTGTGCTCTGTCATACAGCCCCTTGGTGATCAGATCTCGCGCGAGCGCAAATCCGGCGAGCGGGTCTTCAGGAGGATACGGCGTCTTCCGCGAGCGCTTCTCCGCAAAGAGCTCCTCGATGATCGCCGGATCGAAATGGAAATCCTCGACGTGATCGACGCTCTCGTCCTTCTCCGTAATGGGCGGAGCGACGGTGAGCCGGATCTCCTCGTGCGGCAGCTCGATCGCCAGCTCGAGCTTCTGCGGCGTGTACATCGGATCGAGCTCGAGCGCGCGCTTCGTCTCGCGCAGCGCCGCCGTGAAATCGCCGAGATTGGAGAGCGTGAAGCTCATGTTGTAGTGAGCTTCAGCGAAGTCAGGATTCGCCTGAATCGCGCGCGCGAACGCATTGCGAGCGTCGGAATACTTCTCGAGCTCCACGAGTATCAAACCGATTCCGTTCCACGCCACCGGATGCTCCGGAGCCGCAGCGAGAACCTGGCGATACGCTTCGAGCGCCAGCTCGACGTGCTTCCTGCGGAACAAGCCGAGGGCGAGGTTGAGTCGCGCTTCGACCGGTGGAGTCGGAGCCTGCAGTGCGCGACGGAAGGAGTTGATCGCAGCCTTCGTGTCGTGCTTGTGCCAGAGCAGCACACCGAGATTGTTGTGCGCGTACGGATAGCTCGAGTCAACTTCCAGCGCCTTGCTGTAGCTCTGCTCCGCCTCCGCGTGTCGTCCCGCCAGCTGCAACGCGACGCCGCGTCCGTTCCAGGTCTTCGCACTGGGCGAGAACTCGCGCGCAAACCGGTCCGCCGTTGCGATCGCCGCACCGGTGTCGCGCTGCAGCAGGTACAGCTCCAGCATCGCCTGCAGTACTTCCGCGTTGGCTTCCCCGCCCTCGATCGCCCGCTCGTATTCCTTGAGCGCTTCCTGGAAGTATCCCTTCTGCCTCAGCGCACGGCCAAGAGTGATGTGCGCGCCCGCAGACGTCTTGTGCGCCTGGCTGGGCGTGACTTCGTGGCGATACATCTCGAGCGAGAGGTTCGCCTGCGCCCGTACCAGCGTCGGATTGAGCTGCACCGCGCGTCGATTGGCATCTGCCGCCTCCTCGGCCCGGCCAAGGTCGCCGAGGATGAACCCAATGAGATAGAGCGCGTCGGGGTTGTCGGGATTCGTCTCGATCGAGCGCTTTACCGATCGCAGCGCCTCTTCGTGCAGGCCGCGATTGTAGAGCGTTTCCGCCAGCAGGAAATGCAGAACCGAGCTGTCTGGATCGAGGTCGATTGCACGCTGGAAGAGCGAATGCGCCCGCTCGAGATGTCCGGCGGTCTTCTCGGCGATGCCGCTTTGAACGAGCGCCTCGAGGTCCGCTGGATTGGTGCGCAGCCGCTCCTCGAGCTCCTGCAGGCGGCGCTCGAGCAAGCCACTCTCACCGTATGCGATCTCGAGATTGCGACGCGCGACGTGCATGCGCTCGTCGAGCGCCAGCGCGCGCGAGAAGGCGACGATGGCCTCGTCGGTGAGACCCTTTCTGAAGTAGAGCACACCGAGGTTGTTGTACGCGCCCGCGTCCGACGGATCGATTCGTCGGGCGAACGAACGCAGGATGTCGATCTCACCGCCGTGCGCGGCTGCCATCGGGCGGGCAGTTGCCGCTGCGTTCATGGCCCTACTCTACGCGCACCGCGCGGAAGATGGCGTCGAAAGCCTTTGGATCAGGAACGAGCAGGAAGAAGCCGTGCAGGCTTTCCGCCGGCTCGTCGAGGAAGAATTCAGTTTCTACGCAAAGGATCGGAGAATCGACGCGCGGAGCGTGGTCCCCGACGCTTCGCAGCGCCTGACGCGACGAGCCGCGTGTCAGCGACGGCGGCGAGAGTAAGAGCCGCATGCCAAGGAAATCGCTCAACGCCGTCAGATAGGCGCCGGCCAGAATGTTTCCGGCCTCGTTGAGTGCCGACTGCTCCAGCTTGCCAAGATCCTGCGACGTCCCGCGATTGCGCCGCAGCATCCGTTCAGCCAGTCGGATTCCGGCGTGGACATCGAGCAGGAACACAGTCTGCCCGCCGATGTCCCCGCTCATCGCCATCTGTACGGCGACGATCTCCGCGCCAGGCGAGATCTCCGGAACGAAGTCTCCTGGCGGGACAATGTTCACCATCGGCACGCTGATCATGATTCGGGTGCCGGTGAGCGTCGACAGTGCGGTCGCTGCGTGGCCGGCGCCGATGTTGGCGACCTCGCGGAGCGCGTCGAGACGCGCGGTGCTCATCAACGTCGTGCCGCTCTCGCCGGCTGGTGTATTGCGCGTGTTAGTCATCTCAGAGAAGGCTTGAAGCGTCCACGATGAGAGCGGGCGACCCATCGCCAAGAATGGTCGCACCGCTGAATAGAGTTTTGCTGCCATTGACGCCGTCGAATTGCTTGACGACGATCTCCTGCTGTCCTTCGAACTGGTCCACGATGAGCGCCGCCCTGCGCTCGGCGAGCTCGACGAGCACGACCTGACCGCTCGCCGGATTCTCTGGCGACGGCAGTCCGACGCGCTCACGCAGCCAGATCGCGGGAAAGAGATCGTCGCGGATCGCTACAACGGGTTTGCCCTTCGATTCGAGCAGCATCGGCCTGGAAAGGCTGAAAGTTTCCAGGACGTGCGTGAGTGGAATCGCGTACGTCTCGCGCTCCACTTTCGCGAGCAGCGCCCGCGAGATTGCCAGAGTCAATGGCAGTCGCATGCTGACTGCGGTTCCGAGGCCGGCGTCAGTGTGCACTTCGAGCGATCCGCCCAGTCCGCGGACTCTGCTGGCGACGATGTCGAATCCGACGCCGCGACCGGAGATCTCGGTCACTTTGTCGGCCGTCGAGAAGCCGGGACGCGAGATGATCGCGACCAGCTCCTGTTCGGTGAGTTTGCTGGTGCCCTTGTCGACCAGCCCCAACTTCTTCGCTCGCGGCAACACCTTCGTTTGATCAATACCGCGCCCGTCATCCGTAACGCGAATCAAGACCGTCGCGCGATCGCGCTCGGCTGTGAGAATCAACGTCGCAGTGCGCGGCTTCCCTGCTTTCTCGCGCTGGTCAGGAGTCTCGATGCCGTGGTCGAGCGAGTTGCGCAGCAGATGCAGCACGGGCTCGCCCATCTCGTCGAGCATCGACCGGTCGAGCTCGATGTCGCGGCCTTCGATCTTGAAATCGACTTCTTTGCCGAGCGAGCGAGCGGTGTCGCGAACGACGCGCGGAAAGCGCTCGAAGACCTGCCACACCGGCACCATGCGGCTGGTCATGACTTCGTTCTGCAGATTGCCAAGTATCTGCGATGCGTGGCGCGAGGCTTCGAGGAGCTCCGGATCGCCGATTCGTTCGGCGATCTTCTGGACGCGGTCGCGCGCAATGACGAGCTCGCCGAGCACGTTCATCAGCGTGTCTAGTCGCTTCGAGTCGATTCTGATCTGACGCGTCGCCTTTGGGGGCGGCGCCGGAGCCGCCTGTGCCTGCTCTTTCTGCGACGAGACTGGCCTGGATTCGTCCTGCACGCGTTGCGAGGATTCCTCACCGCGCGCTTCTTCGGTCGCCCGGCGTTCCGCCTCCCGCCTCTCGCCTCCCGCCTCTCGTTCCTCCCCAGCCTGACGAATGCTGGCGATTGCCGCAGAAACATCGAGCTGCTGCGGTGGATTTGAGGTAGCGGCTTCGACCGCCTGCTCCAGCGCATCGACACCCGCGAAAAGTGTGTCGATCATTGGCCGCGTGACGGCAACCGCGCTATTCCTGACTTTGTCGAGCAACGTCTCCAGCTCGTGTGAGAGCTCGGCGACTGACGTGTAGCCCATCGCGCCACCCATTCCCTTCAGGGTGTGAACGGCGCGAAAGAGACGAGCGACGGCCGCGTCGCTCCCACCGCGCTCCAGCTCGAGGAGCGCGGCATTTATCTCGGCGAGGTTTTCCTTGCTCTCCGAGAGAAAAAGCTTGGCGTAGCGGCCGGTGTCCACTTAGGCGAGGACCCTTTGCACTGCTTCCAGCACGCGACTCGGCTGGAACGGTTTGACGACGAAATCGCGCGCGCCCGCCTGCAGTGCCTCCTGCACCAGCGCCTGCTGGCCCATGGCGCTGCACATGAGAATGCGCGCGGCCGGATCCATTTGCGTGATCTGCTTCACCGCTTCGATGCCGCCCATCTCCGGCATGATGATGTCCATCGTCACCAGGTCAGGCTTGAGCTGTTTGTATTTGTCGACCGCCTGCTTGCCGTTCTCTGCTTCACCAACGACGGTAAAGCCGGCCTGCGACAGAATGTCGCTGACCATCGTTCGCATGAATACGGCGTCGTCACAAACGAGTACGGTGCTGCTCACTAATTCCCCCTTTGTCCGATTGCTTGCTGAACCACGGTTTTGATATCGAGCACGATCACGCGCTCGCCGTCTATTTCCACTTCGCCCGTCACCGCTCCGGCGACGGGCACGTTGTGCTTACCTGCAGGCTGGAACGTGTCCAGCGGGACATCCTTGATGTCGCGAACGTCATCGACGCCCATACCCAGCCACCGTTCCTGGATCTCGATGATCAGCACGAGACCTTCCGCACGACGAAACGCCGGACGGCCAAGTACGGGTCCACCGTCGAGGACCGTAACGATGGTGCCACGCAGATTGATCAATCCGCAGACGGTCTCGGGCGCCCCGGGCAGTCTCGTCATGGGCGGCGTCGGCACGATCTCACGAAATGCGTCCATGTCACATGCGAACTGGCTTCCGCCGAGATCGAACACAAGCAGGCGTCGAGTCGGTACCGGAGCTTCCTGTACGACCTCCTGCTCTGGAGGCAGAGTGACGGCGTCACTCATAGAATCGGAGCGCCTCGAGGGCATCGACGCCCGCGGGCAGCGCGTGCTCGCCGGCGATCACGTTCAGTGCACTGCGCAGATCGTCGGGGAGAGGTGAGCGAAAATCGAGTGGCTTGCCCGTCACTGGATGATTGAAGGCGAGCCACGCCGCGTGGAGGAAGTGCCGCTTGGGAGGAAGTCCGGCCACACGACGTCCTCCGCCCCCGCCATACGTGTCATCGCCCATGACAGGATGGCCGATAGACGCGAGATGAACGCGGATTTGGTGAGTCCGTCCGGAATGGAGATGGGCACGAAGAAGATCCCCCGCATCGAACCGAGCAAGGCGTATGAGGTCGGTCTTGGCCGGCCGACCTTTATTGACGATTGCCATGCGCTTCCGGTCTCGGGGGTCGCGAGCTATCGGCTTGTCGATAGTCAGCTTATCCGAGGTCAGGTGACCCCATATCATAACCGCGTACCGCCGCGTTACCCGCCGCGCGGCGATCGCCGAGCTGAGAAGACGGTGGGCACGATCGGTTTTGGCGACGATCAGAAGACCGGACGTCTCCTTGTCGAGGCGATGCACGACCCCGGCTCGCTCCGGCTCCTCGCCCTCGTTAGCGAGGGCCCCGCCGCGACCAATCAGCGCGTTGACGAGGGTCCCGGTCCAGTTGCCGGGAGCCGGATGGACCACCATTCCGGCAGGCTTGTCGACGACCAGCAACGCTTCGTCCTCGTAGACGACCTTGATCGGGATATCTTCGCCCAGGATCGCCCGCTTTTCGAGGCGAGGAATTTCCACTCGCACGCGCTCGCCCGGGACGGGTTTGTAACTCGCCCGCTCACGACGGCCATCTACCAGCACGTTGCCGTTGGCGATCAGAGTTGCAGCCTGGGTTCGCGATAGCTCAGCCTCCCGGGCTACAAACAAATCGAGGCGGACATCACTGTCCGCCCCGACGGGAAACTCCCGGATGTCGCTCAGAGGCTAGCTCTCCGCTGGCGTGTCCGCTGGTGTCGCTCCAACGACGGGCGCCGGCGCTCGCTCTTCTCCCCAAAGCACCCAGGCAAGGAGAAATGCCCCAACGCTTACCGCCATGTCCGCGACGTTGAAGGTGGGCCACCGCAAATCGCCCACACCGACGTCGATGAAATCGACGACACCCGCCGCCGACCGAACGCGATCGATCAGGTTGCCGACGGCACCACCGCAAACCAAGCCAAGCGCGATGGTGCGGAGAAAGTCTCCGTCACGCGTCGCCTTGTACAACCGACCAAGGATGATCAGAGCGCCGGCCGTCAACGCCATGAAGATCCAGCGCGAGTAGATGCCAAGGTTGAGACCAAACGCGGCGCCGGGATTGTACACCAGCGTCAGACGCAGGTGACTGCCGAGGATTTCGTGCGGCACGTGCTGCGGCGAAAGACTGGCCGCGGCGATCAGCTTGGTGACGAGATCGACTGCGACAACGGTGATCAGCGTGCCCCAGAATAGGGGCGTGTTAGACTTGCCGCTTTCCATCTTCTTCGCGCTGCTTGCACTCAATGCAGTATCTGGCGTGCGGAAGTGCGTCGAGGCGCTCGAAGCTGATCTCCTTACCGCAGTTGTGACATTTGCCGAACTGCTCGGGGTTTCGATAAAGACGCCGGAGCGCTTCATCGATGTGCCACAGGAACCGTCCTTCCTGGCTGGCGAACAGGAACGCTTTTTCGCGCTCCATCGCATCGGTGCCCTGATCGGCCATGTGGAATGAGTACGCACTCAGATCGCCGTCCGCACCCTGCGGGGTCGATCCAAAAGTCTCGTCGTAGTGCCCCAGCTCTTTGAGGACGCGCTTTCTCTCCTCGAGCAAACGCTTCTCGAAGTGCTGAAGATTCTTCTTCGGCATCGCTTTTGGCTTCTTGCTGGCTGCTGTTGCCATCTCTAACCGACCCTCGCGAGGGCGACTTGAACGCTCTGTCCATCGAGGTCGAACGTATGAGTCGCGTGTGTTTCGTTCTTTTCGCCCACCGAGATCTTCACGGCGAGCACTTCGTTGGCGATCCACTGCTGGAACGCCTTTACTGCTTCCAGAATTTCTGGTTCGCCGGCAACGGCGAGTGTAACGCGATCACTGACGGCGAAACCCAATTCTTTCCTGAGTCGCTGGATTCGACTCACCAGCTCACGGGCGAGCCCTTCCAGCCTCAGCTCCCGCGTAACCTGCGGATCCAGCGCCGCGAAGTATCCAGCTTCCTCTTTCACGGCAAGCTCGCCGGCTGCAGTGCGGGTGATCGTCAGATCGTCCGCCCCCAGCTCCCGAGACTCGTTTTCTACTGACACGTACAATGGCTTTCCCGCCTCGAACTCCCTGAGCGCATCGCTGCTCAGCGCCAGGACTGCTTCCGCCGCAAGCGGGGTTGCCTTACCGAACTTCTTACCCAGGGCACGGAAATTCGGTCTAGCCTTTAAAGTTACTAGGTCGGCAGCGCTTGTGATAAACTCGATTTTCTTAATGTTCAGCTCCGCCGCCAATAGCGGGCTCAACTGGTCGAGTAGCGCGTTCGTGGACGTTTCAGCGCTGGCTGGTACGACACCGTGTAAAGGCACAACGCAGACCATCCGGGACAGCGGCTGGCGCACCTTTACACCTGCATCCTCACGGGCGGCGCGACCCAGCGTCGCCAGCGTCCTGATGTGCGACATCGCCCTCTCCAGGTCCACGTTCGTACCCGTGTCGGCGGCGACCGTCCTCGCGTAAGGAGCGAGGTGCACCGACTTGCCCGTGAGCTCACGATGGACCCAATCGGTGATGAACGGCGCAAAGGGCGCCAGCAGGCGACAGGTGACAACGAGGATTTCGTGAAGCGTCGCAAAGGCAGCGCGATTCTCTTCGCCGTCGACATCATAGAACCGATGTCTGCTCTGGCGCACATACCACTTGGAGACGTCCTCGTCGAAGAACGTCATCACCGACTTCGCAGCGTTGGTGGCTTCGTATCGACCAAGCATTTCGGTCGCCTCGCGCTCGACTGTCGCCAGGCGTGACAGGATCCACCGGTCGAGCAGCGGTCGATCTCCTACTGCAGGATCTTCAGCCGACGGACTCCAGCCAAAATTCGCATATTCGGCGAAGATCCCCGTGTACACGTTCTTGAACGTCAGCAGGAAGCGCCCTGCAGTGTCGCGAATCCCGGCTTCGTCGAAGCGACGCGGCGTCCAGATCTGGCTCGACGTCGTGAGGAACAGACGCACGGCGTCTGCACCGTAGCGCGGAATCACCGTGTTCGGATTGATGATGTTGCCGAGTCGCTTGGACATCTTCTGTCCCTCGGCGTCCAGCACCAGGTCATTGACGACGACGGCGCGATACGGCGCAGTATCGACAGCGTAAGTGGTCGCCTGCCCGTCCGGTTCCTTCCGCGCGTCCGCCCCGAGATTCAGCTCGTGCGATAGCTGGTTGTTTGGCAGTGCGTCGCCCAGTCCCGTCGCGATCGCCAGCAGCGAGTAGAACCATCCACGCGTCTGATCAATTCCTTCAGCGATGAAGTCGGCCGGATAGTACCGCGTGAACTTGTCACGATTCTCGAACGGAAAATGCCACTGCGCGAATGGCATCGCTCCGGAGTCGAACCAGGCATCGATCACCTCTGGAGTGCGGCTCAAGGTCCCGCCGCAGCTGCATTTCCACGAGTAGCGATCGATGAACGGCTTGTGCGGATCGAAGTTGTCGCCGAGTGGCTTGCCGGCGCGTTCGGAGAGCTCGGCGTAGCTGCCGATTGCTTCCGCGTGCGAGCTGTCGCGATCGCAGACCCAGATTGGCAACGGCGTGCCCCAATACCGATCGCGCGAGACCGCCCAGTCGATGTTATTGGTGAGCCATTCACCGAACCGACCCGAACCGGTCTCAGGGGGATGCCAATCGACGCGTGAGTTGCGCACCAGCATCGAATCCTTGAACTCGGTGGTGCGGATGAACCATGAGGTCCGCGCGTAGTAAAGGAGCGGAGTCTCGCAGCGCCAGCAGTGTGGATAGGCGTGCTCGAACGCGGTTGACTTGAACAGCACCCCGCGCCGCCTCAGCTCCTCGATGATGATCGGGTCGGCGTCCTTTACGAATTTGCCGCCGACGAGCGGCATGTCAGCCGGAAATTCGCCGCGCAGATCTACCGGCTGCAGGAATGCTAGACCGTGACGCTGCCCTGCGGCGTAGTCGTCGGCGCCGAACGCCGGAGCCATGTGCACGACGCCGGTTCCGTCTTCTGAAGACACGAAGTCTTCGCCGACAATGATCTCGTGATTGCCATCCTTATACGGAACCCAGTCGAGCGGACGCTTGTAGCGTTTGCCAACGAGATCCTTGCCGCGGAAGGAGCGAAGCGTTTCCCAGCGGTCGGCGAAATCATCGCCCAGCACCGCTGGAACTCGGCTCAACGCGAGAATCAGAGTTTCGTTCGCTTCGGATTTCCGCTTGCGCAGCTCGACGTATTCGAGCGATGGATTCACCGCCAGCGCAACGTTCGAGACGAGCGTCCACGGTGTGGTGGTCCAGACGAGAATGCGCCGGCGCCCGACAGTTTTTTCGTCAACCAGATCGAGCGCCACGAACGCGCTGGGATCCTTTACGTCCTTGTACCCCTGCGCGACTTCGTGGCTCGAAAGCGTCGTCCCGCAACGAGCGCAGTATGGCAGCACCTTGTGCCCGCGATAGAGCCGGCCGCGACGGAAGAGCGTTGCCAACGCCCACCACACGCTCTCGATGTAGTTGTTCGAGTAGGTGATGTATGGATCGCTGTAGTCGAGCCAGTAGCCGATCCGCTCGCTGAGCGATTCCCAGTCGTTCTTGTATCGCCACACGCTCTCGCGGCACATCTCGTTGAAGCGCTCGACGCCGATTTTCTCGATCTGCTGCTTGGCGGTGCGAATGCCGAAGTCGGTCTCGATTCTTTTTTCGACCTCGATCTCGACGGGCAGGCCGTGGGTGTCCCATCCCGCTTTGCGCGCGACGTGATTGCCGCGCATCGCGCGGAACCGGCAGAAGAGATCCTTTACCGTTCGGGCGAAAACGTGGTGGATGCCGGGCTGGCCATTCGCTGTCGGAGGGCCCTCGAAGAAAACGAACTCGGGCTTACCCTCGGACTGCGCGAGAGTCTGCTCGAACAGTTTCTCTTCGCGCCACCGCGCGAGCATTTCCTGTTCGAGATCGTCAGGCGAGCGATCGGTGGGAAGCCGACGAAAGCGCTCCGTCGTATCACCGCCTCCCGCCTCTCCCCTCTCGCCTCCCGCCGAAACGGGGCGAACTGCTGTCATTCTTTGCTGGAACCCGAAGAGTTGGATCCGGCGCCACGCAGGGTGCTGGCAATGACCTGGGAGTCGGATGCTTCGACCTCCGACAGCTGACGCGCGATTAGAGTACGCATCTGCGCCAGGTATGTGCGACGGGAGCGATCGAGATTGTCGAGCTCCTCCTCCATGCGACGCACTTCGGCTTTGGCGGCCTCGATGATCCGCTCCGCCTCACCCTGCGCCTCGCGGATCACGAGCTGCGCTTCGCGCTCGGCCTGGCCGCGAACATCATCGCGCAGCTGCTGCGCGGCGATCAACGCGTCGTTCAATGCCTTGTCGCGCTCGCGAAAAGCGCGGAGCTGTTCGTGGAAGCTGCGCGCCTTGCCGTCCAGATCCTGGTTGATGCGCGTCAGCCGCTCCAGCTCCTCGGCAACCTGGTCGCGAAACTGGTCGACGCGCGCCGGGTTGTAGCCGCGCAGCGCGCGACCGAAGTCGTAGCGCCGCACATCGAGAGGCGTAAGATGAAACGCTTCATCCATCATTTGGCCCTCGCTCCGAAGAGGGTTGTTCCGAGCCGCACCATCGTTGCCCCTTCTTCTACCGCGATCTCGTAATCGTTTGACATGCCCATCGATAGCTCCACGGCAGGGTGGCCGGCGCTCACCAGGATCTCACGCGCCTCACGCGCCGCGGCGAACGTTCGATGGAGCTCCGCTTCGCCAGCGGTAAAGCTAGCCATTGTCATTACTCCGCGGACACGGAGTCCCGACAAAGTCACCAATCTTTCCGCCTCCGGCAGCAGCTCAGACAAGGTGTAACCGCCCTTCGTTTCCTCGCCGGATAGATTCATTTCCACCAGGGCATCTACCGCTCGACCACGCGCGATTCCAAACGCACAAACCGCGTCCGCCAGTCGAGCGCTGTCCAGCGAATGCAGTAACACGAACCGATCCAGCGATTTGATCTTGTTGCGCTGAAGATGCCCGATCAGATGCCAGCGCACCGGCACGTCGACCTCGGGCATTTTCTTCAGTGCTTCCTGTACCTTGTTCTCGCCGACGTCGTGCAGACCAACCTGGTACGCGGCTTCGATTGCATCCGGCCCGTGCGTCTTCGTAACCGCGACGATCGTGACCTGCTGTCCGTGACCACCTCGTGCAACTGCCGCGGCAATCCTGGCCCGCACATCGGCTACACGGTCAGCCAGGCCCGGAAATGCCATAGCATGCAAATTTAGCCGGGCCGACTCACTGCTTCAATCGAATTGATCGGTTGCTCGCTATGATTCGCTGCGCCAGCGACCACCGGTAATTCGGGTCAGAAAGTCTTCGTCGGGGCCTTTGACGATGACAGTCACCGCGCCCGCGTACGCGCTGCCGGTCACGCGCACGATCTTGTCGCGACTCGCCATCCCAGGACTGGCGCGACCTTCGTACTTGAGGGTGAAGGTGCCCGCCAGCGAATCGCCATCGCATTCAACCGAGATCTCGGGCGACACCTTGATTTCGACGTTGCCCAGCACCGCGACCGCTTCGATCACCGACAGCCCGTACCCGATCTCGGCCTCCCGCAAATCCAGCTCGACGTTGCCGAGCACTGCCAGTGCGCGGAAATGCCGCGGCACCTGCCACCGTCCCTCGCGCTCGTTGCTGCTCAGGAACGAGACTACGCCGGCGTTGGATGCGCGCTGGTGCTCCGCCAGCTGCGCGTGCTCGTTCACAGCGGATGGCACCGGACCGATGTTAGATGTGCGGCGGTCGTCGGTGAGTCGGTAGTCTTCCGCTCTGAAATCAGGCATTTCGGTTTGTGAAGTCACTCCGCTTACTACGGCAGCGGAGCGAAAAGGTTTAAGCAGAGCGTCCGAACAAACGACCCAGCAGCCGCACGATGTTCTGCATGTTCCGACTGATGTCGTTGAACATCACCGTCACGAACAACAAGCCAATGATGAGAAGGCCGCCTTTCAGAATGCGCTCTCGCGTCTGAGTGCTGAACGCACTGCCCTTTATCGTCTCAGCGACGTTGAGCAGAATCTGACCGCCGTCGAGAATCGGAATCGGCAGCAGGTTGAACACTGCCACGTTGATGCTGATCAGCGCGATGAGCAACAACAGCGTTTCGATGCCGCCGCGCGCAGCTTGCACGGAGACCTGCGCGATGGCGATCGGCCCGCCAAGATCAGAGACGCCTTGCCCATGAGCCAGCATACCAAGCGCCGAGAAGATCTTGCTGCCGTTGTCGAGCGTGAGGCGCCAGGCCTCCGAGAACGCATCGCCCACT
>DASTGU010000011.1:0-5713 GCA_035718845.1 Gemmatimonadaceae bacterium | reverse complement strand
AATCAGCCTGCACTTCCCCGATCGCGCTCGCGAACTTGAAGCCGTGACCCGAGCATGGTGACGAGATCAACACGTTTCGATGCGCAGGATGGAAGTCGATCACGAAATCGTGGTCCGGCGTATTGGTGAAGATGCACGTCGCGGAATCACGGACCGGGGAATCGGCGAGCGCAGGCAACACGCGACGTATCGCGGCGCGTAATGCGCTGAGGTCCTTCTCGCGCACGACCCGATCGACCGCCTCGGGATTCGTAGCTATCTGGCCCTCGTGCATCACCGAGGCCTTCACGCCTTTCGCGAGCTCGGGAAAGCCGTAGCAGATCACGCCAGGCTTGAACTCGTACGCATAAATCGGGAATCGACGCGAGTCGTAATCTGCGCGCGGTGACGGCGCCTCGAACCAGAACAGTGTCTGCCGCTCGACCTGCAGCGGCAGCACCAAATCTGCGAGTAGCGAAGTCGTCCATGATCCAGCAGCGAGGAGAAGCTTTTGCGCTTGGTACGTTCCCCTCTCTGTCACGACACTCACGCCACCGTCACCCGCGCTCCAGGAAAGCACCGGCTCCGAGAAATGAGCCTCCGCGCCTGCAGACACGGCAAGCTCGAGGTGCGCCCGCGTGCACGCTTCGGGATCGAGGTAGCCTGCGCGCGGATCGTAGACCGCGACCGCATCGCGGGGAATCTGAAACGGCGGGTAACGCCGTTGCACCTCCGCCGCCGAGAGAACTTCGTGCGGCAGTCCATGCTGCCGCGCGCTCGCGAGCGTGCCGGTGACGACGCTCCCTTCCGCCGGCCCGATCATCAGCCCGCCATGAATCGTCATCAGCGATTTCCCGGACGCGGCTTCAAGATCGCGCCACAATTCGTGCGCACGCTGCACCAGCGGCACATAAAGCGGATGCTCGAAGTAAGTCTCCCGAATGATCCGGCTATCGCCGTGTGAAGAGCCGCGCACATGCAGCGCCTCGAACTGCTCGAGCCCAAGCACCCGCACACCACGCCGAGCGAGATGGTAGAGCGTCGCGCTGCCCATCCCGCCCAGCCCAACAACGATCACATCGTACCCGCGCGCGTTCGCCATTATTGCACTAACTTGAAGCGTCTGACGGAAACCATCGAGGGCTGGCTCCGTAAGTATTCAGGAAACCGTTGATGAGGACGAGATGGATCCTGATGTAGCAAACTTTGCAGTCGTTGCCGTGATCATCGTGCTGATGGTTGCTTCGCTCTCCGCGATCACCGTCGGACTCGTGCGCGGAGTTCAGAAAAAGCCCGCGCCGCGCGACTTGCCCAATACGCTCGCATTTCAGGATCGATTCGATCAGCTGCAGCAATCAGTCGACGCCATCGCCGTTGAAGTAGAGCGCATCGCCGAGGCGCAGCGATTCTCCGCCAAACTCCTGGCAGAGCGAAGTGAAACATCGACGGTTCCGCGTTAGAAACCTCCTACTCAGCTGGACCGCTTATTGGCTGGCGCTCGTCGTCGTTGGATTATCTCCAGCGATCATTGCCATCCAGCGCCTCGCATCGCTCGGGCCCGGCAGAGGAAACGTCAACGCGGGCGTAAGCGACACCGGCATGTACGCCACGGTGATTCAGGACGGCGTCACGACTTACAATGGCTCGATTTCTCTCCTGACGGTGGCGCTGCTCGTGGCCCTGCCGCCCCTCGTCATGTGGGCCGTTTTTGTCCTCGCCACTCCGCGCACGAATGATGCGGACGAAAACGACGTTGTGAGACAGGCGCACGTCCCGTCGTTGAATGCAGGAGACACGGAGTTCTTCAGCCGTTCCAGCCCAACTTCGAAGCGCACATCGCGCGAGGGATCCTGACCGATGCCATGTATCATGACCCTGCTGGCTCTGGCAGCGCCGCGACTGGTAGTCGCGTTGCTTTGGTTCTTCACCCATTGGTTCCGCGGCGTCTTCGACAACATCCTCTGGCCGATCGTCGGCTTCGTGTTTCTGCCAACGACGCTCCTCTGGTACTCCGCCGTTCATAACTGGTTTGGCGGCCACTGGACGTTCTGGCCGATTGTCGGACTGGTGATTGCGTTGACAATCGACCTCGGCCCCGTCAGTGGCCGGAGAGTACAGTATCGGCGTTAACCTCTTTCGTGAGCAACCAGATGCAAGCTTCCCGCTGGATCAGCAGCATCACCCTGCTGGCGTTCGTCGCGTGCAACAAGGGCGAGTCCACCCGATCGTCTGACTCGACCCAGTCGAGCGCAACCACCGCCTCGAACACGGCCTGCGCCACCGACAACGGCGGCATCACCCTTCCCGCCGGATTTTGCGCTGTCGTCTTCGCAGACTCCCTCGGCCATGTCCGGCACATCACCATCAACTCGAACGGCGACGTTTACGCCAACACCTGGAGTGGCCCGTATTACCAGGGTCCTACGCATCCGGGCGGATTCCTCGTCGCGCTACGCGACACCAACAACGATGGCAAAGCCGACATCATTCGTCGCTTCGGCCCTGATTCAACCCAGCATAACGGCGGCGGCACCGGTATCGGCATCTACAAAGGCGCGCTCTACGCTGAAGAGGGCGACACCGTCAGTAAGCGCATCACACGCTACGCGATCTCTAGCGACAGTATGACCGCGACTGGTGCGGGCCAGGTTGTGGTCGATCGTCTGCCGGCCAATGGCGACCATCCGATGCATCCCTTCGTCATCGACGCCAGCGGCAACATTTTCATGGACATCGGATCGGCGACCAATTCGTGCCAGGTGAAGAATCGCACGCTGAACTCTCCGGGACACCCGGGATGTCCGGAGCTGAGGACCCGCGCGGGCATCTGGAAGTACGACGCGAACAAGACGAGTCAGCAGTTCTCGCCGGCTGAGCGCTACGCCACCGGTATCCGCAACGCGGTTGGCATCGCCTTCGATCCGAACGGTCAGCTTTATTCGACCCAACACGGTCGCGATCAGCTTTACGACAATTGGCCGAAGATGTACACGCCGCAACAAGGTCAGAACCTTCCCGCCGAAGAACTGCTGCGTATCGAGCAAGGCGGCGATTACGGCTGGCCGTATTGCTACTTCGATAATCAGCAGCAGAAGCTGGTGCTCGCGCCGGAGTACGGCGGCGATGGTGGAAAAGCGGTCGGTCAGTGCTCATCGAAGAAAGCACCAGAAGCGTTCTTCGGCGCGCACTGGGCGCCCGACGGCCTGGTGTTCTACAATGGCTCGATGTTCCCCGCGCATTACAAAGGCGGCGCGTTCATCGCGTTCCACGGCTCCTGGAATCGGGCACCGGGACCTCAGGAGGGTTACAACGTCGTGTTCGTGCCCTTCTCCGGCGGGAAGCCCGTTGACGCAGCAAAATCCGAGATTTTTGCAGATGGATTTGCCGGAGCGAACAAGCAGCCCGATGCTGCGGCACATCGCCCGACCGGTCTGGCGCAGGCCCCGGACGGTGGGCTGTACATCACCGACGACAAGGGCGGTAGAATCTGGAAGGTCGTGTATAAAGGTTCCACGAAATAGCGCCGAAAACGCGTAACCGCAGTCGCGTCCCTGTCGTCTAAATAACAAACCCGACGGCCGCTCTATAGTGGCCGGGAACACGCCGATCCGCTCATCGCGGATCGGCGTCGTCGTATACATCGGTCAGGGACAATCAAATGACTATCTCGAAGTTGACTGCGCTGCGCTTCACCGCGGCCGCCACAATTGTGGCTTCACTCGCTGCATGCGGCGGCGGACACCACCTCGCCGAATACCCATTCACGAACAGGACGCTGGCAGTGGTCTACATCGCGCCGCCGGCACCCGAGCTCCTTACGAGCTATTACGACCTGAGCAACTCGCAGAATCCGCTCGAGGCGGTCGTGCGCGGAGCAGCAGACGTAGCTCGCGAGCGCGAGGGACGCCGCGCCAAAGCGCGTCTCGACAGCGCCGCTGCCAGGATCGATATCCCGACCGTCCTCGCGCAGCGTACGTTGCAGCGCGCCAGCCGCTATCTCGGCACTCGTGCAACCACCGACGAGAACCAGGCTGACTACCTGATGGAAGTCCGCATGGACCGCTTTGGGATCAATGCAAAGGCCGACGAAGCAACGTATTTGTTCACGTTCGCCGAGGCCGTGTTGATCGACCGCCGCACCGGTCGCGAGATCTGGAACATCAACGTGCACGGACGCGATGCGCTCACGCCGTACGTCCAGGCGTCGAGCCCAATACCGGGATCAGTGATCGCTGCCGGGACGCTCGGCTCCGTGAGCGTTGCTGACTTTCAGAACGCTCTCAACGAGTTGATGGATTACTCGTCAACGTTGATTACAAACGAGCTGCGCGCAGCACTGAGAGACGTGCGCAAATAAACACTCGGTAACAAAACTGCACGCGTGAGGGACGCTTATGGTTGCAGCGCCCCTCGGATGGGCATAGGTTCGCCGTGCTTTAGAGCGGCCGCATGGCCGCGCCCATCCTTCAGGGAGGCAACATGTTCGCGTTGCACCGCATCACGCGTCCAGCGCTCGCCTGCACGGCATTTCTGATCGCAGCCTGCGCCAAGAAAGACAACGCAGCGGCAGATACCAGCAGCACCACGGCGTCGACAACCGCGTCGACGACAAGCGCAGCGCCGGCGCCAGCGAACATCAACCTCGCCGATGTCGCAGGCAAGTGGAGCATGCGCGCCGTGCCGACGAGCGGTAAGGACACGTCGGCTACGACTTACGATCTCACCGCCACCAACAATCCGAGCGGGTGGACTCTGACTTTCCCAGGCCGCAAGCCAATGCCGGTGCAGGTTACCGTTGATGGCGATAGCGTCGTATTGACCGCCGCCCCGTACGCGAGCGTGCGCCGCAAGGGCATGCAGGTGTCGACGGTCGGCGTGTTGCGCCTGCAGAACGGTGATCTCGTTGGTCCGACCACCGCGCACTACAAGACGAAGTCAGCCGATTCCGTTCTCGTTCTCAACGTAACCGGAACCCGCACGCGCTAGCCGTTACGATCGCGACGCAGACGGCACCGGGAGCTTGATCGGAGGCAGCGCTGCTTCGATCTCCTCCCGGTGCGGCTCGAGCCAGGGTGGCAAGACGAGATGTTCGCCCAGCGTGGCGGGGTCTTCGTCAATCGTGAAGCCTGGCCCGTCGGTGGCAATCTCGAACAAAACGCCGCCCGGCTCGAGGAAGTACACCGATTTGAACCAGAATCGGTCGATGACCTCCGTGGGACGGCGCCGCGCGCGCTCGATTTTCTCGCGCACCGCGAGCTCGGTCGCATCGTCGGGCACGCGCCAGGCGACGTGGTGTACGCCGCCAGTTCCCCATCGTCCGCGCGGCGCATCGGGGATCTCGCGCAGCTCGACGTAGCGTCCGGATCCGCCGCCACCGACTTCGAAGCCACTCCACCCCGCTTCCTCGCCGATGTCGACGAAGCCAAGAATGCCAGTGAGAAATGACGCGGTCAGGGCGAGATCGCTTTCCCAAAGCCGAACGGTGTGCAATCCGCGAATCTGCTTTTCGACTGGTACGGGACTCTCGCGCCACGGTGTGAATTCGCGCTCGTCACCAGTTTCGTGAATGGCGAGTGGCAGTCCGTGCGGATCCTTGAAGGCAAACGCCGAGGTGCCTCGTCTGGTCTCGATCTCGCCGATCGCGATGTGATTCTCGCGTAGTCGCTCCACCCAGTACTCAATGCTGCCGAGTGGAACGGCGAGCGAGACTTCCATCGCCAGTCCGGCTCCAGGT
>DASTGU010000010.1:0-39560 GCA_035718845.1 Gemmatimonadaceae bacterium | reverse complement strand
TCGCGAGGAGCCCGGATTCGAGGCGCGAAAGCGCCTCATTTTTTCACCCTCCAGGGAGCAGTTCAAATGGTAAAGATTCGCCTCCGCCGAGTCGGGCGGAAAAATGCGCCGTTCTATCGCATTCTCATCGCCGATTCGCAGATGCCCCGCGACGGCAAGTTCATCGAAGTCATCGGGCAGTACGCTCCCCGGCAGAGTGAGGGCGCGCTCCAGATCGACGAGGCCAGAGCCAATCACTGGCTCAATCAGGGCGCGCAGCCGACCGACACCGTTCGGTCGCTCCTTCGGCGTGCCGGCATCCTCAAGCGACGCCACGAGCAGCGCATCGGAATGCAGCGGCAGGGCGCCGCAGTCCCGGTTAGCGAGAGCGCCGAAGCGTAAGGGGTTAGCGTTTAGAGGTGAGCGGTTAGCGATCTCCCGGGGCGGTACCGTAGCGTCCGGCACACCGCTAACCTCTAACCCCTAACCGCTAACCGCAGTATGTCAGATCCTGAATACGCCCTAGTCGGGCTGATTCGCAAAGCGCAGGGAATTCGGGGAGAGGTGATCGTCGAGCCCCTCACCGACAAGCCGGACGTGATCTTCGCGTCCGGCAGTCGCGTTTTTGCGGGCACGGCAGATGGCGATCCCGCAGTCGCCCACGACGTCAAAGGAGCGGAGGAAATCCCGACGCTCACAATCTCCGATGCGCGACCCTACAAGCAGGGTTGGATCGTTCGCTTCGAAGAGATCGCTGACCGCGACAGCGCCGAGCTGTGGCGCGGGCGTTATCTGCTGGCGCGTTTCAGTGAGCTTCCACCGCCGGCCGAAGACGAGGTCTATCTGCACGACCTCATTGGGATGAAAGCGGAATCCTCATCGGGAGAGCCGATGGGCACCGTGAAGAATTATTACGAGCTGCCGCAGGGCGTCATCCTCGACCTCGACACGCCGAAGGGCAGTGTGCTGGTTCCATATCGTCCCGAGGCGATCGTGCGCACTGATGTCGCGGCGCGCACCGTCGTGATCAACGAGGCGATGGGCTTCACCGACAGTGGCTCCGGCGAGCCGATCTGACAGTGACGCTCAAAATCAACGTCGTCACGATCTTTCCGGAATTCTTTGCCGGCCCGCTATCGCTCAGCATACCGTCGCGAGCGGCTGCTGCTGGGAGCGTCACCTACAACATCATCGATCTGCGCGACTTTACGCACGACAAACATCGAACCGTCGATGACTATCCCTACGGCGGCGGCGCGGGAATGGTCATGAAGCCGGGACCATTTTTCGAAGCGGTCGAATCGATAGCAGCGAAGCCGCCGATAGTGCTGCTGTCGCCACGCGGCAAAGTGTTCGCACACTCTGACGCCGAGCGATTCGCGACTGGCGAAGAGCTCACCGTTCTCTGCGGGCACTATAAGGACATCGACCAGCGCGTTGCCGATCATCTCGCCACCGAAGAGATTTCCCTCGGCGATTTCGTGCTGAGCGGCGGGGAAGCGGCAGCGCTGGCGATCATCGACGCGACCGTGCGGCTACTGCCGGGCGCGATGTCTGACCTCGACAGTGCACGCGGCGACTCGTTCTTTGGTCGCGGGCTAAGCGCGCCCAGCTATACGAGACCGCCCGAATTTCGCGGTTACCGAGTCCCTGAGATTTTACTTTCCGGCGATCACGCCAAAATCGCAAAATGGCGGGATGAGGAAAGCGCTCGGCTGACACGAGAGCGCGACGAGGCCAGCCGATAGAATCTCAATCCGCGATCAGCGGAGTGAGGTCGCGGATTGAGATAATGCTGCCCGAGTCATTCTCCAGGCAGCAGCGATAAATCTTAGTTGGGTACCCGAGTCTCGCGTCGAATTCCACTGAGCTTGGCGGCGAGGATGCGATCTGGTCGAATAGATCGTCGATCGTGAAGTAATTGCTGGTGGGTAGCGCCTCGCCCGTGTCCGTCCTGCGAGCGGATGTGACTATGCCGTTGACGACCTGCACTCCGACTGGCGCCGTCACCAGGCAGAAGCACGTAGAAGAGGCTACGTACGAATAGCTGGAAGGCTTGTGCGCATCCCACAGGATGCGAGCACCAACAACGGAGTTTGGTCCGGTCGAATCGCGGCACGCGCCAGGAGAGATTGCCGCCGCAACTACCAGGACGTACCCAAGGAAAGTCCGCATAAGCCCTTCTCGCGATGACGTTGGTTAGCATGTCTAAACCCAGGCTATTCGACCAGTCGGCTGGCACAAAAGGCCCTGGAGGTTTACTTTTCGAGGCTATCCCAGAGCACTATAAACAAGTCTTTCCACTGGCTGTAACCCCAGCCGAGAGCGTCATATGCACCCCTTCATCGAAACCCAGAAAGAGTGGCTCCGTAACAACGTCCCAGCGTTCCGGGCCGGTGACACACTTCGCGTCAATGTGCGCGTCCGCGAAGGTGACAAGGAAAGACTCCAGGCATTTGAGGGCGTTTGCATTGCAAAGCGCGGCAGCGGCGTCAGCGCGACGTTCACCGTCCGCAAGATCTCGAACGGCATTGGAGTCGAGCGCATTTTTCCACTCCACAGCCCGATGATCGCCGAGATCTCGGTCGTGCGCCGCGGCCGTGTCCGTAGAGCCAAGCTCTACTACCTGCGTCACCTCACCGGCAAGGCCACTCGCATCAGAGAGCGTAAGGCCAAGGTCATGGTGCCAGGCTCTGAGACGATCGAGACGGCTGCCGCAGAGACGGGAGCTGGGACCGGGGTCGAGGCCTAACGCCTCTCAACACGCGGGCTGAGTAGAGTGCAGGACGAGGTCGAATCGGGAGATCAAACTCCGCCCGATTCGCCCCACCCACCCCGAACTTCTCCACCCGCCGACAAGCCGCGGCGTCGACTCCGTCGCCGCAAACGCTGGACGACCATCGAGCGCGATCTCAGGCTTCAGAAGGGGCCGCTGCTCGCTGGCGTCGATGAAGTAGGGCGCGGTCCCATCGCAGGACCCGTGGTCGCCTGCGCGGTGATCATGCCTCCCGACGTCCGCGCCATCGCCGGCGTCGACGACTCCAAACGCCTCACCCACGATCAGCGCGTACGCCTCGCGGTAAAGATTCGCGAGCGCGCAGTCGCCTACGCACTCGGCGCGGCATCAGTGCGCGAGATCGACACGATCAACATCTACCAGGCGAGTGTGCGGGCGATGCAGCGTGCGCTCGGTCGCCTGCGCGTGAAGCCCGATCACGTGGTCATCGATGGGCGAGCGATGCGCACTTTGCCCATTCCGCACACCGCCGTCGTCAAAGGCGATCGGCGCTGCTTCAGCATCGCCTGTGCTTCGATTCTGGCCAAGGTCACCCGCGATCTGCTGATGACGCGACTCGGTCAGCGTTATCCGCAATACATCTGGGATCACAACGCGGGTTACACCACCCGCGAGCACGTGATGGGTCTCACCGCGCACGGGATCACGCCCCACCATCGCAAGAGCTTCTGCCGCATCAGCGACCTGTTGCTCGAGCTCCAACATCAGAGCGAGATCGAAGAGCACGAACAGCAGGCAGTGCTCGCCGACGTCGGCATTCCGGATGAAGATGACGATGATCTCTACGACGACCTAGAGATGGAGGGAGATGGCGCTGATCAAATGGAAGACGATTCCGGCGAGCAGCTGGAGCAGCGATCTTAGCTCCATCGACGAAGAGGACTGACCGTGGCTGATGCCGTCGTTGGAATCATCATGGGCTCCAAGTCAGACTGGGAGACGATGCAGCACGCGGTGCAAATGCTCGACTCGCTCGGTGTCGCGAATGAGACGAAAGTCGTCTCGGCGCACCGCACTCCGGATTTGTTGTTCGAGTACGCGGAGTCGGCGGAGAAGCGCGGTATTCGTGTGATCATCGCCGGCGCAGGCGGCTCCGCGCATCTGCCCGGGATGACTGCGGCCAAGACGACGTTGCCAGTGCTTGGCGTCCCTGTGGAGACGAAAACGCTCCAGGGAATCGACTCATTGTTGTCGATCGTGCAGATGCCGGCAGGAGTTCCGGTGGGCACGCTGGCGATCGGGAAAGCAGGTGCCATCAACGCTGCGCTACTCGCAGCATCCATCATCGCTCTCGATCAACCCGAGATTCGGGAACGCCTCAAGGCATTTCGCAGCGAACAGACCAACGCGGTGCTGGCGCAGCCGAATCCGGCGCAGCAAGGGTGAGAATCGGCATACTCGGCGGCGGCCAGCTGGGGAGAATGCTGGCGCTCGCGGGCTATCAGCTCGGCATCGAGTTTCGGTTCTTTGATCCGAATTCCGGTGCGCCAGTAGGGCAAATCGGCCAGCTGATTGCTGCCAATTACGACGATCGCGCAGCACTCGAACGGTTCCTCGAGAACGTCGACGTCGTCACTTATGAGTTCGAGAGTATCCCGGTTTCGACGGTGGAATTCGTCGCCAAGCGGGTGAAAGTTTTCCCGCCGGTGAAGGCGCTCGAGACGGCTCAGGATCGGCTGTTCGAGAAGACCCTCTTCAAGTCACTCGATATTCCGACGCCGAAATTTGCCGCCGTCGATAGCAGGGAAGATCTGCAGAGCGCGGTCGGACGGATTGGTCTCCCCGCGGTGCTGAAAACCCGACGGCTTGGTTATGATGGTAAGGGTCAGTACGTGCTGCGACACGCTGACGACGTCGACAAGGCGTGGAGCGCCCTCGGCCATTCTCCGCTGATACTCGAGCAGTTCGTGCCTTTCCAGCACGAGCTATCGGTGCTGGGAGTGCGCAACATCAGCGGCAGCGAAGTCTTTTACCCACCGGTCGAAAATCGGCACCGCGAGGGCGTGTTGCGTCGCTCGGAATCGCCGGCACCAAACATCACGCCGGAGCTCTCTGCGATGGCGATCGATCACTGCCGTCGCATCATGGACGAACTGGAGTATGTCGGTGTGATGGCGCTGGAGCTTTTCGCCGTCAACGGAACAGTGATGGCAAATGAGATCGCCCCACGCGTGCATAACTCCGGGCACTGGACCATCGAGGGCGCCGAGACCAGTCAGTTCGAGAACCACCTGCGTGCCATCCTCGATCTACCGCTTGGCGTGACCAGTCCGCGCGGTCGGTCGATCATGTACAACATCCTCGGACACATTCCCGAGGCCAGTCACGTAGTGGCAATCGAGGGTGCCCATCTGCATCTCTATGGCAAGGCACCAACTGAAAAGCGGAAGGTGGGGCACGTGACTTTGGTGGCGCAGAGCGTGGCGGCGGCGGAGCGAGGGGCGAAGGAGATCGCCCAGGCGCTCGGCCTGGCGCCACCGGATGCCTGAAAACGCAGTTTTCAGGCGGTTAAGCCCGCCGAACCCCGCCCGAAGGCCTTCAAACCTATACCGGTGCTGGCGTTGTCATAATGACAGCGATCAGAAAATCCCCATTGCCGTCCATTCAAACCTTTGAGCGCTCCAGACTATCCAATCACCCAACAAGAGCCGGAAGACGATCTGATGGCGGGTATGGGGGCGACGGCGAGATCAAACGTGGTACGCGCGCCAATGGGTGATTCCGCCGACGTGGCTCTGGCCGCGGCCGGAGATCGTCAGGCTTTCGAAAGGCTGTATCGGACGCACGCCAACAGGGTGTTCACGCTCTGCGCGCGGATGTCGGGCAGTCGATCGAGAGGTGAGGAGCTGACCCAGGATGTATTCGTTCGAACGTGGGAGAAGCTCCCGCAGTTCCGTGGGGAAAGCGCTTTTTCAACGTGGCTGCACCGACTGGCGGTGAACGTGGTTTTGAACGCGAGGAAGATCGAAGGCAAGCATGCCTCGCGAACCGAGCAAAGTGATGTCGAAGATGAGCGCAGAGACGAGATGTCGCGTGCTCCGCTGCACATTGAAAGGATGGACCTGGCGCAAGCAATTTCGGGGCTGCCAGAGGGAGCGAGAAAAGTGTTCGTGCTCCATGATATCGAAGGCTACAAACACGAAGAAATCGCCGAGATGATGGGAATCACCTCGGGTGGAAGTAAGGCGCAGCTCCATCGCGCGAGACTTCTTTTGAGAGAGGCACTGCAACGATGACAAACTCCACCATGACCTGCGCGGCATTCGACGAGGTGCTCCCCGATTATCTCGAGGGCACGCTCGACGGATCGCTGCGTTCAGCAGTCGAAGGGCACCTGAGAGAGTGTGTGCGTTGCACCGGCCTGGTGAGGGATCTCCGCGGCATCGAAGCGGAGGCGGCAAAGCTTCCCGATCTGGCGCCGTCGCGTGATCTGTGGCAGGGAATCGAAACCCGTATCGCGGCGCCGGTGATTCCGCTGGCGGCGCGACCGGAGCGCTCGAGACGCCTGGCGCCGACCTGGATGGGAATCGCGGCCGCGGCTCTCATCGTTGCTACGGCCGGCATTACCTACACGCTTACCGCGCGCTCATTCCGTGGCTCCAATCCAGCGGTCGCCATGGGACCCGCGATTGTCACTCAGCCCAACGCCGGCGATTCGTCGACTCCGTCAGAAGTGGGCATCGGTACGGAAGCCCCACAGCAGTCATCGCAGCCGTCGCCGACCGCTCCAAGAACGACGAATGTGAATCGCGCTGCCACTGAGCCACAAAGCGGCGGTGTCGCGCAGCTCGTACGCCAGGAAATTCCGTCCGAAGCAGTCTACAGCAAGGAAATCGCAGCCCTGCAGCACATCGTAAATGATCGTCGGACTCAGCTCGATTCATCCACGGTCGCGATCATCGAGAGAAATCTTCGCATCATCGATGTCGCGATCGAGCAGAGCAAGGCCGCATTGGCCAAAGATCCTGCCAGCAGGCTACTTAGTGATCAACTGACTCGTGCGCTCGACAAGAAAGTCGAGCTTCTCCGCCGTGCAGCAATGCTGCCGGTAAATACATGACAATGAATACTTCAATCAAACTGTCGGGGCTTGTCGTCGGAGCGTTGCTGTGCGCAGCAATCCCGAGCTCGGCGAGAGCCCAGGACGAGCGGCAGTTCACGCAGATCGATACTACGCTGCGGCTTGACCGTGGCGGCGCTGTCGACCTGTCGTTGATCTCGGGCAAAATCAATGTGGTCGGCTGGGACCGACCCGATGTACATATCAGAGCATCGATCGAGAGCGGATACCTCGAGCTGAGTGCAAACTCCTCGCGGATCACGCTGGGCGTAGATGATGAAGGCGGCGGCCGGCGCCACGGACGCGGCAACGTCGGCGAGGCTCAGTATGATGTTCAGGTGCCGCGTGGCGCTCGCCTGATTCTCGAAGCGGTATCCGGTGACGTGACCGCGAAGGGATCGCAGGGTGAAATCGAAGCGACCAGCGTCAGCGGCGACGTCGAAGTGTCAGATGGTACGCGCGATGTAAGCGTTGAATCGGTCTCCGGCTCCGCGCATGCATCGAACATCAACGGAAACCTGCGCGCAGAGACCGTCAGTGGGGATCTCCGCGCCGAGACCGTGTCGGGCAACGTCGAAGCAAATTCGGTGAGCGGCACCATCAGGCTCAGCAACATCCAGTCGCGCGACGTTCGAACGGAAACCGTCAGTGGCGACATCATATATATAGGAAGTATCGAAGCCTCGGGCCGCTACGGCTTCGAGTCGCACTCGGGAGCGGTGCGACTGACTATCCCGCGAAATGCCGGCGCCAGTTTCAGCGTCGACACCTTCAGTGGAGATATCAGTACGGACTTTCCCGTGACGGTTCCCCCGAATCCGCGCGGGCGTCGCCGTGATGACAGACACATGGAATTCACGATCGGCGACGGCAGGGCAAGAGTGACGGCCAGTACTTTCAGCGGGCGCATTGTGATCAATAACGCAGACTCTTCCACCCGGAGAGAAGATCAATGAAAGGGACGAGACTGGGAGCGGTTCTCGCCGTGCTGCTAGCAGCGCCGGCTTTGAGCGCGCAGCAGCAATACGGGCGTGATTCCAATATCTGGCGCTGGGATGGCCGGGTGGACGCGGGCCGCTGGATGCACGTATTCAACGTGAACGGCTCGGTCGATTTCATGCCGAGCGAAGATGGCCAGGTGCATTTGGTAGCGGAGAAGAGAACTCGTGACGGCCGCGAAGCGGACGACATCCATTACGAAGTCGTGCAGGCGGGCGGCAATGTCACCATCTGCGCGATCTGGAATGACAACGCGCGCTGTGAAGACGGCGGCGTCGAGAACTTCCGCAATCGCAGCAACAACGACAACCATACGTCGGTGAAATTCACGGTGCGTGTGCCGCGCACGGTGAAGGTTGGCGCGCACTCGGTCAACGGCGGCGTCTCTGTAAGCGAAGTCGGTGCTCAGGTCGATGCCGAGACCGTGAATGGCGGCGTGAGAGTTCGCAACACCGCTGGCCCGGTCATGGCGCACACCGTGAATGGTGGAGTTGATGTCTCGACTGCTGTTGGGCCAGTCAGTGCCGAGACCGTGAACGGGAACGTCGACGCACGCATGAACTCGCTGCAGGGCGACGACGACATGAACTTCAAGACAGTGAATGGCTCGGTGTCGATCTACGTCCCAGCGCGGTTCGATGCGAACTTCAAGTTCGATACGGTGCACGGCGGCATCGACAGCGATTTCCCGATGACGATGTCGGGTCGCTGGGGACCGCGTCACGCCTCGGGCACGATTGGCAACGGTGGCCGTGACATCCGCGCCAGCAGTGTCAACGGCAGTATCGAGCTGCGCCGACAGTAGTCGCGGACTCAAGCTGAAAAAAAGGGGCGCTCGATTGAGCGCCTTTTTTCTTTTTCAGCCGATCTAATGGTTCTCTACGGTGACACAGCGACGCCCCACGGCTGTCGTCCTACTTTCACTTTCGCCGTAATCCGGCGGGTCGCGGCGTCGATGACAGTCATGGTGTCCGACAACCCGTCGGCGGTGTAGACGGTCCGTCCGTCGCGCGAGACGGCGATACCCCACGGCCGTCTGCCAACCGGAATCCGTCCGACCACTGCGTTGCGCGCGGCGTCAACGACGGAGACGACGCCGGCATTCCCGTTCGCGACGTAAACCAATTTGCCGTCCGGAGAGACTGCCACTCCGACTGGTTTACCCTGCCGATTCTCCAACGGAATCGTTTGGGTCACGGTTCGGCTGCGTGTGTCGATAACCGAAAGTGTCCCACCGATTTCCGCAGTGACGTACGCACGTCTGCCGTCCGGCGAAAAGGCGACGCTGCGCGGGCGAACATCGACGAGGAAATTCGCTACCACTTTGTTGGCTCGAACATCGATCACAGAAACGCTGTTGCTGGTTTCCGCGGTCACGTAGCACCAGCGACCGTCGGGGGTAATGCCAACGCCTTCCGGTTCGATGCCAACAACCAGGCTCGTGATTTCTTTTCGTGACGCGATGTCCGTCACCGTCGCTGAGTTGCCATCCTCATTCGCCGAATACATGCGCTTGCCGTCGGGTGTAATTGCGAAGCGCTCGGGGTCGGTGCCGGCTGGGAAGACCGCGGTGATGGCGTTGCGTTGCACGTCGATGGCGATGATGCCATCCCCACTGCTCTGGTGCCTGAGATCAGGATCACTGAGGGCGACAAATAAGCGCTTGCCGTCTGGGGCGAACGCGATGCCGCGCGGGCGCTGGGGAAGGCCGATGGTGCGCACGACCTTGAGCGTCCCCGCATCTATGAGGGTCACGGTGTGTCCGAGCTCGTTACTGACAGCGATCAGCGATTGCCCAGATAGCGACGACGCGATCAATAGAAGCCCGCTTAGCGGGGGTAGCGCCGAGCTCAAAGTTCTCACGAGCGTTTCCAGGCGCATCGCGTCGTCGAGCGAGGCATCACCGCGTCGAGCAATTGATTCGCATTGGTGCCGCCGGCAGCGAGAGCGCTGAGCGCAGGAACGTCTCTGATCGGTTCGCCCGGCTTCGCCGACGACACTACTACATATAAAGGTTGTCGGAGCTGGTGGTCTGCGGAGCGAAAGCTGAGAGGCCAGCCCTTGTGGCCGTCGAACGACGTGGATGGCGACTCGAGATACGCGAGCAACGCCGTCGGCCGCGCAGATCTCGCGCGCAAAGCTGCTTCGGCGGCCATCTTCACGGCCACCCAACCAGCCCACGCGCTGCCATCCATCGCCGAGTGATATCTGCTGCGAAAGCGGTCATTGATTTGACTGGCCCCGTATTTCTCCAACGAGCCCGACCACAATAGCGTTGAACCAGTACTGGGCGCACTGCTTCCGCCGCGGCGCGAGGCATTCGCATACATCGAATCGCTGGCTTCAACGTGGAACGTGTAGCGACGGCACGCTGCGCGCAGCGCGGTCGCGCGTGACGAGGTGTTGAAAAAAATCAGGCCGTGCTTTTCCGCGAACCGCGAAAGAGCGTCCGCGTCATCTGCGGAAGATCCGATCAACACCTGAACCTTACGCTGTCCTAACAGCTTCGCTGCTGCGGATTCAGCGTTGGCGCCGGCCTTCTCCTCGAACAGCAACACGTCACCGTCAAACAGCGTCGCGGTCTGTTTTGCTTCGGCCGCGCCGAGCTCCACACCGCGCGACACAGACCCCGCGGTGGGCGAGGGCTTCACCTGGGTAACGAGTCCAACTCGCAGCGCGAGCGGCGTTTGCGCGGTGAGCTGCGTTGCCGCTGCGACGAGCAACAGTACAGAAAGAACAATCGTGTTTTGTCGGATTCCGTACACTGAATTCCTTTTCTTCTCGCAAACGAAATGAGTGCTGCGTGACGCAATCGTCTGGACCGCGGTTACAGAAGTCGCGGGAATACTTTCTGCATTAACGCGTTTCCGCGAAAGTCTTCTTTATACGATTGCAAGAAAGGTTGAATGCAATTGTAGTGCGCCCATCGACGACGCTTGACGGGGAGGCCAATGTCGCGAGGCTGTGCGCTCGCCAACATTAGTTCGAAAAACATCGCGTTGCAGTGCGCGATGCTGATGGCTTTTGTGACTGCATGCTCGGGTACGAAGACACCCAACGAAAGGGGACAGGCGCCTGCGCCACCGGCGCAGACTGCACCGGCCGGCCGCACCAACGGCGGCCCGCCCGCCCAGCAGAATGAAGATGGCCAGTGGCTGATGCCCGCCAAGAACTACGCGAGCACCCGCTTCAGTGGCCTCAACGAAATCACTGCGGACAACGTCAAGAATCTCCATCTCGCGTGGACCTTCGAGACTGGAATTCTGCGCGGGCAGGAGTCGGCGCCTCTAATCGTGAACAACACGATGTACATCGTGACGCCGTTCCCGAACTACCTGTACGCGCTCGATCTGACGAAGCCCGGTGCGCCGATGAAATGGGTGTACAAACCACGCACATTGGCCGCCGCACAGGGCGTCGCCTGCTGCGACGTCGTCAATCGTGGGGCGTCGTACGCGGACGGGAAGATCGTCTACAACACTCTCGACAATCAGACCGTCGCGGTGGACGCCACTTCCGGCGCCGAGTTGTGGCGCACCAAAGTCGGCGAAATCAATCTCGGCGAAAGTCTCACCATGGCGCCGCTGATCGTTAAGAACAAAGTCATCATCGGCAACAGCGGTGGGGAGTTTGGAATTCGCGGCTGGCTGACGGCGCTCGATCTGGCCACCGGGAAAATTGCTTGGCGCGCCTATCACACCGGCCCCGATTCCGCAGTGCTGATCGGACCGCGCTTCAAGCCGTTTTACGCGGAAGACCGTAAACCGAATCTCGGCGTCCAGACGTGGCCTGGCGACACGTGGAAGATCGGCGGCGCGGGAGCCTGGGGTTGGGTTTCGTACGATCCCGATCTGAATCTGATTTACTACGGGACGTCAAACCCCGGCCCCTGGAACCCCGACCAGCGGCCCGGCGACAACAAATGGAGCTCCACGATTTTCGCCCGCGATCCGGATAACGGCGAAGCAGTCTGGGCGTATCAGATGACCCCGCACGATCTCCACGATTATGACGGCGTCAACGAGAACATTCTGCTCGATATCCCGTTCAACGGGCAGACGAAAAAAGTCCTCATCCATCCCGATCGTAACGGCTACATCTACACCATCGATCGCACCAATGGACAGGTGCTTGCCGCCGACATCTACGGCTACGTCAACACGTCGAAGGGTGTAAACCTGTCCTCCGGTCGACTGCAGCCGAACGAGGAAAAGGATCCGCGCATTGGCGAGGTTGTGCGCAACGCCTGTCCCGCCTCGCCGGGAGCCAAAGACTGGCAGCCGTCGTCATTCTCGCCGGTCACCGGCCTCATCTACATCCCGCATCAGAATCTCTGTCAGGACGCGGAGTCGGTCGAAGCCAACTACATCGCCGGCACTCCGTTCGTGGGCATGAACGTGAAGATGTCGCCGGGTCCGGGCGGCAATCGCGGCTTCTTCGATGCGTGGGATCCCGTCGCCCGCAAACTGGTTTGGCGAATCAACGAGAATTTCCCGGTCTGGAGCGGTGCGCTCGCCACAGCAGGCAACGTCGTCTTCTACGGAACGATGGAAGGCTGGTTCAAGGCAATCGACGCCAGAACCGGGCAGGAGCTTTGGAAATTCAAAACCGGCTCTGGCATCATCGGCCAACCGGTTTCGTATCGCGGTCCCGACGGCAAACAGTACATCGCGATTCTCTCTGGCGTAGGCGGCTGGTCCGGGGCAGTAGTCGCCGGCGGTATCGATACCCGCGATTCCTCGGCGGCGCTCGGCTTCACCAACGCAATGGCCGATTTGCCGGCAGCGACGAACAAGGGCGGCACCCTCTATGTCTTCGCGCTACCGTAGAATGCGTGCGACGAGGGTGCTGACCGCGGTCCTGCTCGCCTGTGGTATGGCGGCGCTCGTTTCCGCTTACGGACCGGCCGACTCGGTCAGCGCTCGTGAGCTGCGAGTCTGTGCAGACCCCAACAATCTGCCGTTCTCCAATCAGCAGCAGCAGGGATTCGAGAATCGCATCGCCGAGCTGGTCGCGCGGGATCTTGGCGCGAAGCTGAGTTACGTGTGGTGGGCGCAGCGTCGTGGCTTCGTGCGCAACACCATCAATCAGAACCAGTGCGACCTGTTGATCGGTGTACCCGCCAGCTTCGAGCGCACCCGTCCGACCATACCTTATTACAGGTCGACTTACGTCTTCGTCACACGGCGAGATCGCCATCTCAGGATTGCATCGTTCGATGATCCGCAGCTGAAACGGCTACGCGTCGGCGTGCAGCTGATCGGGGACGACGGGATCAACACCCCGCCCGCGCATGCACTCTCCAATCGCGGGATTATCAAGAACGTCAAGGGCTACTCCGTCTACGGAGACTATCGCCAGCCCAATCCGCCGGCGCGAATCATCGATGCCGTGGCAAATGGCGACGTCGATGTCGCGGTCGCGTGGGGCCCGTTAGCCGGATACTTCGCGCAGCATGCGAGTGTGCCGCTCGATGTGCAGCCGGTGTCGCCGCAAATCGATTTGCCGTTCCTGCCTTTCGTGTTCGACATCTCGATGGGCGTTCGGCGCGGCAACGACGCTTTGCGGGAGCAGCTCAACGCGATCATCGAGCGGCGCAGGCCCGAGATCGATCGCATCCTTGCCGGCTACGCCGTTCCACGAGTCGATATCGCTCGAGAGGATACTTCCACGTGATCAAGCTGTATGCACGGGCAGGCGCCCTCTTCGCTTTAGGGATCGCGCTCACGGCGTGCAAGCGCGAGCAGCGGCGGTTCAGAGAGACTCCGCCGTCGGCGACGGCGTCGAACGCAATCGTGATGAGCACGCTACAGCCGGGCCCGGCGGTGGTTGAGACCGGCGTGAGAAACCCGTACGAGGACGACGCCTACGCAGTCTCAGAGGGCAAGCGGTTGTTCGACCAGATGAACTGCTCGGGCTGTCACTCTCACGGTGGCGGGGGTATCGGTCCACCGCTCACCGACGACCAGTGGATCTACGGCAGCGATCCGCAAAACATTTTTTCGACGATCGTCGAAGGTCGGCCCAACGGCATGCCTTCGTTCCGCGGTAAGATTCCCAACTATCAGGTTTGGCAGTTGGTCGCCTACGTGCGCGCGCTCGGCGGCTTGCAGGGCAAGGCTGTCCGCACCACGCGCGACGATCACATGATGTTCAAGGAATCGGAACAGGCGCGCGACAAGGGTCATCCATCCCCAACCTTCGTCCCGCCGACGTCAGTCAAACAATGACGGCTACGCGCGATCGCGTGCAGCTAAAAGCGTCGACACAATCTGCGTTGGGCGTGGTGTCGGTCGCACTGCTTGGCTGCTCCGGGTTCCAGTCAGTGCTCGATCCGAAGGGGCCGAGGGCGGAGGACGTTGCCAGGCTTCACTGGACATTCACCGCTATCGCGACTGTCGTCTACGTCATTGTGATCAGTGCATTGCTCTACGCACTGTGGCGAGCATCGACCCGGAAGCCATTCATCGACGAGCATCAGTACCACGAGAATCCGGATCAGGCAGCGGTGATGAAGCGCGGCGTCATCATCGCCGTTAGCGCCACGGTCATCATCATGCTGGCGGCGCTCGTGATGAGCGTGTCGACTGGCAGCGCGGTCGCAACGGTGCCCGATGCAAAACCGCTGCGCATCGATGTTGTTGGCCACCAGTGGTGGTGGGAAGTCGTTTACGATGATCCGATCCCACAAAACGTGGTGAAGACCGCCAATGAGATTCACGTACCGGTAGGTCGAGCGGTGCTGTTGAAAATGAGATCGACCGACGTCATCCACAGCTTCTGGGCGCCGAATCTCGCGGGGAAAAAGGATCTCATCCCGGGGCACGAGACGGTGACGTGGTTCCGTGCCGACACTGCCGGAATTTATCGAGGCCAGTGCGCCGAGTTCTGCGGCTATCAGCACGCGAAGATGGCGTTCTATATCGTCGCGCAGCCGCGCCTCGATTTCGAGCGCTGGCTGACGCAGCAGCGCGAGACTGCGCCAAAGCCGACCGACTCTTTGACGCAGACGGGTGAGAGGGTGTTCCTGAGCGCGCCGTGCGCGATGTGTCACAGCATTGGTGGAACCGGCGCCTTCGGCAATATCGGTCCTGACCTCACCCATCTCGCCAGCCGGCGCACCATTGCCGCAGGCACTCTGCCGCTCACAACCGGCAACCTGGCGGGGTGGATTCTCGATCCACAGTCAATCAAGCCGGGCGTGAAGATGCCGCCGACGCAACTCGACCCGCAGTCGCTGCAAGCGCTGCTCGCTTATCTGGGGACTCTAAAGTGATGGCGTACTCCCAGTCGCTACCGATGCGCGATGACGACAGGCCTGACCCGCCGCCGCTGATCTCCGCGGAGGTCGAGAGCGACGTGCGCGCGAAGCTATCGGCGACGTGGAAGGAAAAGTCCGGCTTCTACGGCTGGCTGACATCGACCAACCACAAGTCGATCGCCAAACGGTACGTGGTCACCGCGATCATCTTCTTCATCCTCGGCGGAATCGAAGCAGCGATGATGCGCGCGCAGCTTTCGCGTCCCGAGAACCGGTTCATCGGTCCGGATCTGTACAATCAGATCTTCACCATGCACGGCAGCACGATGATGTTCCTGTTCGCGGTGCCGGTGATGGAAGCGGTTGGACTGTATCTGGTGCCGTTGATGATCGGTACGCGCAACGTAGCGTTCCCGCGACTGAACGCGCTTGGCTACTGGATGTACCTCGGTGGCGGGCTGCTGTTGTACGGCGCGTTCTTCCTGAATACCGGCCCCGACGCCGGGTGGTTCGCCTACGTACCGCTGTCGGGGCCGGCGTACTCGCCAGGCAAGCGGGTGGACATCTGGGCGCAGATGATCACCTTCACCGAGATCGCTGCGCTGATCGGCGCGGTGGAGATCGTGACCACAATCTTCAAGCAGCGGGCGCCGGGCATGTCGCTCAACCGCATCCCACTCTTCGTGTGGGGGCAGTTGATCACCGCCTTCATGATCATCTTCGCACTGCCGGCGATCGTGGTCTCGAGCACGATGTTGGCGACCGACCGCCTGATCGACACCCACTTCTTCAATCCGGCGGAAGGTGGTGACGCGCTCCTCTGGCAGCACCTGTTCTGGTTCTTCGGCCATCCGGAGGTCTACATCATCTTCATTCCCGCGCTGGGGATGGTGTCTTCGGTGGTGGAGACGTTCACGCAGCGTCGGATCTTCGGCTACCCGGCGATGATCCTGTCGATGGTGAGCACGGCGTTCCTCGGCTTCGGACTGTGGGTACACCACATGTTCGCGACTCCGTTGCCGCAGCTCGGCCAGAGTTTTTTCACGGCGGCGAGCTCGGCGATCTCGATTCCGTCCGGCGTGCAGATCTTCTGCTGGATTGCTACGATCTGGTCGGGTCGGCCGCGGTTCACGACATCGTTCATGTTCGTGATCGGGTTCTTCTTTCTGTTCATCATCGGCGGCCTCACCGGCGTTATGATCGCATCGGTCCCGTACGATCTGCAGGTGCACGACACCTTCTTCATCGTCGCGCATTTCCACTACGTGTTGCTCGGCGGCGCCGTCTTCCCGCTTTTCGCCGGCTTCTATCTGTGGTATCCGAAGCTCACCGGCCGCATGCTGAGCGAGAAGCTGGGCAAGTGGAATTTCTGGCTCTTCTTCATCGGCATGAACATCACGTTCTTCCCGATGCACATCCTGGGATTGATGGGGATGCCGAGGCGCGTCTACACCTATTTGCCGGAAATGGGGTGGGGGCCGCTGAATGCGCTGTCGAGTTTTGGCGCGCTGTTCATCGCGGCGAGCGCCCTGATCTTCCTCATCAACGTGTTCAAGAGCCTGCGCACTGGCGCGCCGGCAGGCGACAATCCCTGGAACGCGCCGACGCTGGAGTGGGCGACGAGCTCACCGCCTCCGAGCTACAACCACCTCTTCATTCCGGTAGTCGAGGGGCGTGACCCGATCTGGGACGCGCCGGCAGGGGAGCTGTCGGTCGTTACCGGATTGCGCACCGACCGCCATGAGGGACTCGTGACGAGCATCATGGACGCGATCCCCGAGCGACGCTACGAATTCAAGAAAGAGACAATTCTTCCGTTCCTGCTGGCAGTTGTTGCGGGGAGCTGGATCGCGGTTGCCATCTTCACCCCGTGGGGCGTGACGATTGGCGGAATCCTGGCGTTCATCATTCTCGCGTGCTGGTTCTGGCCGACGATCTCACCCGAGCACGACACCGAGGTCGCGCTGAAGAAGGGCAAGCCATGAGGCGCCGTGGGGTTCTCGACGTGGCAATGCTGGACGATCACTCGTTCGGCATTCGCGCGCCAATCTGGTGGGGCAACCTGCTGATGATCTTCATCGAAGGTACTGCCTTCGCGTTGATGATAGTCGCGTACTACTACATCCGGCGGAACTTCAACACCTGGCCGCCGGAGCGGACATACTTGCCCGACATGGGCGTGTCGACGGTGAATGTCGTTCTCCAGTTGATCAGCGTGGCGCCGATGTGGTACGCGGCGAGGCTCGCTTTCGAGCACCGTCCACCGGAGGAAGTTGGTCGTTGGTTGATGCTGGTGATTGCGTTCGGAATCGCGGCGATCGTTCTGCGCGCGTTCGAGTTTCGCGGCCTGCATACGCGTTACGACTCGAACGCGTACGGCTCGATCACCTGGATGATTCTGGTGACGCACCTCGCTCACTTGATCGCCGGTTCATTGGAGACCCTGCTGATCGCGCTGGTGATGTTCAAGGGTCCGGTTGAAAAGAAGCATTACACCGACGCGACCGTCATGGCGGTGTACTGGTATTTCGTCGTCGGATCGTGGGTCGCCATTTGGCTGGTTGTGTTCGTGTCGGTGAGGTTCATATGACGGAAAGCATCGCCGCGGAAGAGCGCGACCGCCAGAACTTGGCGCGCCCGAAAGTCACAGGCTTCCTGTGGTTCGGTTTCTTTGGCGGACCGATGGCCGGCATGCTGATGGTGTGGATCAACTATCCACTCGTCGATCGTGCCTGCGTCGGTGGTAACCGTGCATGGCTGCACGTGGCGTCAGCGGTCTTCCTTGCCATAGCAATCTTCGCGTGGCTGGACGCCCGCCGCTGGTACGATCGCGCTGGCGATTTTCCTCTGACGGAAGGCGGCGTGATGCCGAGGACGCGGTTTATGGCGCTCGTCGGCTTATTCACGTCATCACTCGCAATTATCGAGATCGTCTTCCAGTGGATTCCCGTCTTTTTCCTCGGGTCATGCATCGGCACCTGAGCTCCGCGATTGCCGGCGTGAGTCTTTTACTCGCACTACCGGCGACAGCAGCGGCGCACACGGGTCGATCGTTGCAGCCACATGACCTGTGGAATGCGTGGAGCTTCGAGCCGTTAGTTGTCCTCGGGCTGCTGTTGTCGGGAGGTCTATACCTCGGGGGCCTCAAACGGCTATGGGCTCGGGAGATCGGCGTTGGAATTCGCCGCTGGGAAGCGGCAGCGTTTACCAGCGGTTGGCTCGCGACTGTGGCTGCGCTCGTGTCGCCGTTGCACGCTCTCGGCGGCGTGCTCTTCTCGGCGCACATGACCCAGCACGAGCTCCTCATCTCGGTGTCAGCGCCGCTGATGATCCTTGGCCGACCGCTGATTCCTTTTTTGTGGGCGCTACCGCAGTCGTGGCGCAGAAAGCTGGGCAATTGGAGCAGTGGGGACGGAGTCAGCGGTGCGTGGCGTGTTCTGTCAATGCCGCCAGTCGCGTTCTCTCTCCACGCGATCGCACTCTGGGCGTGGCATCTGCCCGGTCCTTACCAGTCGACGCTTAACAGCGAGTTGATGCACTCTTTGCAGCACCTCAGTTTCCTCGGAACTGCGCTGTTGTTCTGGTGGACGGTGTTCAAAGTGCGCGGCTCTGAGCTTGGTTACGGCGCTGCAGTCTTCTACCTCTTCGCGACCGCGCTGCAGACCGGTGCGCTCGGCGCGCTACTCACTTTCTCATCGCACCTTTGGTATCCCGCTTACGCCGCCACCACTGGTCCCTGGGGCTTGTCGCCGCTCGAGGATCAACAGCTCGGGGGGCTGATCATGTGGATCCCCGGCAGCGTTCCGTACGTCATCGCGGGCTTGTACGTCTTCGCGCGGTGGTTGAGAGCAGCCGAAGCGCGCGCCGTCCGTCGCGAGAGTGCGCTCTTCGCGGCGCGAGCGCTGACAGTGCTGATCGCTGTCGTTGCATTGTCGTCGTGTGACCGCGCGTCAGGCGACAACGGAATGCAGCTGAGTGATTCGGATCCGGGCCGCGGCCGCACCGCAATCCGCAAATACGGTTGTGGTTCCTGTCACACTATTTCCGGAGTGACTGGTGCGGCTGGGTTAGTGGGGCCGCCTCTGAGCGGCATCGCGCAGCGGGTCTATATCGCTGGTGTACTGCCGAATGAGCCGGACAACATGATCAAGTGGATCGAGAACCCGCAGGCAGTCGATCCCAAAACGGCGATGCCGTACATGGCTGTGACGCCGCGCGATGCGCGCGACATCGCCGCGTACTTGTATACCCTGCGCTAGCCTTCGGCCTGCTTCTCCTGATGCTCTTCGGCTACCTGTGCGTAGTTGAAGAGGGCGACGAGTAGGACACCGCCGACGGCGTTGCCGATCAGCGCCGGAATGATGAAGCCTCCCAACATTTCGCCCCAACCAGCGGTGCCCGTCACGGCGCGATAGAAAGCTTCGACGGCTCCTGCGATTGAATGGCGAAAGTGGAACGCAGAAATGGGAGCTGTCGTAACCCAGATCAGAAGTAACTGAGCGATCGTATCGACCGTCGACGCGAGTAGCCACGCCAGCAAGGCGATCAGCCACCCGCCGAAGATCGCTTTGTAGAACACTTCGCCGAAGCCGCCACTCGTTGATTCACCAGCAATGTTCTGCATCGTCGGATGCAACGACGGGTCGATCAGAGTCGTTGCTCCTACAATCCAGGCGAAGATCAGTGCGCCAACGAGATTGCCGAGAATGAGCAGGCCCCACATGCGCAGCCCCTGGCGCAATGTTTTGCCGTCGCGTTTGTGCAGCAACGGGATCACCGGCTCGAGAGTGTTCTCGGTGAAGAGCTCGCTGCGCCCCATGATTACGAAGATGAAACCGACGGGGTACGCCGCAGACGCCATCGCGTGCTTGATCGGTTCCGCGGAGTAATACGAGACGAACGCCGACGACAGGAAAGTAAAACCGATCAACATTCCGGCCGCGAGTGAAGAGAACAGCAGTGAGCTTGCTGGTCGCTCTAACTCCTCCTCAGCCGGCGCGCGAATGTTCTCGTGAATCTCGAGAGCGCTTAGTCTGGTGCCTGTCTCCGGTTGGCGAACGGATTTCTTGCCGAAGGGATTCGACGGCGACGCGCCTTCCTTCTCGGAGGGCTTTTGGCTGGATTCTTCAATGATTTCGCGGGGCACGCTCGCCAGAGCGGAATATCTGTGCCGCTTTGCTCCTGCAACGCTCAGCAGATCGTCTTTTGAGGCGCGGCGGATGCACGCCAGGGGCGCGCCTAACGATGCGCCGCCGCAATCAGACTCAGCCCGACGAAGAAGGCGCGTTGCGACCCCGGCTCATAGAATTTGCCGGCCGACGCGTTCACACTTACGGATGAAACGTACTTGCGATCGAAGATATTCTGTGCGCCGACCGTTACCTCGGCGCCGGAGCCCCGCCAAAGCGCGGATGAAACGAGTCGCGCGTTCACGATGCCGTAGCCCGGCGCGCTTTCAGAGTTGGCATCGTTCACGAACATCTTGTCCGCGAAGTTCGCCTCCGTAACGAGCGAGGCGAGCCGTGTACGCAACGTCGCCGACGCCTGGAACGTCTGCTCGGGGATGCCTGGAATGTGGTTCCCGGCATAATCCACGGTGCCGACGGTGAAGTCAACGAACCGGTAATTGGCGTAGGTATAAGCGCCACCGATCTCGAGCGCGCGCAGATCGTAGGTGAGCCCGAGCTCTAGTCCGCGCCGCGAGGTACGCCCCGCGTTCCGGTAATACCGCCGACCGTTCCCGCCGGGGATGTCGAACGGAATCAGCTCGTCATGTACGGTCGTCGCGAACAGCGCCGTACTGTACTGCAGTCCGATGTCGCTCACGCCCTTCACGCCCAGCTCGTACGTCAGCGATCTCTGCGGCTGCAAATCGCGATTGATCCCCGCGGCCCCGCTGGGCTGATTGCCGAGCTCGGTGGCAGTTGGAGTCTCGAATGCGGTCGACACATTGAAATAGGCGCTGTTTGAGTCGCCCAAATGCGCCAGCAATCCCGCCATCGGACTCACGGCGTGCAGCAGCCGCTCGCCTGAATCATCGGGATTCGTCGCTGTGATCAGCTTGTCTTCGACGCGAAACCGCACGGCATCCGCGCGCGCGCCTGCCGTCAAAGCGAAAACATCGCCGAGCTGAACTTCGTCGCGCAGATACGATCCGAATGATGATATGATCTCGCGCTGGTTGAGCGTGACGGTGCCACGCTCCTGGCTGATGTCGGGGCAGGTCGCCGTCGGCGCGGTGAGCGGCGGAATGGTGTTGCAGTTGGTGAAATTCAGTCGCAGGTCATTCTGGAGCTGCGTTTCGGCTCCTACCGTGATTCTGTTGTCCACGGCAAAGACCGAAACAGGAACCGTTGCACGCACGTTGCCACCGGAGATGGCACGACCGACGTCGACGATTCCGAAAGTGAGTGGGTTGTCGAGGTGTCGGGTGCCGACGTATGCCGAGCCTTCGATCTCCCCGAGCGCACCATAACGGCGCGCGGTGATTCCGACCTGCGACTGTGTCACTGCCTTTCTAGCTTTCTTGGTGAGCGAAAGCGGATCCGCGCTGCGCGGATCGGCCTCGAACTGTGCGCGCGTCAGCGCGCCGGGATTCTGAGCGACGGGCGTGTTGACGCCAAGCCATTCGACACCATACGAGTCGTTGTCATCGTCGTATGAGAGCCGGGCGAATCCATTCGTCGATCGCTGACGAGAGTAGTCCCGGTAACCATCGCTTTCAGTACGCGCCACGTTGCCCTGGTAGCCAAAACCTCCTGTCTCACCGTCGAGTTTGCCGACGTAGCGACGCGACTGGAAAGCTCCTTGCCACATCCTGGCGGTGGCCGCGATGGGAAGCGGTGGCGGCTCGCTCGTGCGCAAGTCGATGACTCCTCCACCTGCATTGCCGTAGAGCGACGACGAGCTGCCGCGCATCACCTCAACGCGTCCGACCGATTCGAGATCGAGGTAATCGACCGGCGTCTGTCCATCCGGAAGCGTCAGTGGAATTCCATCGCGCAGTACACGGATGCCCCGCACTCCAAACGCCGAGCGCGCGCCGAAGCCGCGGATCGAGATGCGAGGATCCTGTGATGGGTTATTGCGATTCGAGACCGTGAGCCCGGGGATCAGCAGTAGTGTTTCATCAAGGGCGAGATGACGTTGCCCGGGACGAAGCGAATCGGGCGTTTGAACCGTTACGGAAAACGGTAGATCGAGCAGCGGCCGCCGCGCTCCGCGACTGACTTCCACCACCACCGGCTCCAGCCTGGTCGCAGTGGTGTCCTGCGCTAGCGTGATATTGGGTGAGAGAGCAGTCGCGAAAGTGCCAATCGCGACGACCTGCTGCCAGCCGAAATGCATCCCTGTATATACCCTGCGGGACTGGCTGCCTCAACCTGGATGCGACTTACCCTTCGTCGAGAACTTTCCTGACCGTGCGCAGCAGCGCTTCGGACGTGAAAGGTTTCTGTAAGAAGCTCTTCGATGGCTCGACAAAACCGCGGCGAACGATGTCGTCGTCAGTGTAGCCGGACATGTAGAGCGACTTGATGCGGGGCCTGATGCCGGCCAGGCGCTCGACGAGACCGCGGCCATTCATACCGGGCATCACGATGTCGGTCAGCACCAAATCGATGCGTCCCTCTTCTTTCGTCGCGATGTCCATCGCTTCCTTGCCGTGCTGTGCCGCGATTACACGATAGCCCTGCCGCTCGAGGATCCGCGACGTCAGTCCGCGAACAGCTTCCTCGTCTTCCACCAGCAGAATAGTCTCCGATCCGCGCGCGCCGTCTTTCGGAATGGCCTTATACTCTTCCGCCTTGAAGGCGGTCGCAGAGCTGACTTCAGGAAAGTAGAGCTTCAGTGTCGTGCCGAGGCCGGGCTCGCTGTAGATCCAGACGTACCCGCCGGATTGCTTCACGATTCCATACACCGTAGCCAAACCGAGCCCAGTGCCTTTTCCGGCTTCCTTGGTGGTGAAGAACGGATCGAACGCGTGCTCGCGAATGTCTCGGCTCATGCCGATGCCGTTGTCACCAACAGCGAGCATCACATAGCGCCCCGGAATGACGGGCGCGTGCTCGCTCGTGTAGGTCTCGTCGAGCTCGACGTTGCCCGTTTCGACGCTGATGATACCACCTTGCGGCATCGCGTCGCGCGCGTTGACGACGAGGTTCACGAGGATCTGCTCGAGCTGACCGGGATCGGCGACAATGTAGCCCCGCGCCGCGCAGCTGGAGTGAATCGTGATATCCTCGCCGATCAATCGTTTCAGCATCGGCTCGACGCTGTTGACGACGCTGTTCAGATCGAGCACGCGCGGCTGCAGGATTTGCTTGCGGCTGAACGCAAGCAGCTGACGGGTGAGCGACGATGCGCGCTCCGCGGCGGCGCGTATCTGCTTCACATCCTCGCTGCGCGGATCAGTCGGATCGAAACCCTCCATGATGATCTCGGTGTTGAGCCTGATCACCGTGAGAAGGTTATTGAAGTCGTGAGCGATGCCACCGGCCAGACGACCAACTGCGTCCATCTTCTGCGATTGGCGGAACTGCTCTTCCAGGTTGCGCCGCTCGGTCAGATCGATCGACACTCGCACGACGCCGAGCAGGCGACCCTGTTCGTCCAGAATCGGAGAAGTTGTGAGCAGGGCAGGGAAGGGCTTCCCAAACTTGCCCTGGACCAGAAACTCTCCAGTCCAGCTCTCGCCAGCGGAAGCCTTTTGGTGGATTTCGTGGGCGTGGTCGCGCAGGAACTGTGAAGTCTTGAGCTCCGATACGAGACGACCAACTGCTTCTGTGGCTGTCCAGCCATAAAGTTTTTCCGCAAACGAATTCCAGAAGATCACGTGGCCTTCCGGATCAGTCGCGACAACCGCCTGTTGCACCGCGTTGAGTAGTTGCGCCTGAAAACGGATCGCAGCCTCGGAGCGTGATCGCTCCGTAACATCGCTCATTGCCCCGATCATTCTCACCGCTTTACCCGAGGCATCGCGCGCGATGTAGCCGCGATCCGTCACATTGGCGTATTTGCCGTCGGACTTCAGGTAGCGGTACTGATCCGTCCATGCGCTGCCATTGCCATCGAGCACCGCGTGAATGCCAGCGACCACACGCTCGCGATCTTCCGCGTGGATGTGATCGTACCACCACTGAATCTCGGGAAATATGCTGGTCTGCTTGTGCCCGAAGACCGTTTCCACCGAGTCATTCCACGTCAGGGAATTGCTGGTAATGTCCCAATCCCAGATCACGTCGTTCGTCGCCTTGGCGACGAATTTGTAGCGCTCGTCGGTCGAGCGAACGGCGCGTTCGGCTTTGCGTTGATCGGTGATGTCCACCACGATCGCGACCGCGGCGACGATCTTCCCTTCACCGTCTTTGACGGGGGACGAGCTCATGCGAACGAATCCGTCCGTGCCGTCGCCGCGCGTGATGCGGATCTCTTCACCGCGCACCGGCTCGCCGGTTAAAACTGTCCGTGCCAGCGGCCAGTCGATCGATTGATAGCGGTTGCCGTTTCCGTGGAATCCGACCCACTCTGTGTAGGAATTCAGGTCGGGTGCCGGACTGAACGGCATTCTGAAGATCTCGGTCAGTTGCGTGTTGACTGAAACGAGGCGCCCAGTCGGAACTTCGGCGACCGCTACGCCGACGGGCATCTGCTGTTGCACTGCGTGTGCGAGGGTACGCTCGGCGTGCAGCCGCAGTTTGGTATCGCATGCGACGCGCTCGGCGAAGCGCCGCTGAATCTCGGATTTGACCGCGTCAGCCATCGCGGTGACGACATCGATGTCCCGCTTGGCCCAGTCCCGCGGACGCTCGTCGAGCGCACATAGAGCGCCGAGTACGTGCCCGTCGTCAGTGGTCAGCGGAACGCCAGCGTAGGCGCGGATCTTCGTCCCTCTTTCGGCGAAGCCAGCCTCATTCCAGGCGTCTGCCATCACCAGCGGGCCACCGGTACCGACAACGTCGTGGCAGTAGGTCACACTGAGCGGATGCCAGCCGGCTGCGAGAGAGTCATTCGCGCACGTCACGCTCTTCACGAACATCCGCTCGGCATCGACGAGCGAGATGAGCACCGTTGGCACATTGAGGAGCTGCGCGGCAAGGCGCGTGAAGGTATCGAGACGATCCTCGGCGCCTGTTTCGAGCAGTCCTGAGTTATGGAGAGCGGCGAGCCGGGCGGGGCTCGTTAAGACTTTTCTGTGCGGCAAGACCGAGCGCGTGTGGGGAGCCTGCTGGACTACTATTGGACGACTGACTCCCTCGGCTGGACACCTGTTTTGCCCTGTAGAGCTGGCTCCTGGCGCCGGTGTCAAAGCGCCATCGGCCCGGTCATTCCTCGTATTCGTCGGAGCCCTGAACCCAGAGGAATGATTGTATGTCGATCATGTCGCGTGGTCGGAGGTCGCTCAAGTCGCGCGCGACCTGGTCCGCGAAGGCAAGCAAATCCGAATACGTCTCCCAGTTGGGTCGCGAGCGATACTGGAAATCGTAGCCGTAGTCGCGCGCTGCAGCACGGGTGACTGTTGGCTTGAGGAAGAAATGGTGGTCCGGCAAAGCCAGAAATCCGAATACCGTTACCAATGGCCAGGTCAGGACCCGCGTCTGCCGCCGCGGAAGTCCAGCGACGACCTCACACCAGTGCTCGAACCGCGCGCGGTCCGATGTACGACCATAGAGGAATTCGAACAGACCTTCCGCAAATGCTTTCGCGCCGCCGGGACTCTTCACCGCATCGCGGAGCGCCATTTTCTCGAAAGAAAAGAGAAGGTTCGTTCGCGACTCGATGGTGACCGCGCGACGAGCGACCTCGGCGTGCTCGCCGTCGGCCATCAGCTCGCGGTGGGTTTCACGACCGAGTAGATCGCGCCACCGCTCGTGCGCTTCCCATTTGTAGCCGCGTTCCCAATCGACGTACTTCTGATCCTGGAACCCTTTTGGGAAAAAGCGCAAGAACTTTCGCCGGCAGCGCACCGGCCCGCTCGACGTTTTTTTGACTGCTACTGCTGGCATCGCCTCTTCCACGGTTGAGACCGGGAGAGAGAAATGCGAAGATCAGACCAAATCCACGATTGCGGACTGAGGACTTAACGGCGAACCACCTCGCTGAGCGCTTACCGCTTTACGCTGACCGCTGATCGCTGCCTGCAACGGGACAGACCACATGGCATAAAGGCAAACAGATCGCGTTTCCTCTGTGAGGTCGCGATCTGTCCTGTCGCTTGCAGCGCTACGCGGTCAGCGTGCAGCGGTAAGCGCTCAGCGAAGTAGTGCGCTTTTAAAGTCCTCAGTTAGCAATCAGGCTAGACGGCCACCCGCGCCATCGGCCCAGGCGTCGGCCGTCGTGCCGCCACTGGCAGGGTGAGGGTAAAAGTTGAACCCTTGCCGGGGTCACTCTTCACCGACAAGTCGGCGCCCATCCCCCGCGCCAACCCGCGGCTGATGGCGAGGCCGAGGCCGGTACCTTCGGTGGTGCGCGTGAGACCACGATCGAGCTGCACGAATGGCTCGAATATGAGCTGCTGCTTGTCGCGCGGAATGCCGGAGCCCGTGTCGTGGACGTGAATGAATACGTTGTTGCCGACGATGCTGGTCGAGACGCGAATCTTGCCGCCTTCGGGGGTGAATTTCACGGCGTTCGACAGCAGGTTGATCAGGATCTGACGGAGCTTGTCCGGGTCGGTGCGCACGAAGATCCCACCCGACGGAAGATCGCACTGATAAGAGAGCGATTTCGCTCGCGCCAGCGAATCGACCACGCCTTCGAGATCGCCCACCAACGCGCGCAAAGGGACCTCGATGATGTCGAAGTGGACTTCGGTCGCTTCGAGGCGCGTGAAATTGAGAATGTCGGTGATGATGGCGAGCAGGTGCTGCTGACTGCGCCGAATGCGCCCGAGGTCCGATCGCTGGTTCTCGGTGAGCGGACCGTGCAGCTCCATCTCGAGCAGGTCGACGTACCCGCCGATGGAGTTGAGGGGCGTGCGCAGCTCGTGGCTCATCACGGCGAGAAATTCCGCCTTGGAGCGATTGGCAATGTCCGCCGCCGACCACGCTTTCTTCGCCTCGCTGATCGCCGCGCGCAATTCTTCGTTGGTGAGAGCCAGTTCGTGCGCCAGTTCTTTCGCCTGGTTCTTCTGGTTCTCGAGCTGTCTCGCCTGAGTCTGGAGTAGCGAATTGCTCTCTTCGAGAGCGGCGAGGCGCGCAGCTTTCGCATCACGCTGTCTGGACATTCTGACAGCGCGAATCACGGCGTTTACCTTGGAGAAGGTGAATGGCATGATTCCGCCCGGATTACGGGTCACTATACTGACGATTTCTTACTGCTGAGCCGTACCCGAAGTGCCCACCCATCAGAGTTACGTGTCGCGACAACGGTTTAACGCATATTTGTGATCTTTTTCGGGTCGCCGCGGCGCCTTGGGTGACCCGGGCATCCCGTTGTGGGCGGCGGCTTTGCGGGTGTTTTATCTTGCGGTTGTTTTTCGACCCGGTAGCTCAGTTGGTAGAGCAACGGACTTTTAATCCGTAGGTCGTGGGTTCGAGACCCACCCGGGTCATTTAATGGCCAAGGCCAAGTCGAATAAAGCCAATCAGGCCGAGGTGGCTCGCGCCATCAATGCGCTGCGCCGCATGGTGCGCGGGCTCCGTGCTGCCGCCGAGGCCGTCGAGCGCGATCTGAAGATCAGCGCCGCGCAGTTGTTCGTGATGAGTGAGCTGGCGGAGTCGCCCGACCAGTCGGTGAAGGATCTCGCCCAGGTCACGATGACGACCCACAGCACAGTATCCGAAGTCGTCAGCGGCCTGATTGCGAAAGGTCTCCTCACGCGGACGCCGGATCCGCGTGACGGGCGGCGGTCGGTGTTACGTCTCACCCGCCAGGGGCTCAATCTGTTGCGACGCTCGCCGCGCGCGATCCAACAGGACCTGATCGAAGGCTTCGTCAGTCTGCGTGCGACCGAGCGACGTGCTCTCGCAGCCGGGCTGGAAAGATGGATCGAAGCGTCCGGCCTCGGTGCGACGCCGTCGGAAATGCTCTTCCAGCGGCCGCCATCGGCAGCGAAAGGCGGTCGCCGAAAATAGAAAAGGACGTCGCAGGGACGTCCTTTTCTACTCCAACCGCTTATCACCTGATTAGGTGCAGGTGATCACACCGGTCGCCATCGAGCAGGTCTTCGGAGACTGCGAATGCGTGGCAGTCGCGCTCCAGTCCGGCGGCGGACCCGCGGTCTCAGTGACGGTGATCGTCACGTTCGCGGAGGGGGTGAAACCCTGCAGCGGTGTGTTGCTGTCAGCCGTTCCACCGAAGTACGCGCCCTGATTGTCCGCAGCGTACTGCTCTTCGTACGTGGCCAGGTTGCGCAGGTCAGACTTCATCGCGGCAACGTAGGCCTTGTCCTTTGTATTTGCGAACTTCGGAATCGCGATCGCGGCAAGAATGCCGATGATGACGACCACGATCAGAAGCTCGATGAGGGTAAAACCCTTTCTTTGTCCCAACATCGGTTTTTGCTCCTAGAATGTGATTGACTGCTTTTGGCAGCTCTACAAAGAGGACGAGTCTTGACGAGGCCAGCAACGAAAAATGCGTCGGTGCCGACGCATTTTTTAGTCAGTGAACGGTAAGCTGCCTGGCGATTACGGCTGTCTTTCGGGAGGTTTCCCCGGAGGCGGTGCGGTGTTCCCCGGTGCCGGGTTTCCTTCTTTGGGAGCGCTACCGTTAGCGCCGTGCGCGCCGTTGGTGCTGAGCGGCGAGAGCTGAATTCCCGACTCGAGCTTGCGCATCATTTGGACGAACGCGGTTGCGATCTCAGGCTCGAACTCGGTACCGGCGCGCTCCTCGATGTACGAGAGCACGCGGTTCGCTTCCCACGCATCTCGATAGGGTCGCTTGGTGCGCAATGCATCGTACACATCGCACACGTGCACCAGGTTGCTCGCTTTGTGGCAGGGGCGATGATAGTGCCGGGTCGGATACCCCTGACCGTTGATCATGATGTGGTGCTCGTGCGCGACCGTAGCCGCGAGATCGAGCTTGCGGCCGCTCTCGATGATCATCTTCGCGCCGGCAACGGGATGCCCCTGCATCACCTGTCGCTCTTCGTCGGTCAGCTTGCCGGGCTTGTTCAGGATGTCCTTGGGGATGTTCACCTTGCCGAGGTCGTGCAGCAGCCCAGCGATCCCGAATGTGCGCACATCCTGCTGTGCGAGATTGAGATATTCGGCGAGAGCCATCACCAGCACCGACACGTTCAGCGAATGGGTGGTGGTGTACTCGTCGAATTCACGCAGTTGCAGCAGAGGCAGAATCATCTGCTGATCGCCGTGCATTGCCATCGACAGAGATCGCACCACGGCCTCCGCCTCGGCGAGCGGCAGCTTACCGCGCTCGAGCACATCACGGTGCAATGACTGAATCGACTCCGCTTCTTCGCCCAGGGCATATGAGATCGTCGCCACCGGAACTGGCTCGACGAGCTGCGGCTCGACTTCCTTTTTCTCACCGCGGATTCCCAGCGCGCCCACCTTGATGCCCGTTGGCCGCGTCGGCCGCGCCTCCGAGGTATCGATGACGGACAGTGTGATGCGCGCCATCATCTCTTCGAGGAATTCCTCGTACTGCTCGCGACCTACGCTTTTATCGAACTCGATGCGCTGCACACCGGCCTGGGCCAGACGCGTCCCCCATTCCCAGTCGCCCAGCTCGCGCAGCGAATTTTCCTGGTAAATGGTCTCCTCGCCGAGGAATGAGAAGCGGGGAAGCGGATCGTTGCGCTGCAGATCCTGCAGGCATTGGTACGATCGATCGACCGCGCGCTCGCGCGCCGGATGCCCGTTGTTGTAGAGGGCCATTGTCGATACCGCCTGGCCGAAGGAGACCAGGAAACGAATCGGATCACTCATGCTTGCTGTCCGCCGTTGTTGGCGCGGGGCGAGTTCGCGTCAGCTTTGCACGCACTTCGGGATCCCTGCTTTGCTCCGCGAGCTTGAGCACTGTCTCGGCATCGGGATGGTTTCGCCAGTGAGCTGCGATCATGCTCAACGCCGCGAGCATTTCCGGCGACGAAGGCCGAAGCTTGGGGCGGCGTGACCAGTTGGTCTCGGTCAGTACGTAGGGGAGCAGCCACTCGAGTGCATCCGCGGTGCGGGTCTGACCGATGATGCGAATGCCCATGGTGCGCAGCTGGGAGTCCAGCTCGCCACGATCGACTCGCTGCTTGATCAGGTTGACACCGATTGGCGGACACTTATCCTGCGCCGCCGACAGGCCGGCGAAGACAACGCGATCGTCCGGGTCGGTCAACGCGGCAACGATCGTCTCGTCGCGATCCGCTGGATTCCTGAGCAGCAGACGCACCGCTTCGCGCCGCACCAGCGGTTCATCGCTTTCCAGATAGGCGTGAGCTGAAAAGCCAGCCGGCAGGGTATCGAGCTTCGCGATGAGCGCCAGCAATTCGCGCTGAACCGTCGGCGGCGCCTCGGGCAGGCGCCGCGCGATTTCGCCGCCGACGGATTCACCCGCGGTAAGCAGCAAATCATAGAATTGTGAGCGGGTCTTGGCTTCTTCGATGAGCACGGTCGCAGCGAGCAGCGTCGGCGCGGCCCCAGCGCCCAATCGCTTCACGAAGCGCGTGATGAGCGGTAGATCGAGTCGCTGCTGTGTCAGCAGGGTCTCGAACGCGCCTTGCTCGACGAGGAAATCCCAGATCGGCGCCGCCGCTCCGCGGGACGGCGCCCGCTCGACCAGATCCAGCAGTGAGTCGATGCGTCCCGACCGCTGCAGCTGCTCCATCGCCATGTGCACTTGCGGCCCGATGGCTCCGATTTCGATCGCGATCTGGATGATTCGCTCTGGCTCGACGTCGGTGGGATGCGCGCCATTCGCCGGCTTTTCGCTGATGTTCTTGAGGCTCGAGATGTTCTCGAGTGCCTGCCGATAGGCGTCGGGGTTCGGATCCTCGAGGGTCCAGTCGTCGACCAACCGACGCATCACGTCGCGGATGCTGGGGTCGGTTTTACCCCGCTGGGTCTTGCTCGACGGATGGTGCGCCAGTTTCGACAGCATGCGCAGCATCGAATGCGAAACGGTTTGTCCCTCGGCCGCCGATGCCGCTTTCACCAAATCCATCACCGCTTCCACTGTGATGCCCTGCGATGCATCGAGCAGGAATTTGCGGCGCTGGATCTTGTCGCCGCCCATCTCCAGCAGCCGTTCCAACGTGGATTGTTTGAGTGATCCCACCAGATGCGAAACCCGGCGTTGGAGTCCCGCGGCTTCGGGACCCTCGGCTGTCTTCAACTCCTCGCCGATCTGCAGCAAGTAACCGACGATGACCTGGTCGTACGCTTCTTCGCGCTGGTGCTCATCGATCGCGCGCGCGACCGTGGCAGGCTCGAGGGACGCGTCGTCGTCCGCGTCGGTGTCAGTTTTCTTCTTCTCGGACGCGGCCGCGTCCGACACCAGTGCGGCGCGGGCTAGCCCGATCCACAGCTGGGTCGCGCGGCCGGCGAGCATTTTGTCGGTCGAGGGCGGGTCACCGGGATCGTCCTCGATCAGCTGGAGTCGGTCGTACGTGAGCGGGAAGAACCGCACGTGCGCCCAAAGCGCGCCGAGCCGCTCCGTATCGCGTCCGATTGGGGTCGAGCGCGATGGGTCGACCGAAAGCGCCGCGAGGGCCGCTGCCAGCTCGTCGCGCGTGATGCCCCGGGTGAGTTTCAACGCGCCGACATGGTGTTGATGCAGCCGCTGGGCGAGCTCCTTCAGCACCGGATTCAGCGGATCGGTCGCCACGCCCTCGATGATGAGCTGGCGCCGCGCGACGCCGATCGAGAGCGAGTCTCGCTCCCCGACGAACAGCATGCCGAGCCGGTTTGCCACCCCGTCGACGGCGACGTCGAGCAGCGGATGGTTCTGAGGGTAGATCGCGTGTTTGTTGAGGGTGATCGAGAGCTCGACGAGGAAGTCCGCCAGGTCGCGCGAAAGCGACGCCACCGCGGGTTGCGGAGGCGCGGCCGACGGAGGCGAGGAAGCCGCCGGGGGCGTGGACTGGGCCGGGTTCGTCAAAGGGGCTTTTTAGCTATGTCTGCAGACACCTACTCGACGCGCCGGAGGGTGCTCGCGTTACGCCCTTTTTTGCCTTTATTTGTGCTGATTCACGAAGGCTGTAGAACCCCGCTGCGAACCCATCCAGAGGACGGTCCAATGTCGATGCTCAAGGAGTTCAAGGAGTTCTTGCTGAAGCAGAACGTCGTAGCGCTGGCGATCGCAGTGGTGGTGGGCACCGCGCTCAATACGCTGGTGAAAGCCGTCGTCGACGACTTCATCATGCCGATCATCACCTACATGCTGCCGAACGGTAACTGGAAGACTGCGACCTGGGACGTCGGTCCAGTCAAGTTCGGCATCGGTGACTTTCTGGCGGCGGTGCTCAACTTCGTGATCATCGGCTTCGTGGCCTGGCGGATCTCGAAGATCTTCATCAAACCAGCCGCTGAAGCGCCGAAAAAGAACTGCCCTTTCTGCAAGGAATCGATTGCCGCCGGTGCCACGCGCTGCTCACACTGCACCAGCCAGTTGGCGGCCGCCTGACCGAGGGCGTCGCCGGCAGGCGAGTCGCTCGGTGGGCCGCCTGCGGTCGCTGCAAGTCGTCCGCTGGCTGCGATAGCTAGCGGACGATTCCCAGCGCGGACGAGACCTCGGCGATCAGCGTCTCGGTTGTAAACGGTTTCTGCAGATAGGGCGTCTGGTCATTCTTGTCCGGAAAAACCTCCTCGCGCGGATAACCGGACATGAACAGCACGCGCATCCCTGGGCTCAGCTCGCGCAGCTCCTCGACCAGGCCCCGGCCACCAAGCACGGGCATCGCCACATCGGTGAGCACGAGATCGATCTCACCGACGTGACCGGCGGCAACGCGGAGCGCAATGGCACCGTCGGACGCTTCGAGAACTCGGTAGCCCTTCTGCGCGAGAATCCTGCGCGCCAGCCCGCGCACAGACGCCTCGTCCTCAACGAGCAAAATCGTTCCAGACAGTGCCGGCCCTTTCTCGTCACCGCTGACGGATTTTTCACTGGCTTTCTTACGCAGGCTGGCTTCGACCTTTGCCGCATCGAACGGCTCCAGTCGAGCCGACGCCAGTAGCTGTCGAGCGAGAATGGATGCGCGTCGCGAGGCGCGCTGGATCTCGTCCAGCTCCTCTGCGTTTTCGGAGCTCGCGCCGACCGATTCCATCAGGAATTCGGTGTTGATCTGAATCACGGTGAGGAGGTTATTCAGCTCGTGCGCCACGAAACTCGCCGTCTTGTTTGCCTCTTCCAGCGCATGGGCCCGCGACTGAGCGCTGTCGTCAGCGGGGACGGCTTTTTGCTTTGCGGTCTGTCGGGAAGTCTTCTTCAGGTAGAGCTCCAGTGATCGAGTCTTACCGAGTTCTTACAGGCAAAATAGGCGATCACCGGCTATTTCCGCAGGTCCGGCAAAACTCCTAGAATGTTTCCCGTCAAGCGATGAAATTCGCCAGCGATGAAGTCCACAAATTCGAATAACGATTTTCGCTCGATTGTCGAGTCGGCTCCCGATGCGATCATCGTCTACACAGCCGAGAAATTTCTCTACCTGAATGAGTTTGCTGCGCGTCGACTGGGCGCGGAGGCAGGCGAACTCGTCGGTCAGCCGATCATGGCGTTCGTGCATCCGGATTCCATTCCGGTAGTTTCGCAGAGGATTCACGATTTGTTCGGATCGGGAGGCGTCGGAGCGCCGCTGGAAGTGAAGTTTCGCTCTCGAACGGGAGAGGCGATTCTGGCTGAAATCGTGACGATGCCGATCACATTCGAGGGCCAACCTGCTCGACTGGGCCTCATTCGTGATATCGCGCGCCGCGCAGACGCCGAGCGCGCATTGCGCGAAAGCGAGGAATTATTTGCGAGTGCATTCCGGATGTCGCCGCTGGGCATGTGCTTTGTCAACCCGCAAGGTCAGTTCACCAAAGTGAACCGCGCGATGTGCGAGATGCTTGGCTACACCGAGGAAGAGTTGCTTCATCGTCGCTTTGCCGACATCACGCATCCGGATGACATCACCATCGACCTCGATCAGCTCCGACGGCTGACGGCGCGAGAGATCAGCAGTTATTACCGCACCAAACGCTACGTTCGCGGGGATGGCCGGCAGATCTGGGTGTCGATCGCAGTTGCGGCTGTACACGACAGCGATGGCAAGCCGATCTATTTCATCGGGCAGATTCAGGACATCACCCTCCAGCGGCAACTGGAGGACGAGCGGGCCAACAAGGAACGACGCGCTGGTATCACTGAGACGACGATCGCCGTCGCGCACGAGATGAATAACGTGCTCACCATTCTCACGATGAACGCCGAGCTTCTCGTGAACGGTGCCACCGCTGATGAGATCCCCGAGCTCGCCGGCGAGGTGCTTCAAGCGTCGAAGCGGATCGCCTCCACGGTTCAACGCCTGCGAAATGTCATTGATACGCCTTCCGTCAGCTATCTGGGCGAGAAGAAGATGCTCGACCTCTCCAGCAGGGCCAACAAGTCGACAGGCAAACGCCTCAAGCGCAGCAAGTAGGGCACGTCAGATCCCTGACGGATAAGTCTCGGGTGCCTCGGCGTCCGCGGTGTGCCAGCGCTCCGGGATTTCCAGAGGCTGCAACGCCCGGGTCTCGTCGAAGTGGAAGACTCCGTCGAACTGGTGCGCGAGGTCCGCGCGAAAGTAGTGACTGATGCGCTCGGTCTGCGGACGATAAATGACCCCAATGGCGCGTTCGAGACGCTGCCTGGTAAGCAGCGATGATCCGAGTGCCCCGTTGCGCAGCGGCAGGAAGAACCGCGGCACTCCGGTCGCGTGGAATTCGAGCTCGTAGCTGTCAGGCAGCGCGGGGCGAACGCGTTTTCGTTCGCCAGGCTCGTCCCAGTCATTGGCGGCGGTTACGGTGCCGGTGTGCGTGGTAAATCCCACAAGGCGCGCCCGATCGCCGTACTTCTGCCGGATCAACTGGCCGACGTTGAGCTCACCCCTCTGCCCCATCTCGGTATAGCGAGCGTCTCCGAGGTGGGAGTTGTGCGCCCACAACACCATCTTCGGCTCCCGCTGATGGCGTTGCAGGTAGGCTATCAGCGAGTCGACGGTCTCAACCATGTGCGTGTCGCGCAAATTCCACGAGGACTGACGGCCGCGAAACATCGAGCGGTAGTACTCCTCGGCGTTCTTCACCAATCTCGCATTCTGCTCGGCGTCGAAGAAATCCTCGCGGTTCGAGGAGCCGAGTAATTCCATCGCGCGACGCTGCATCTCCAGCAGCTGATTGATCGCCTCGTCTTCACACGAGCGCTCGAGGTCGAAGCTCGCAACGTACCCGTAAGCCTGGCTGTCCTCGCCGAAATGCTCGAAGCACGAATAGCGATAACGCGCTCGCATCGCCGCCTCGGGGTCGACCCGGTCGAGGTAGTTGACAACGGCCGCCATGGAGTTGAACAGGCTGTACAAGTCGAGCCCGTAAAAGCCGACGCGGTTGTTCGCGGCGCGGCTCGAGTTCAGATCCCGCAGCCATTCCACGAAGTCCAGCACGACCGTGTTTCGCCACATCCACGTTGGAAAACGCTCGAAGCCCTTGAGGGCAGCGTCGGCGGATGCATCCTCGCTGTCTCCCTGGACGTACCGGTTAACCCGGTAGGCATCGGGCCAATCGGCTTCAACTGCCACCGCCGAGAAGCCCTTCTCGACAATCAGTCGCTTGGTTATCTCGGCGCGCTGCTCGTAGAAGTCGTGGGTGCCGTGGGAGGCTTCGCCGAGCAGAACAAGCTGAACATCGCCAACGAGGTCGAGCACTGGCTGGTAATCGCGCGGGGAACCTTCCAGCTCGTACAAATGGGGGCGAAGATCGCGGGTTGTCATGTTCGCTCAAGTCGCAACGAGCGAACCACTTACGCCATTTCACCCAAAATTCTCTGGCGGCATAGATCTCGCGCTACTGTTGTGGTCGAGCATGCCAAGTAACGTCGTTATCGAGCCGGTGTCCGTCGAGCGCAGTTCATTGCCTCCGGTCACGGACTCGGATGCACAGATCCCCGAAAATGCGTTTCACGATGCAATTCCCCAGTTGCCGCGCGGACAGGAGCTTTTCACGCGCGCGTTTGCGGGAATCGCCTGGCTGTATGGTCTGTACTGGATAATCTGGCGTTGGGGGTGGTCGCTCAATCCCCACGCGATGATCTTCTCGATCGTGCTCGTCGTCGCCGAGACGTACGGGTTGATCAACTCATTCTTCCTGATCGCGACGGTGTGGCGGCTCAAATATCGAACGCCGCCGCCTGCGCCGACTGGATTGAGTGTCGACGTTTTCATCACGAATTACGACGAGCCGCTCGAAGTCTTGCGGCGTACCGCGATCGGCGCTCGCGCGATCAGATATCCGCATCGCACCTGGATGCTCGACGACGGCAAGCGCGACGAGGTGAAGGCGATGGCGGAAGCACTCGGCATCGGCTACATCCGCCGTGAAGGCAACGAGCACGCGAAAGCGGGCAATCTCAATAACGCGCTGCGCATCACCGACGGTGAGTTCATTCTGCAGCTGGACGCCGACCACGTTCCGCTGCCGAACATCCTTGATCGGATGCTGGGCTACTTCAACGACCCGGACGTTGCGTTCGTCCAATCGCCACAGGACTTCTACAACACCGATTCGTTCACGCACGTCGTGAACGAGGAAGGGCGGAGCCTGTGGGAAGAGAATCGCATTTTCTTCTCGCTGCTTCAGCCGGGCAAGGACTACTGGAACGCCGCATTTTTCTGTGGTAGCTGCGGAGTGCTGCGTCGAAAGGCGTTCGAGGAGATCGGGGGCTTCTCGACCAAGACGATCACCGAGGATATGGAGACTTCGATCATCCTCCATGGTCGCGGCTGGAACTCGGTGTATCACGGCGAGACACTGGCGTACGGGCTCGCCCCGTCATCGGCCTTCGCGTATCACGTGCAGCGTCTGCGGTGGGGACAAGGCTCGATGCAGATCCTGCGCAAGCTGAATCCGCTCACGTACCCGGGCCTCACTGTTCCGCAGCGTCTTGCGTATTTGAGCTCGACGGCGACCTACCTCGACGGCATTCAGAAGCTCGTTTTCTACCTGTCGCCGGTCGTGTTCTTTATGACCGGCTGGTTGCCGGTCAACGTGACGAACGCACAGCTCGTGACGCGTCTCGTTCCCTACGTGCTTCTGACAGTGATCTCGTTCGAGCTGTTGTCCCGCGGTACCGGATGGATTCTCATCTCCGAGCGGTACAACATGGCCAAGTTCTGGACCTACATAAAAACCTTCCGCGGTTTCTTCACCCAGAAAAAGCTCAAGTTCAACGTCACGCCGAAGGGCGCCAACGATGTGCCGTTCGAGACGTACGCCCCGCAGCTTGTCTTGTTGGTGGTATCAGTGTTGTCGGTGATTTGGGCGACGATTGCGTACAAGGCCGGTTGGGTCAACTATCACGCGCCCGGCTGGTCCTCGCTCGCCTTCTGGCTCAACGGATTCTGGGTGGCGTGGAACGTCTATTTTGCGGCCTACGTCGTGTTTCACAGCCGTTCATCGCGGCAGCAGCGAGTTGACCATCGCTTCCTCGACGCCTTCCCGATCACCGTAAACGCGACTGATAAAGAGGGCCGCGATTATCGCGATCTGCTGGCGTTGACGCAGGACCTCAACCCATCGGGATTGGCGTTCCGGTCTGCGTTTCAGCTTCCGCTCGAAACGAAGGTGAAGATCGATCTGCCGCTGGCGTCGGGCGGGGTTCCCGTGAGCGGCGAAGTCACCCACATGGAGAAAGGGCGCGCTGGAAACAACACCGTGTACACTCACGGCATTCGCTTCGACGAGCTGCCGATGGAGACGCGCGACGCTATCGAGCTCCATTGCGCGCACCACTCGGTGCCGATGTGGCGCATGAAGTACCGGCAATCGCTGAACCTGTTCGGCAAAGCTGTGGAGATGCTGGCTAACATCCGCGGCGAGCGTCGCTACACAGTGCAATTGCCGGCACGCGTGACGGTCGAAGAGGATGGCGATGAAAGGCCAGTCAATGGTCTGGCATTGCTGGAGGACGTCAGCGCCAGTGGTGCACGGCTGTTGATGGAGACGCCCGTGATGCCGGGTCGCGTGGTGAACTTCGAAGTGCCCGGGACTTCGTTCAGCGGCAAGGGACGCGCTGTTTTCAATCGCATGCTCGAGTCCCCGATGAAGGTTCGCTTCGTCGTTGGTCTCGACCGCGAGACGCGCGAATCGCGACTGCGAATGTGGACGCGCGAATGGCGCAACCTTACCGTTGGTCCAGTAGAAGAGGCCCCGCGCTGACCTAGCTGGCTCCTTAAAACTGACGTTCTTACATTAGCCCTCGATGCATAGGGCTGAGGAAACGCCGCTCATCGGCCGGGCTGCCGACTTGTCGCTGCTCTCGAAATCGCTGGATGAAGCAGCGAAGGGCAGTGGCCGCGCCGTGTTCATCGTCGGCGAGGGTGGCATCGGCAAGACGAGACTCGCCACGGAGCTCGCGGAGCGCGCCCAGAAAAAGGGCTGGACGGTCGTCAGCGGTCGCGCGTATCCGGTCGAGACAGGCGTACCGTACGCCGTTTTCTCGGATGCACTACTGCCCGTTTTGCGGGCGATGGATCCATCGCAGTTATCAGTGCTCACGCGCGGTGGCGCGGGGGAGTTCGCGCAGATGTTCCCGAATCTGTCCGCTGCCCCCGAGAAAGCGCGTCAATCCAGCGGAGCCGATCCGGCGGAGATCAAGGCGCGTCTGCTTTGGAACTTCACTCAGTTCCTCGGTCGGCTGGCCGCGAGGCAGCCACTTTTCATTCTGCTCGAGAATCTGCAATGGGCCGACGCATCGTCGCTCGAGCTGCTCCATTTCGTGGCGAGACAGCTCGAATCGCAGAAGGTGTTTCTACTCGGCACGTACAATGACGCTGAGCGCGATTCGAATTCGGTCCTGCGCAATACCGAGCAATCACTGACGCGTCTCGGGGCGCTGAGCGTACATCGCCTCACTCCTTTGTCGCACGCCGACGTAGAGGAATTGGTCCATCAGATGTTCGGCGCAGAGAGGGGAACGACTGGTCATTTCACTTCGCTGCTCTACGGCTGGACGCGCGGCAATCCGTTCTTCGTCGAGGAAACGCTGAAATCCCTGGTAGAATCTCAGACGCTCTCCCGCGCTCAGTCTCATTGGCAGGGCTGGGAAATCGACGAGCTGCAACTTCCAGCGAGCATCCGCGACGTCCTGAAATCGCGCGTCGAGCGCTTGTCCCCAAACGCGCGCACGTTGGCGAATCTGGCAGCGGTCGTCGGAACTCGCGCGCCGTATGAGACTCTGCTCAGGGTGTCGGGCCTCTCACAGCAGGACGCGATCGCTGCGCTCGACGAGCTGTTGGGCACTCGAATCCTCGAGGAGACGGGAACTGTCGACGCGAT
>DASTGU010000009.1:0-2272 GCA_035718845.1 Gemmatimonadaceae bacterium | reverse complement strand
AACAAAAGAAAGAGCCGGCTGAGGCGGAGAAACTCCTCAATGCGGCGGTGCTTCTCGCCGATACCGCACTCGCGTTGAACGAGCGCGATCCGGACGCCCTGGAATTGCGGGGCGCCGCGCGCGCTGAGCTGGTTGGACGCGGATTAGTGCCGGACCAGCGCGGGATCAAGGACCAGGTCGATCTGGCGGAAAAAGATTTGCGCGCCGCGATAGAGATCAATCCGTCGCAGGCGCGTGCTCTCTACATCCTGAGCACCATCGCCTACGTCCACCAGGATGTACCACAGGCGAACAATCTGGCGCAGCGAGCCTATGAAGCTGACGCGTACCTCACAGCGGCGCCGGCGATTCTCTTCGAGCTGTACGTGACGTCCTACGATCTGGGCGCGTTCTCTCCGGCGCAGAAATGGTGCGATCTGTTGAAGAAGCGCTTTCCGCAGAATCCAAACGTCGGCAGATGTCAGCTGTGGATCATGACTACGAAGGGCGCGAGTAAGGATCCGGATGAAGCGTGGCGGAGAGCTTCGGAGTATGTGCGTCTTGCGCCGCCTCAGTTAAAGGAGTACACCAAGCGGGAAGCGCAGATCGTAGTTGCAGAAGTGCTCAATCGGGCCGGTTTGCAGGACAGTGCGCGACATGTACTCGCGCGCGCAAAAACCAGTGATCCAGCGATCGATCCGCGCGGTGAGCTGATGGGTTACGAAGCGTTCGTAAGGGCGCAACTCGGTGACAAGCAGGACGCAGTCGACCTGCTGCAGAAATATTTGACGGATCATCCCGAACACCGCGGCGGATTTTCGAAAGCGAATCCATGGTGGTGGCAGCCGATTCAGGATGACCCACGCTTCAAGCGCCTGATCGCCACCGGTTAGCCAAGAGGATTTATGAACGCCCGTCCGCTCGCAGTTGCCGCCATCGCTCTGGTGATGGCGTGCGAAGGAACACGCCCCACCTCGCTCCCGTCCGCCTCAAATGACCCGTCGAAGATCATCAGCGACGGAGCACACGGCGGGAATATCGATTTCTTCTTTTTGCCGCCGATGGTTGGCGATCCATCGAGCAACGCCAACTTCGAGCCAGGGCAGTTCAACCCCAATCTCGCGTCGAGTCTGACGGTCGAGATCTGCCAGCTGCAGACCTCACCAGTCGATGCCCTGGGTCAACCAGTCGTCACCGACTGTATCGCCGGGCCGCCGGTGACAAGGTTCGCGGCCGGAACGGTGACACTGCAGAATCCGCCCGATGGTTTCTATCAGGTGATCTGGCACGTCGGTGACTCCAACCTGGATGCAAGCAAGTTTTACCGGATCAAGGTCCTGCCCAACGGCTCAACGACACCGTTTGGTGTGGCAGATGTGGATCCCGTTCTCAACATGAAGGAGCTCAAGAACGCGCGCACCGGCGAGATCATTCCGCTAAACGAAAACTCGACCCTTCCGATCAAGTTCCGGATCGAGCACGGTGGTGGATCAACTCTCTGCGGAACGTCGGGCCTTTGCACTTCAAAGACGATTACCAACAGCGATCCCAGCGGCTTCCAGACTCTAACACTGGTCGGCGGCGCAGGATCGATCGCCGGCGCGAGCTTCCCCAATGGCTGGCTGCCCGCGGGTGGCCCACAGAACGTCGTTGTGACGATCGCACAAATCACTACTGTCGGCGGTGGCAGTACGACTGATCCGACGCCTTGTCACGTCGGAGTCGCGCTGCCGCAGTATCGCGGCTGCTTCAGGTTCACGACGACGCCTGCGCTCCAGCCAATCAACGAAGGGGGCGACCAGTTTGCGCAGCCTGTGCGCGTAGCGGTTTGCTACGAGCTGGATGGCACGGGTGGACTGGAGAAGTTCGCGGAGCTGTGGTCTTCGGGACCGAACGAACCGGCGCATCCGCTCGACGATGCGTCGGATGCTGGCCTGCTCGGCGCCGCCTCACGCAACTGCAACACCGCACCTGTGATTACGCAGTCAACGTCCGCGAATCCGCTGGTGCGTTTGGCCAGCAACACCTGGCAGCGCATCAGGAGCGGCGCTTCCCAACTGCTTGGCGTGAAGACCGCCTACGGCGTCGATCTTGGTCTGGGTGGGATCGCGACTGCGTTCAGCAATATCGGTCCGGTGAGAACACAGCAAATCGTTACCTACACCGACGCCAACTTGACGCTCGGTGGTGGCGCCACCACAACCTCCACTGCGCGCGTCATCGGCAGCAACCATCACACGACGCATACGCTCGCAACGGGCATCGGCGGCGTCGCGGTCACCTTCACCGTTGC
>DASTGU010000008.1:0-2465 GCA_035718845.1 Gemmatimonadaceae bacterium | reverse complement strand
GGCTTTGTCCTTCGGGCAAGACCCTTAATATAACGTTTGCACCACGCTCTTCGACGGATACGTCGATGGCCGCCGCCAGGCGCCGGATATCGGCCAGAACCGCCGATGCGTTTCCTAGCGTCAACTCGACGCTGCCGCCGCTGACGGGCGATTTCTTCGCTTTCTGAGCGACCGGGTCGGCTCCGCTGGTCAGAGTAGCGTTGGTCAACGCCAGTAATCCGTTGGTCAACACACTCGCGGCGGAGAGATTCAGAATCGCCCTTTCCGCGAAGGGGATAGTATCACCGGCGGCCGGGTCGCGACTCAACCTGCTGCGCACGACCTCGACGTTGACCGCTACCCCATTCAGCGCATTCCGGATTTCATGACCGGCGCGGCGGATTACCTCGCGGATGACCTTGAGATCGCTCGCGCTAAGACGAGCCTCAGTCACTCAGATCGGCGTCGTCAGGCGCAGCTTCAACGACAGCCAGATCGGGATGCGGCTGCGGCTTGTGCTGCTCTACCGACTTGACGAAGCGATCGACCACGTCGCGGGTGTTCACGACCGCAAGCTTGGTGAACAGGAAGCTGAACTTCTCGTCGTATGCCTTCGCCAGCTTGGATTTCACGTCGGCTGGCAAATCCCAGAGCCGCTTCTTGAACGGGCCGATCGCTTTCTTCCGCGTCTTGTAGAAAAACTGCTCGTCGCTGTCGCTCGGCTTACGCTCGTCCTTCGCGTTCTGGCGCAGCCATTCGTAGATCTCATCGCGCAGCTCGCGAGGCATGTTGTCGAACAGCATCGTCTGGAAGTTCGTCGCCAGGTGGATCTCGGCGGTCTCGGTGCGCGGGAAGTTGTGGAACGCATCGTCCGGCAATGTCGAAGCGCCGTGCTGGACCGCGCCAGCGAGTCCGTATCTCTCGCGCGCGACTTTCGACAGGCGAGCCAGGGTGTCGAAATCGATCTTCACATCGGCGATGCTCCCGTCAGCGAGGACAACACCGCCGTGAGTGGTGCCCGACTGCACACTGATCTTGGACAGACCCTCAGTGCCGCGTGATCTCTTGTTGAGCGTGGCGTTGAAGCCCTGCATGAACGCGTCGAGCTCCTCGACCGTCGAGTTTTCCGTCCCGACTTCACCGATCTCTCCACCAATCGAGATGGTGATGCCTTCCGGCTCCTGCTCTCGCACCGCAAGCGTCAGCTCGACACCCGTCTCGTAATTCGCGCGTTGCTGCTCGTTGAGATTTGGCTTGGACAGATCGACCAGTGTCGAAGTATCGACGTCGATGTTGTAGAAACCGGCGGCGACAGCCTCGCGAATCAGTGCTTTGACCCCGTTCACCTCGGTCACCGGATCGACGGCGAACTTCTTCGCGTTGACCTGGAAGTGGTCGCCCTGGATGAACACCGGACCGCGGAAGCCTTCGCGCAGCGCCGCAGCCAGCATTGCCGAGACGTACTCGGCGGGTCGCTGATCGGTATAGGCGATCTCGGAACGCGCAATCTCCAGAATGAGCGCCCCGACTTTGAGCTTGAGTGCCTGACGGAAGACTGAGCGGCCGGTGTCGTACGCCATGCCGCGGATATTCATCGCCGGGACGGTGAAACCACCGCATTGGCCGCGACCGCGCGCCAGGTAAAGGTCGTGGATCGAGGCGGCTCTTACGCCGACGGCCTGACCGATCTCCCAGATCAGCCAGCGGGCGTCGTCACGCTCATCCTGATCACCGAAGACCGCGGTATAGGCAAGTTTGTCCATCGCCGGGCTGGCGATGGCTGACTCATCGTGGACGGTGACTTTGCCGTCAAGGACGGTCACTGCTTTGTTGAATGGATTCGCAAACATGGTGAATGGGAAACTAAGCGGGAAGCGGGAAGCGGGAAGAGGTCGACGTGGTGCGACTACACGGTCCAGCGCGGGTCGGGCTTGGGAAGGGATTCCCACTCCTTCTTCGCCTGGTCGGCGCCCGGACGACCAAGCAGCGCGTACGCGAACTGCTTGCCGAGCTCGACACCGGGCTGGTTGAATGCGTCGATTTCGTAGAGCTGGCCGGCGTACGCCGTGGCGAGCTCCAGGAACATCATGAGCTCGCCAACATCCGCGGCGCCCACACGATCCAGGGTAATCGTCATGTTGGGACGTCCGCGGCGAGCCAGTGCTCCTGCCGTCGCGCGCTGTTCAATGTCGATCAGCTCGCCGAGGCTGTGCCCACTGAGGTATCCAAGCTCCTTCACGTCGGCGAAGCCGGCGGGGATGCGTACGTCCGTTGCGCGCTCGCCCACACGCACGAAGGTGACAGTCTTGTCTGCAGGGCCTTCCATGAAAAGCTGAACCTGGGCGTGCTGGTCGGTCGCGCCAAGAGCGGCCAGCGGCGTCGATCCGACCGAGGTTCCGTCCTTCCGCTTTTTGCCAAGGCTCTCCGCCCACAGCTGCACGAACCAGGCGGCGAAATCGCGCAGCGGATCCGAATAAGGCATGAAG
>DASTGU010000007.1:0-3152 GCA_035718845.1 Gemmatimonadaceae bacterium | reverse complement strand
ATCAGATTCACCCACAGCGCGAAAATGCGCAGACCACCCCAGAGCACGAGCGCAAATTTCCAGTCCCGGAACAAGAGCCAGACGAAGCCGAAGCTGGCGAACTGCGAGAACACCGCATAGACGGGGTTTGAAACCAGGCGGAACGTCGCCGACTTGAGAATAGCGTCCCTGGCGTAATCGTTCTTGCACGGATACGGAAAGAGACAGAGGTACATCGTTCTCCAGAAACCGTCGTCGTGCAACTTGTTCGGATCCCCGTCGTGATCGGCGAATTTGTGGTGATGGCGATGGCGATTCACCCAGGTGATCGGATTCACGTAGATGCCGACGGTGTTGCTGACGATCGTCACCGTCTTGATGAACCACGGCTTGTAGTCGAGGGTCCCATGGGCGATTCCCATGTGGATGATGTCGGACAGGTACAGACCGCTCAGAAACCAGATCCCCGTGAAGTACAGCATCCCCAGAGTCAGTCCGAGCCACGTGCCTAGGGCCGGCGGCGCGAAGTACGCCGCAGCCGCAATCTGCAGCAGCAGGATCGTGTAGCCGATCAGATTGTGCGTTTTCATGACGATCTTGCCGCGCGCTTGAACGGGGACATGAGCTGGGCGAAAAAGCCCTGGGGCATGGTGTCGTCAATCAGGCCGTAGCGTTCCGGCCACGCGTTCTTCGGCAGGTAGTGTGTTCCGAACAGGCGATCGAGGAACGGCAAATGGATGGCGAAGTTGACGTCGACTGCGTTCTTGTCGGCGGCGTGATGCCAGTGGTGATAGCGCACCGTGACGAAATATTTCTCCAGCCAGGGCGCATCGGGGCGGAAATCGGTGTGGCAGAAAGTGGCGTGGAAGGAGACGAACACGAGGTAGCCTGCCAGCACGCTCTGCGGGAAGCCCACGATCATCATCGGAATCATGATGAGCCCGCGGGTGATGACGATGTCGAAGAAGTGAGAACGCGAGCCGGCGATCCAGTCGAGGGTCTTGATCGAATGATGGATCGCGTGGAAGCGCCAGAGGAATGGAACGGTGTGGAACATCCGGTGGACGATGTACTGGAAAAGGTCCGCGACGAAGATCGCGGCGAGTAGCTGCACCACATAGGGCCAGCTCTGGACAAACGCCGCCAGCCGTGGAATCGCGAGCCACTTGGTGAGCAGGAGCGCGGGCGCCACCATCAGGAAGGTGAGCAACTGCGCGGGCAGGTGGGTGGCCACGAAATAAAACGCGTCGGTGGTCCACTCCGGTCTGAAGGTCTTCTGCTTCGGGTGCAGCGGCCAGAACCGCTCGACCGGGACAAAGACGAGGGTCATCACCAGCAGATCGAGCAGGAACCAGTCGAAGCCGATACCGTAGTGTGACCCGACCTCGCCCGGCAGCGCCGTACTTCCGCCGCCGATCAGCGCCGCCGTCGCGGCGAGAAGTCCGCCGGTGAGCGCGAGAACCTTGCGCTGCCGCAAGACTGCGGATATCGCGGAGCAGACGAAAGCTGCTGCGATCAACCCCTGAATCAGCAACCGAATCACCGTCATCGGGTAGTGCGCCCGGGCGTCGGGCAGCGTCAGCAGTGCGGGAAAATGCAGGCACAGTGCGCCGCCGAGGCCGAGCAGGCCGAAGAAAACGCCGAGGACGCCGCTGATCCAGCCGCTCCCAACCTGAGTGGGCTCCGAATCACCGAATACCTTATTGAAGAACGCGTCGGACATGGCTTGTCGCCTATCTATTGTGGTGTTGGTCGCCGGGTTATTTGGACGTCGATCGATCGATTGTCACCCGGCCGTCATTTTGATAAACGCACACCGGCGGATTTTGCAACTTCATTTGTGTGCGGACGGCAGACGCGAAACCTTCCCTGCATGATGCCGTAGGTAAACTGAAAACTTAGTTATCTATGGTTTCTCTGGAGGGAGCCATGCGCGACGTAAAAGAGCGGCTGTCTTTTTTGTGGATCTTCGCGTTGTTGAACTACCTCTATGCCGACGTGATTGCCTTGTGGGCGCTCCTCGGCGCGCCGGCGGCGGACACTCCGCACCTCGGCCAGGCGGCTTTGGCGGGTTCGGCGTTACTGATGGAAATCCCGATCGCGATGATTCTCTTCTCGCGACTGCTTCCACTCCGCGTGAACCGGATGGCGAATATCATCACCGGCATCTTGGTGACGGTGGTCAACGGCTCCCTCACCTTCATCCCGCCGCTGATCGGGCTTGGTAGCCCACCCGCTCTGCCGGAGTATTTGTTCTTCGCAACGGTCGAAACCATCTGCACCGTCGCCATCGTCTGGCAAGCGTGGAAGTGGCCGGAGGCTCGCGCGGCGGCGAGCTCCGCGCTCACCGGCCACCGACCAGTCGCCGGAATTCCCGCTTGATCCCGAAATCACTAATTACAGAGGGGCGCCTTCCCCACTGTGCTGGGAGAGTGTTGGACGCGAAGTAGATGTGACCGTCGAAAGTGAGGCGTCAGGGAAGCCGCCACTCGCAGTCGCTCCTCTTTTGGTTCATGGTCAACGATTGAGCGCAGCCGCCGTTCGCGAGCGTGATCGGTTCAGTCGACTTGTACTCTCGGACACCGGGCGTTGTCCCCCGCAGCTGAATGACATCACCAGGTTTGGAGCCGGGAACGGCGAATGATTCGCTCTGGCCGGCGTAGATCAGGCGCAGATAGGTGTCCCCGTTCGGCCCGACGAGAAAGACCTGTACATTACCGCGCGTGTAATTGGTGACACGCAGCGTTCCCACTGCTGACGCGCTGACGCCCGAATTAGCAGTGGTCGTTGCACTCGCGCACGCTGTCAGCACTGCAATCGCAATCGGCAACAATGGTCGAGAGACAATCATAGGCTCTCCGGACTGTTTGCCCTATTGTGGGAGCCCAGGAGCGGACTTTCAAGGGAAGACATGGCGTCGTCACAGCCGAGGGGGCGTCCGGATTCGACGAGCGACGAACTCAGGAAGGTCGTCGATCTATTTTGGAGGCGTGACGTACTGGGCCTCGCCGTTACCAAAGGACCAATTTTCTTTCGGGACTTCAACAAAGTTGATGAGGACATCTTCCTTGCGAATTTTTACTCCTTCGTGGAGATGGTCGGCTAGCGCTTTGTAGAAGCGTTGCTTCAACTCCGTTGAACGGCCGCTGTTCAATGTGATCTGAAACAAGATG
>DASTGU010000006.1:0-8983 GCA_035718845.1 Gemmatimonadaceae bacterium | reverse complement strand
GAGCGGAGCGACCGTCGCTGCATGCTGCGCGAGTACGCGCGACCCCGCGCCGGCGGTCAGCGAAACGAGCGCAATGGAAACGGCGAGAGGACGGAAGTGAGTGGACATCGCACGACCCCTGTTTGAATTCTTATCAGAGCTTATTCGGCCCCCGACACGGATGCCAGTAGCGCCGGTCTCGATGTAAACGATTTGTCAAAACGACCACCATGAACAGCTACGGTGTCTAATTTTCATCACCCCCTATCCCTCTCTCCAAGCCACATGAAAACTCCAACGGCCATCACTCTCGCCGCTCTCCTCATCAGCGGCTCCGCGGCGGCACAGCAGGCGCGCAATCCGTCAGCAGGAACCGCGGCGCCGCCGGCGTGGGACGTTCTGCTCCGCGCTCGCACCCATGCTCCGACGCGCACCAGCGGCGCCATCACGGCCGAGGATCTGAGGACTCGTCTTTACATCTTTGCAGACGATTCGATGCAGGGTCGCTTGCTGGCGACACCCGGAAACGTCAAAGGCGTCGAGTACATCGCTCGCGAAGTGAAGCGACTCGGCCTGGTGCCGATGGGTGACAACGGCACCTTCTTCCAGTCGCTCAACATGGTCGAGCGCAGCTTCGACACGACTTCGCGCTTCACCGCCGGCGGGAGCGCCTTCACGGCGTGGAACGATTATCTGCCGCGTGACCAGGGTGCGGCGACGCGCAAGACAGATGGAGCACAAGTGGTATTTGGCGGAACGTGGGGCGATTCGACTTCGCTGATCGATCCCGCCGCGGCAGCCGGCAAGTTCGTCGTGCTACGCTACGGGCCCAACGCTGCTACTCAGGGCCCTCCGGGCGGCGTCGATCGCGCCCGGGTCACCCGTCGTTTCGCGAACGCGGCGGGAATTGCGATCGCCAGCTTCGATCTTTTTCCGAAGCAGTTCATCGCGCTCTATAAGCAGCCGAATCAGCTGATCAGAGACGAAGCGGATCCGGAGCGGCCGGCTTTCCTCTACGTCACCAAGAAAATGGCGAACGCTCTGCTCAACGCTGACATCGACAGCGTGAAGGCAGGCGCGACCGGAACGACGGTGACGTCGACTCCAACATTCGTCGAATCAGCGAGTCCCTACCCGGCGCGGAACGTCGTCGCGATGATCCCCGGCAGTGATCCGAAGCTGCGCAATCAGTACGTCGCTATCGGCGCGCACAACGATCACATCGGCTGGAGCAGTCGCCCGGTTGCGCACGACTCGATCTACATTGTGAACCATCTCTTCCGCACGGGCGGCGCCGAAGATCGTCCGCCCCAGCTCACGCCCGATCAGCAGGCGCAGGTGAATTCTTTGCTCGCGGACATTCGGCGTCGCAGCAACGGCGCGTCGGCTCGCCCCGATTCGATCTACAACGGTGCCGATGACGATGGCTCAGGGAGTGTGAGCGCGCTCGAGATCGCCGAGTATTTCGCGAACCAGAAGATGAAGCCGAAGCGCTCACTGCTGTTTGTCTGGCACGTTGGTGAAGAAGAGGGTCTCTACGGCTCGCAGTGGTTCACCGATCATCCCACGGTTGCGCGCGATTCGATCGTCGCTCAGCTGAACATGGACATGGTCGGCCGAGGCTCGGCGGCGGACAACACCGGCATCACCGCGGCGGGCCAGCGCTACAATGGAAATCCGAATTATCTCCAGCTGGTCGGCTCGCGTCGTCTATCGACTCAGCTCGGCGATCTCGCCGAGTCGGTGAACAAGGGGGAGAAGAAGCCGTTCATCCTCGACTACGCAATGGATGCAAATGGTCATCCGAACAACATCTATTGCCGCAGCGATCACTACGAGTACGCGCGCTACGGAATTCCGATCATTTTCTTCACGACGGGTGGCCACGCCGATTATCACCAGGTAACCGACGAGCCGCAGTACATCGATTACGACCGCATGGCGCGGGTGGCGCAGTACGTGGCCGACCTCGCTACGAAAGTGGGCGATCTGCCGCAGCGGCCGGTGGTCGACAAGCCGAAGCCGGACCCCAGGGGACAGTGCGTCCAATAGACTGCGGACTGGTTAACTGAGAACTGGCCGTGCGGCTTCCCTACTACTGGCGATCAGAAGTAACGGGTTCCGAGTTGCCGGTAGCACTGTTGCCTGTTGCCGGTTAACTACGGTGCGAAACCGTTCGAAGTAGCCTCAGGGCAAAAGCAAAAACAAAGGCAACGGCAATAAGCCGTTGCCTTTTTTTTACTCCGGGCAGGAAGGTTAAATGCGCAGTTTACGGGGAACAGGCAACCGTGCTACCGGCAACCCGCAACCCGTTACTTCAGATCGCCAGTTGTGGGTTGCCCGCACGGCCAAACTCAGAATTTCGCGCGATGCCCGGTGGCCCGACTTTCGCCTTAGGAGCTAGACGGAGAAAAAACTCAAATCACGGGCTTAACGTCATATGGCGAAAGAACTTCCGGCTTCGGTTGCCGGCATCCGCATACTCGCTACACTTGGGCTGGCAGCGCTCGTCGCCGCAGGCTGCAAAGAGGGCAACACCGCTCAGGCCAAGCCGGAGAACCCGCAGACCTGGGCGCCGGAGCGGCTCACGTCGGTCAACGGAGTTCCCGCGACCGAGATCGAAGCGAAGATGAAGGAGAAGCTGAACGGGGCAAAGCCAGCCAAGATCGACGACGACCAGTGGGGCCACACCAAACGGCTCTACCAGCTCTACGGTCAGAACCCGCTTTGGCTTTCGAGCGACGGGCTCCATAAGACCCGGACGAAAGCTCTGACTAACGCGATCCTCGCCGCAAATGCCGACGGTATGCGGATGGAGGACTATCCTATCGGCGCCCTCGCCCAGGCGATCGCCACACTCAAGCAGACCAAGACCCCGACCGCAGACCAACTCGCCGATGCCGATGTCTTGCTCACCGCATCATACGTCTCGCTCGGCGAGGACTTGATGACCGGTCAGATCGACCCGCGCACAGTCCAGCAGGCGTGGCACGTCAATCCGGAAGAAGAGAACATCGACAGCGCGCTGGTGCGAAATCTCCGCTACGAGCAGCTGGACAAAGCACTGGCGACGATGCGCCCGACCGATGACGACTATGCGGGTCTCAGCAAGGAGCTGCAGCGCTGGCGCGTGATCGTCGCCAAGGGCGGCTGGCAGCCGGTGCCTGCGGTGAGCGGCAATATCAAACCAGGCGCGAAGGCGAGTCCCGCACTGCTGAACGCACTGCGAGCCAGACTCGCCGTCGAAGGAATCACCGCCGCCGGTGACAGCGGACAGTCGGCCGCCGCGGCGAACGGTACTTACGATCGCGGCCTCGCCGGTGCCATCGCGACCTTCCAGACGCGGCACTCGATCAACGTCGACAGCGCGCTCGGCAAAGAGACCATCGACGCTCTCAACGTTCCGGCGAGCTATCGCCTCGGTCAGATCGCGGCGAACATGGAGCGGTTTCGCTGGCTGCCAAGGAGCTTCGGCAGCCGCTACATATTCGTCAACGTTCCGGCGTTCCACCTCGAGGCTTTCGACAGCGGCCAGAAAGCGCTGGACATGAAGGTCATCGTCGGTCAGGAGTACGAAGACAAGGCGACGCCTGTCTTCGCCGACTCAATGGAAACGGTGGTCTTCCGCCCGTACTGGAATGTCCCGCCGGACATCGCCGCCAAGGAAATCTTTCCGAAGGGCGAAGCCTACATGGCGGCCAACAACATGGAAGTCTTCAACGACGGTGGTCAGCGCGGGGTGCGGCAACGCCCCGGGCCGAAGAACGCGCTCGGCTTCGTGAAATTCCTGTTTCCCAACGACTTCAACATTTATTTGCACGACACGCCGAACCATGAGCTGTTCAACAAGGATGTTCGAGCGTTCAGTCACGGATGCATCCGGGTCGAGAAACCCGCAGAGTTGGCACAGTGGGTGCTTGGATGGCCAGCGGACAAAGTAGATCAGTCGATGCGCGATGGACCCGACAATCGTGCGGTAAAGCTGCCGCACAAGATTCCGGTATACATCACGTATTTCACGACGTTCATCAACAATGGGCAGCTGTACTTCGGCAACGACCTTTACAACCGGGACGACAAGCTCGTGCCGCTGGTGATGCCGGGTGCAATGCCAAGCAAAGAAACGGTAGACGCGGTTCAGGCGCTGCGGAGAATCGCCAGCGCCTAGCTGCTCACGACAGGAGAAATTGTTGTGGTTCGACCCCCAAAGAGCATGGGTCCGCCGAACGTAGCACGCGCACGCACTGGCGTCGCTGGTCTCGATGAAATACTCGGCGGCGGACTTCCTACAAATCACATCTATCTCATAGACGGGGAACCGGGCACAGGGAAGACGACCCTCGGGCTGCAGTTCCTCATTGAAGGGGCAAAGCAGGGCGAGCGCGGCCTGTATGTGACGCTCTCAGAGAGCAGACGCGAGCTGCTTGCGGTTGCCGAATCGCATGGTTGGTCCCTCGACGGAATCGACATCTTCGAGCTGACGACCGAGGGCACGATCGACGTCGAGGAGAGTTACACCATCTTCCACCCCGCTGAAGTCGAGCTGCAGCAGACTGTCGATCGGGTGCTCAAATCCATCGAGGAGAGAAATCCGAAGCGGGTGGTGTTCGACTCGCTGTCGGAGATGAGACTGCTGGCGCGTGAGGCGTTGCGATTCCGTCGCCAGATTCTGGCACTCAAGCAGTTTTTCGATAAGCGCGAATCAACCGCGCTGCTGCTCGACGACAAGACCGCACCCGACAACGATCTGCAGCTGCACAGTATCGTGCACGGTGTGATTCTCCTCGAGCACGTAGCACTCGAGTACGGCTCGGAGCGGCGCCGCCTGCAAATCACGAAAGTGCGCGGCATCGTATTCCGCGGCGGCTATCACGATTTCCGCATCGTGCGCGGCGGAATTTGTGTGTTCCCGCGTGTTCTGCAGGAGCCCGAGCGCGTTCAGCCGGAACGGGATCGCTTGCTGACCGGCTCGAAAGCTCTCGACGAGCTGCTGGGCGGCGGAATCACCTGCGGTACCAGCGCATTGATCACCGGTGCCGCGGGCACAGGCAAGTCGGTTCTTTGCACCCAGTTCGCCAGACAGGAGCTCAAGCAGGGTGGCAAGGTCCTCTTCTATCTGTTCGACGAGCGAATGAGCACGTTCCACATGCGGACCGAAACGCTCGGAATGTCGATGGAGAAGTACCGCGAGTCGGGACAACTCATTATGCGGCAGGTCGAGCCGACCGAGCTTTCTCCGGGTGAGTTCGCAAACCAGGTCGTCCAGGCGGTGGAGAAGGATGACATCTCGCTGCTCATCATCGACTCGATCAACGGTTACATGCAGTCGATGCCCGAAGAGCGTCTGCTGGCGATTCAGATTCACGAGCTACTGAGCTTCCTCGCCAACAACGGTGTGTCGTGCGTGATGACGCTAGTGCAGCACGGCATCTTCGGCAATCCGGTTGGTGAAGCGGCCGACGTCAGCTACCTGGCGGACACCGTGATTCTGCTTCGCTACTTCGAGGTCTCCGGCAGCGTGCGCCAGGCAATCTCGGTAGTGAAGAAACGCAGCGGCGATCACGAGCGCATGATTCGCGAGTGCCGAGTGCAAAAGGGTGGGCTCTTCGTGGGCGAGCCGTTGCGCGAGTTCCAGGGAGTGCTCACTGGCGTGCCAGAGTACACGGGCGGAGTCGACCCGCTACTCGCAGAGCGTCCCAACGGTGGCTGGGATGGCAGGGATCGCAGAAAGGCACAAACAGTGGGCCAGGTTTTCCGAAAGAGAAGCGAACAGGCCGCACAACGATTGGCGATAGAGGAAGCACGACAGAAGGATCCTAGTGGCAGTCCAGCTGATAGAAAGAAGCCAAGAGGCTGAGACGCTGCCGGTAGTTCTCCTCACGCCGACGGGTCAGGATTCGGCCGTCGCGCGGAGAGTGCTGGCAAACGCCGGGTTCGGCGTGCGCGCTTGCAAAGACATGCGAGCCGTCTGCAAGCTGCTGGGCGACGAAGACGTCGGCGTGATCCTGCTCGCCGAAGAAGCCTTGGCGGCGGGCGCGGGTAAAGAGCTTTCCAATGCTCTCGATTGTCAGCCATCGTGGTCCGACGTTCCGATCATTCTGCTCACCGGCCAGGATGAATTGTCGGGCAATCTGCCGCGCGTATTGAGCGGCCTTGCCGCCAAGGGAAACGTGACGCTGCTCGAGCGGCCAGTGCGCGTCGCCACTCTGACCACCGTCATCAGATCGGGATTGCGCGCGCGTCAGCGACAGCTGGATGTCAAAGCGCATCTCGAGCAGCAGCAGGCCGCCGAAGAGTTTTTGCGCGAGAGCGAAGGTCGGTTGCGCGCCGCGGTGCAAGCCGCGCCGTATCCGCTGATGCTGCACGCTTCGGATGGCGAGATTCTCCAGCTCAGTGAAGCGTGGATGACGCTGACGGGATACTACCAGACACCCGTCACCACTACCGACGAATGGGCAAAGCTCGCCTTGCCGGGCGAAGATCCGTCACCGCTGAAGCCTGCGCCCGAGCACATGCAGGCAAGCGAAGGTGAATCGATCCATCTCGGCGAGCACGTTGTACGCGCGGCAGACGGCAGCGACAGAATCTGGGACTTTCATCGCGTCTCACTTGGCAGCCTCCCCGACGGCCGCCACTTAATGCTGACAGCCGCCATAGACATCACGTCATACCGCAGACTGGTCGAGAGCGAGACGGCAGCGCGCGAAGAAGCGGAAGAGGCCAACGCAGCAAAGAGCAAGTTTCTCGCAACGATGTCGCACGAGCTGCGCACGCCACTTAACGCAATTGCCGGCTACGCTCAGCTCCTGTCACTCGGCGTGCGCGGGCCGATCACCCAGGCGCAGAAGGAAGACATCGAGCGCATCGATCGCAGCCAGCGCCACCTGCTGTCGCTCATCAACGACATCCTGAATTTCGCCAAGATCGAAGCCGGCCACGTCAACGTGACGACGACGCCGATGGGTCTGGCCGGCGTGGTGGAGAGTCTCAAGGAGTTCGTCGAGCCGCAGCTGCGAGCGAAGGACCTTAGCTTTCACGTCGCTGAGGACATTCCACGGTCGGAAGCGTGCGGCGATCCGGACAAGGTGCGGCAGATTCTGATCAACCTGTTGTCGAACGCCATCAAATTCACACCCGAGAACGGCAACATCGCGCTGGAGTGCGAGGAAGACGACAAGACGATCTACATCATCGTTCGTGATGACGGGGCCGGCATCCCGCCCGACAAACTCGACGCCATCTTCGAGCCGTTCGTCCAGGTCAGTCGCGACTACGCCTCACCGCAACAAGGGACGGGTCTCGGATTGTCGATCAGCCGCGATCTCGCTCGGCGAATGGGCGGCGATCTCACTGTGGAGAGCACGTTCGGGCAGGGGTCGAAGTTCACGCTCGCGCTACCGCGTGCGTAAAGCTGAGAGCTGATGACTGAAAGGCAGCTCGCGCTGGTAGCTGATGGCAGCTTGCTGATGGCTGATAGCTGCACGCGACGGGACAGATCGCGACCTCTCAAAGGAAACGCGATCTGTTCGCGTCTATGCCATGAGATCTGTCCCTTTGCAGGCAGCCAATAGCTAATAGCAAGCTGCTAACAGCTACAAGCGCGAGCTGTTCGCTTTTACTCCGCAACGATCAGCGTCATAGCCGTTGCCCCGCCGGCTCGATGCGCTCGCCGCTCTCCCCATCAAACAGGTGCGCGCCTTCCGGCCGAATCGTGATCGACACGATGTCGCCCGGCCGAATCGTCGCTTCGGGCGGGGCGACTGCGACGAGCTTGTCGCCGCCGGATAGAGTGACGTACACGATCTGCTCGTTGCCCATCGGCTCGACGACTCCGACTTCGCCGCGCGGGCGGCCTTCCCCGTTGGTGCTGACTTCGATGTGCTGAGGGCGGACGCCGAGGAATACCCGACCGCCTCGATCGCCATCGCAAGGCACATCCACCGTGAGATCGATTCCCTTGAACGTGCACAACCCAGTAGTGGCCACCGTGGCGTCAGAGCGCTGGATCACTCCTTCGATGAAGTTCATCGCCGGGCTGCCGATGAAGCCGGCCACGAACTTGTTGGCGGGCCGTCGATACAGCTCCATCGGGGTGTCGATCTGCTGGAGCACGCCCTCCTTCAGTACGGCGATGCGATCGCCGAGGGTCAGCGCTTCGGACTGATCGTGGGTGACGTACACCATCGTCGCGCCGAGCTTCCGGTGCAAGCGCGATAGCTCGACGCGCGTTTCCACGCGCAGCTGCGCGTCGAGGTTAGACAACGGCTCGTCGAAGAGAAACGCCAGCGGCTCACGCACGATTGCGCGACCGAGCGCGACGCGTTGCCGTTGACCACCCGACAGCTGCGCCGGTTTGCGATCGAGCAGCGGCTCGAGTCCCAGCGACGCCGCAACCGCGTTCACCCGGGCACTGATTACATCGCGTGGTTGCTTCCTGATGGCCAGTCCAAAGCCGAGGTTGTCGCGCACCGTCATGTGCGGATACAGCGCGTAGTTCTGGAAAACCATCGCGATGTCGCGCTGCTGTGGCGGGAGATCAGTGACGTCGCGATCACCGATGCGGATTACGCCGTCAGTGACGCGCTCGAGGCCTGCCATCAGTCGCAGGACTGTCGACTTGCCGCTGCCGGAGGGACCAACGAGCACGAGCAGCTCCCCGTCGCGGACTTCGAGGCTCAGATCGCGGGCGGCGATGTAGCCATTGGGATAAACCTTATCGACGCTTTCGAGAGTTATGCGCGCCATTCTTAGCGAATCATGAGGATCGAGTACTCCGAACTAACATAGCATTGCTAATCGCGGACTGATTGAGCATCGAGGATCGATGACACGCGTTCCCAAGCTCTTTAGTCATAGTTGGGGTTCTCAATCAGTCCGCGATTGTCGATGCACTTGGTCCGTAGTACGCAGTTCACAGTCATCCTTTAACGGCTCCCGCAGTCAACCCCTGCACAATTCTCCTCTGGAAGACCAGAACCAATCCCGCAACTGGCGCTGTCGCGAC
>DASTGU010000005.1:0-7079 GCA_035718845.1 Gemmatimonadaceae bacterium | reverse complement strand
GTCGCCCAGCCTTCGTCCATGTAGGCGTAGCGGGTTTCGTTGATGCCCATGTAAAACGGGAACCAGCTGTGCGCGATCTCGTGCTCGACGACGAAGCGCGCGAACACGGTGTCAGGGAAGGCTTCGTCGTTGACGAACATCGGATACTCCATGTCCGCGGTTCCCTGCACTACTGTCGTCTTCTCGAATGGATACGGCACGCCCGGCCAGTCGTGCGACAGCCACTCGAGACTGTGACGGCCAAACTGCACCATGTGATGGTAATCCGCCGCGGTGTCGTTGTACGAAGCCTGGACACTCGCGCGGCGACGAGTGGTGCTGTCGACGATCACACTGCCCGCGTCCCACACGTAGTGGTCGCTGAGATTGAACGCCACGTCGGGGATGTCGCGCGCGCGGAACCGCCACGTATTCCGTGACTGCTTGGTCACCCTTTTCGCTGCCATGTCGGCGCGCGTTGCAACGTTGATAGTCTGGTCTGACGTCATCGAACGATTGAAGCGATCGAGAATCGCGGGCTGCAGAACGTCCGCCGCGTTGAGCAACGTGCCGGTTCCCCAAACGACGAAATTCGCCGGTACCGTCACCGCGACATCGTAGTCGTTGAAGTCGCTGTAGAACTCCTGCATGTCGGTGAAGTTCATCGTGTCCCAGCCGTCGTAGTCGTCGAAGACCGCGACGCGGGGATAGAAATAGGCGAGGAAATAAGTCGTCGAATCGAGCATCCCCTCGCGCCCGCTCTCCAGCGAAACCGGATAGTGCCACTTGAAGCTGAGATGCACCGAGTCGTGGGGCAGCAGCGGCGTCGGCAGCGGAAAGCGCTGCCACGTGTAAGTCCGCGGACTGCCTGGCCACTGAACGGCCTGTCCGTTCACCGCGAACGATTCGATGGTCATGCCTTCGGTCAGATAGTCCGCGCTCGCACCACCGGCGCGCGGTGCGCCCGGCTTGTGAATGTTGATGAAGAGCTTGATCACCGGATTGCGCAGGGTGTCCGGGCTGTTGTTGTAGTAAACGATCTCCTCGCTGCCCCGGACGTTCCGGTCGGGCGGCTGCGCCGTGACGGCGATGTCATAGCGACCACGATTCTGCCAGTACTTCGGCCCCGGTCGGCCATCCGGCGAGCGCGTGCCATTTCTGAATGCCTGCTGGATGTTGCGCGGCATGTAGAGCGTATTCGACGCCGTCGTCACGGGCGTTGGCGAGACTGTCGGCGCAGGCGCGCAGCCAACAGCTCCGACGATTACGAGTCCAAGCGCGGGCAGGCGCATGCGGAGATCCATAAGAGTTGATGTGAACCAACCACGTACTTTCGTGAACGGGATATTCTAACGCGCAGTTTCACCGCCTGCGCGCTGGATGCCCGAAACGCCAGGCAGCGATGTCTCGGTTTGGTAAACGCAATCGGGAAGTGCTACGTTTTGCCACGCGATGATTCTGCACGAGCGCTGGTTCCTCGACGAGTCGAAATTCCCGGTGCAATTCGACACCTGGAACACGCCGCAGAGTTTGATCCCGATTGGGATCGCAGTCGCCATCACCGCGATCGCCACGATCATCTACCGCGCGCGCGGCCGGCATAACGTAATTCCCGGTCCTATCCACCTCGGGATGCCGTGGGAGAACTACATCAAGCTCCTGACCTGGGTGCCGCTGGTGATCGGGGTGCACCTCGGTGTGACCCTGCTGGTGAGCGGGGTGAGTCGCCAGCTGCTCATTCCCAATCTGGTGCTGCCACTCAATCTGCTGGGCGGCGTGCTTGGCATGCTCGAGATTGCAATCGCGCTCAGTTTCATCTACGGCGCGCTGGCGCGCCCGGCTGCGGCATTACTCGCCTTTATCTGGCTGTTCGGCGCAATCATGTTCGGACCGCTGCGACTGCTGGAGCATACGGAGATACTCGGCATCGCGTTCTTCATCTTCGCCACCGGACGCGGTCCACTCGCGTTCGATCAGGCACTCGATCGTCTCAACAAGCCAGTCGAACGGTTGATTCCGTACGCGGTTCCGGTGCTGCGCATCGCGCTCGGCTTCTCGCTCACACTGGTTGCCCTGACTGAGAAGATCTGGAATTACCCGATGGCGGTGGCATTCCTGCAGGATCACCACTTCAACTTCTTCCCTTACATCGGACTGACATCGATCGACGACGCCAAGTTCGTGATGATCGCGGGCACCGTGGAGCTCGTGGTGGGACTGATGCTGATTAGCGGCTCGTACGTAAGGCTGGTGATTCTCATCACGCTGATTCCGTTCAACCTCTCGCTGCCGTTCATGGGCTGGCGGGAGCTGGTTGGCCATCTGCCGACTTACGGGATCCTTGCATTGCTACTGCTATGGGGAGATGAACGGCCCGGAGAGCACGGAGCGTTAGTGCGCGCGTTACTCGGGGCACGGGTTTGAGGACTGAGTACTACGGACCAACTGCATCGATAATCGCGGACTGATTGAGGACTCCGCACTAGAGTCGTATGATTTAGCCCGCTAGCTGGCCGAACTTTAGCTGCGAGGTGTGAAGTGCGTCGTACCTCTCTTCTCGCATTTGGTTTTGTTCTCGCTGCATCTTTCATCGCTCCCTCTGTGCGCGCGCAGAGTTTGCGCGACAGAATTTCAGACCTTTTTATTTTTGGACCGGGGCAGCAGCCGCTGTTTCTCGCGGGCTCCGGTGACCCGAACAATCCAGCTTCGATTCAGGCGCACGGCGCGCACTTCATTCCTTCTTCGAACGCCGAGAACGCGGCGCTGATCTCATTTCTCACCGACGCGTTGGGCGTGAGTATCGGCAGCATTCCGATTGGCTCGACCAGCGGTGGTGAGACGTTTCGTTTCGAGGCGGGACTTCCCGTTCTCGTCTCGACTTCGTCTGGTCCCATCTTCGCCGAGCGTGCCCAGACGCTGGGTCGCGGCCACATGCTGGCGGGAATCAGCAGAACCGGATTCCGATTTGCGACGCTGCGCGGCGTCGACATGGGTGACATCAACCTCGTCTTCACCCATCAGAATGTGAACTTCCCCGGGTGCAGTGCGCAGTTCGGCGCCGACTGCGCGCTATATGGGGTTCCGCGGCTCGAGAACGACGCGATGGATTTCCATCTCTCGATGGACCTCAATGTCAGAGTGACGTCGATGTACTTCACCTATGGAGTAGCCGATCATTTCGACTTCGGTGTCGTCGTGCCGATCGTGCAGTCGGAATTTCGTGGACAAAGTGATGCGCAGATCCGGCCATTCGGGGGCGACAGCGCCTTCCACTACTTCTCCGGCACGCCGAGCAATCCCGTGCTCACCGCGCACCGTGAGAGTCTTGGCTCCGCGGCGGGACTCGGCGACGTCGCATTGCGGCTGAAGCTGAACTTCCGCAACGCGCCGGAGGGCGGCTTCGCGCTGCTCGTCGATGGACGATTTCCAACGGGATCAAAGGAAGACCTGCTCGGTTCCGGAAAATTCTCCGGCCGCGCGTTGATGATCTTCAACTCGAAGATCGCCGATTTCTCGCCGCACCTGAATGCCGGCTATCTGTATCATGCCGACAGGACGCAGAACGATGCTGTTCTGGGTACGGTCGGTTTCGATCAGCGATTGGCGGACGCGTTCACGCTTGCCGCCGATCTGGTGACGGAGCTCCAGGTGGGCGACAGCAAGTTGCCCCTGCCAGGAATCGTTACCTACGATTCACCGTTCCGGCGCACTCTCAACCCGACCAACATTCCGCAGATGCGCGACGACATCGTCAACGGATCGTTCGGCTTCAAGATCGCGCCCGCGCGTAAGACCACTATCGTGTTGAATACTCTGTTCCCGCTCAATCGCGGTGGACTGCGGCCGAATCTCGTCTATACGGCGGGGATCGAGTACACCTTCTAGTGGATCGCGGTTAGTCTCCACACGTTGCCATCGCGCTGGAAGCTCGCCGCAACGCTGACGTTGTCGCGTTTGCTCTCGTTATCCGAGGTCACGTACTCATAACGACCGGCGAGCATTGCTTCCGCCGTCGTAGTCGTGCTCGAGAGATCCTCGATGCGGAAGGTGACGTTCAGGTTCTTTGCGCGCTGGAAGAAATCCAGCAGGCCGCGCGCCTGTGACGCGGTGATGTTGGGATAGATGCGTCGCACCGCCGCCATGTCCTTCGACTCGATCGCACGCGCGTAAGCATCGACTACCGGCGATAGGTCGCTCGCCGTCGCGGGTTTTGGCGCGGGCGGCGGTGGCGGCGGCGTTTCCTTCGGCGTCTCCACAGGTTTCTGCACCACCAGCTGCTGCTGCGGCGTTGTCACCACCGGCTGTTGTATCGGAGCAGATTGCGCTGGCGCCTGGGTGACGGTGTTGTTGGAAGTGGTGGGTAGCGCAGACTGTCTAGCTGACTGATTCGCTGCCACGCGCGGAGGCGTCGGCTTCTCCGGTGCAGCCTTCTGCTGCGTCGCTGTTCGGGTGTTGCGTGTTGTCTCCCGGGTGCGCTCGGTCTTCGGTGCTGATGGCGTACTGACTGGCGTGGGCAGCGCGGTGCTTCGGCTCGCCTCGGTCGCCGGTGGCTGTGCATTGACCGGAGTGGTCGCGACGGGCGGCGCCGAGTCCCTCGGCGTCGTCTGCGCGGCGGCGACCGGTGCATTCGTATTCGAATTGCGCCGTCCAAACTCACTCCAGACGATCAACAGCACGACTGCGGCGAGTGCCGCAACGCCGGCAATCGCGAAATTCCGGGAACGAGTCTCTGCCTTCTTGCGTGCCTGCTCGATTGCGCTCGACACGGACGCGCTCAACGAGACGGACTCCGGATACGACGGACCACTCAGCTTCGCGCGCACCGCGCTCAGCTCGTTCGCCATGACGAGCGCGCTGGCGTAGCGATCTTTTGGATCCTTCGCCATCGCCTTTTGTACGATCCCGTCGAGCGTTTTGGGCAGATTCGGCATTAGCGCCGACACGGGCTTCGGATCTTCCGTGATGATGCGGAAGAAAAGATTCTGCAGCGTCGGCCCTTCGAACGGCTTCATGTTCGTCAGCAGCTGATACAGCACGCCACCGACGGCAAAGATGTCGGTCTGCTCGGTGGTCTTGCCTTCGGTGATCTGCTCGGGCGCCATGTAACTCGGCGTGCCCAGCAATGATCCGGTAGTCGTCATGCTCGACGACGAGAGGTGCGCGACTCCGAAGTCCATGATTTTGGCGCGACCGTCACCGGTGACGCGGATGTTCGCTGGCTTGATGTCGCGGTGGATGATTCCGCGTTTGTGCGCGAACGACAGTCCGGTGAGAACGTCGATCATGATATCGAGCTTTGCCTGCAGCGACAGCAGCTGGCCCGACTCCATCAATTTCTCGAGATCGATTCCCTCGACGAACTCCATCGCGATGAAGAGATGTCCCTCGACGTCGCCGAGGTCGAAGATGGTGACGACGTTGGGATGCTGGAGAGAAGCGGCAGCCTGTGCTTCGTGGAGGAATCGTCGGCGCAGATCGTCCTGCCGCGCGATCGCCTCGTTCATGACTTTGATCGCGACGGAGCGATCGAGCACGGTATCACGTCCCCGATACACCACTCCCATCGCGCCCTCGCCAACGAGCTCGACGATCTTGTACTTGCCGATGTCGGGATACTGAGTTTCGGTCATGGACGCGCAGGTTCGCGGCCGAGTTCTAGCGGCCGTGTCTTACCTGGAGAATATGGCGCGAATCAGGCTTCCGGCAATGACTGAGGATTGAGGCGTTCGGATTAAAGGGCCAGATCGTCGGAGTTCGGATTAAGTGAGGGGTGCGAAGGATCCGAATCCCTCAATTAATCCGCACTCCGCCAGGTGTGGCTGTTTAGTCCGAACGCCTCAGTCAAACTGAAGCGCTTTCCTTCAACGAAGAGTCAAACAGCGCGATTAGTTTCTCGAAGCCCCGACGCGCATTGTCGGGGTCGTAGATCTCCCGCCCGGGAATCATCCAGCCGTGGCGCGCGTCGTAGGTCTCGCTGCCGTAATCGCCGCCCCATTTCTCGAGCGCGCTCTCGAACATCTCGATCTGGCCGGCTGTCATGCTGTTGTCGTTGGTTGCGTGGCCGAAGTACAGCCGCGCTTTGACTTTAGGCAGCACGCGGTGCGGGCTCGTCTCTTCGTCCTTGTACAAACCGCCGCCATGAAATGACGCAGCGGCGCCAATGCGATCCGGCCGAGCGGCGGCGATGCGCAGAGCGTACGCACCCGCATAGCAGAATCCTACAACGCCCATCGGACCGTCACTCACCGCTGGATTGGACGCGAGAAAATCGACGTACGCCGAGCCATCGCGAGCCATTGTTTCCGGAGTGAGCGGCGCGGTGATCTCGCCGACGCGTGCTTTGGTGCGCGGATCCTGAAAGTCGAAATTCTCGGTGAACGGCGGCTTGCCGGCGCGATAGAAAATGTTTGGCAGCAGAACCGCGTAACCGTTGTCAGCGATACGCTTCGCCAGGTCGACGTAAGCCGGTCGCACCGCCCAGATGTCGGTGAGGACAATGACTCCCGGGTTTCTGTCGTCATCCGGGTGAATGAAGATCGCGTCGGCGACGCCGTCCGCGGTGCGAACATCGACTTTGTTTTCAATCATGGCTGGTCTGGCGATGAAAGTTCAAAGGAATAGAATAGGCGTAAAGGAGATATCGATGAGAAGAGCCGTCCAGTTCCTCGTCATGCTTGCAGTCGCGCCTTCGCTGCTTGGGGCACAATCCGCGACAACCGTACCGGCGCCGCGTACGGTCAACGGCTTCGACGCCAGCCGACTGGCCCGCATCGACGAAGCCCTTCAGAGCTATATCGATAAGAAAGAGATGGCAGGCGCGGTTGCACTCGTACTGCGCGACGGTCGGCCGGTCTATGAAAAGGCAGTCGGCTGGGCCGACAAGGAAGCAGGTCGGCGCATGACGACCGATGCGATCTTCCGCATCGCTTCCCAATCGAAAGCCATTACCAGCACCGCCGTGCTGATGCTGGTCGAAGAAGGCAAGATCAACCTGGACGATCCCGTCAGCCGATTCATCCCGCAGTTCGCACACACCACAGTTGCGACGCGCGCCGACACGGGTCGGGTGATCACGCCGGCGAAAAGGCAAATCACCATTC
>DASTGU010000004.1:0-17555 GCA_035718845.1 Gemmatimonadaceae bacterium | reverse complement strand
GTTGGCGTAAGCATCAGGCGTGAGGCCACCTGCACGCTCGATGAGGTCGGTGATTTTCTCGGTCTTCGTCTTCAACGAGTACCTGCCCGGGTACCTGACTTCGCCTGCGATCACCGCTGTTCTTTGAAGCTCCCAATTGGGTTGGCGGAGAATGAGAACGTTGTCGTAGGGTTGAACCACAACGTCCGGGTTTGGTCCCGACGCCGCAGGCAGTCCCGGCGGGCCGAGGTATTTACCATCCGGACCGCGCTCGAAGATGTAGCTAGAGTCCAGCGGGATCCTGAACGTCTGCGCCGTAACGCCGCCCGCACGATTCTCGGGAAGCCGCGCCACTTCCGCCTCGTTCAGATACGCACTCTGATCGAGACCTCCCGCCAGCAGCACGAGATCTCTTACCGTCATTCCTTCGCGATAAGGAAACTGACCGCTTCGGCGTACCGCTCCATTGATCGCCACGTATCGGGTGGGCCGGAACTCGGACACCGAGAAAACTTTTATCTCATCGTCTTCCTGCAACGGAAGGTCGTTCACGACCACGCCGGTGGTGTCCCGAAGTGCGGCCCGCAGCTGGATTCTCGTCGAATCCGGCATTGTGCGCGTCACCAGGACCTGGCCGAGGTAGACGTCAGGCCTCACACCGCCTGCCAGACGCAACGCATCCGACACGCGCATCCCTGGGGTCATTCCGACCGATCCCGGTGACCATACGTCGCCATTTACCGTGACGCGGTTGCGCACGCGTGATGCGACCGCGAAGACGCGAATTACGTCGCCCGGCTGGATGGCGATGGTGGGTCCGCTACCCGTGAGGAATGCGTCCGAGACTACCTCCGTGACGATTCTGTCGCGGCCGCCGGGAACGCGCTGTTCCGGCGGAACGATGCGCTCGATCTGCACCCTGCGCCGCGACGCTGTTGCGGTAAACCCACCGGCAAAGCGGAGCGCATCGGCCAGCGTTTCACCGGGGCGCATCTCGTACGTTGCAGGACGCGTAACCTGGCCGATGATTCGGACGCGCGCACCGTGAACGGGAACGAAAACCAGATCGCCGTTGGTCAATCTGACATCGCGCGTCGTGTTGCCGTTGAGCAGGTAGTCGTAGACATCCAGGGTGTCCACGCGGCCGCCACCGCGCACGAGGATTTGCCTTAGACTGCCGTTGTCAGATGGTCCCATCGCGGCATAGAGCGCGGTCAGCGCCGTCGCGGCGCTCGAAATCCGGTAACTGCCAGGACGCAGCACATCCCCGGTGACGTAGATCTGATTGCTCCCGAGTCGGGCCGGCGTGATGTAGAAATGGGTGGTGGCTCCCGGACCGCGACGCACGCCAGAGTAAACTCGGCCTAATCTCGAATACAGAACGTTCTCGAGTTCGCCAAGGGTCAGGTTGTTCACATAAACCTGACCGACCTGCGGGATGACGATGAACCCCTCGCGGGTGACGGGAAGCGAGTACGACTGCTCCACATCTCCAGTGAGAATAAGCGCGAGCTGGTCGCCCGGACTGATTTTGTAGCTTGCGTCTACCGGCCCTGACAGATTGGGATTGAACGCGGTGGATCTGTTGCGAAAGAAATCCAGACCAAAGATCGTGAAGCCGCTGTCAGCTGCCGCGCCGAGCTTCAGACCGTTCATGATCGAGTCTTCCTGCGCGATGCATCGCGCCTGCAACTGCGCGCGACGATCCGCTCGGCGCCTCACGATCATGGCAGTGTCCACAGTCCCGTTTACGAGGGTGTCGGGTACCTGAAGCGAGTCTGTAGTGATCCCACAGCGTAGCATGTCAACTTCTGCTGTGTCGGCGATGCCGAGACGCGTGATCGCAGAGTAGACCTCTTCGTCCGGCAGTGACGTATCCGCCGCGCCGCCCGTCGAGCCGGGCAGATAGGCATCGAGGAGATTTTCCGGATAACCCTCGGCGCGAAGGCGCGCCCTGACCTGGTCTGGCGTCAATCCGCTCGTGAGGATCCGCTGCCGAAGCTGTTGGAGCAAAGCAGGGTTGCTCTGGAGCATCTGCTGCGCCTGGGCGGCAGTTGGATTTTGCGCAGTCGTGACGCGAGGCGATAACAACAGGCCAGCAATCAACAGAAGCGAGCCGGGCTTCGAGACTTTCATTACGAATGTTGAAGTGAGTGTCGCGGATGGAAATGGTCGCGCAGGGACTCGAACCCCGGACCTCTGCTGTGTGAAAGCAGCGCTCTAACCAGCTGAGCTACGCGACCGACTAAAAGGCTCCCGCACCGGAAAGCCGGGAGCCAAAAGCAAACATAACTTTATACCGCAAACCAGTTTAGCGGTAGGGAACATGGGCCCTGCAGGGCTCGAACCTGCGACCGTCGGATTATGAGTCCGCTGCTCTAACCGACTGAGCTAAGGGCCCCGGCTACGAACCTACAGAGCGCGAACTCAAAACGAAATGCTCCAGCGCGGTTCCACGGCAAGTTTTATACGTCCTTCCACCGCTGTGTTCGTCACGCCGGGAACGTGATTGTAATTGGTGACGCGATTCACTCCGATGTCGCCAGAAACTTCAAAATCGCTCCAGCGCGATGCACCGCTCAACGCGACTCGCGTGATCCCGCTGACCACACCGCTGAAAATTCCTGGAGTCGACGCATAATCCGCCGGCGCCGGAAACGGGACGTTGTACCCACCCTCTCCCTGCCGCCGGTGCGCCGCATACAACCGGAGCGGCGTGCGCGGAACGAGTGCGACATCGATACCGGCTCGAACTTCGTCGTAATCACTGAATCCGCGTCCGAGTCCGACACCGAAGCTTTCGTATTTCTCGCTGGGATTCTTGTTGTTGTACGCGAGGTTCGTCACCCGCGTGTAAGATGCAAACCAGCGCTGATCGCCGGCGAGCGGTAATCCTTCGGCGGAGAAGGTCGCGGCGTAGGAAGACGGCTGCTTGCAATTGGGATTGCACGAGTGATCGATTTGCAAATCGTCGAGGAAGAGCTGTGCTGCGAAAAATCCGCTGCTGGCGGTGCGCACTGCGATCTCGCCGCCGAGGCCAAGGTTTCCTTCCTCCCGTTCATTTCGCCACGACAATCCATACACGTTGAACGGATTCACGAGCGCCATCTCGAAGCCGCGTCCCGCTCCGGCGTACACGTAGCTTTCGCTCGCGGCGAGCTCGACGTTCCGCCATTGCACCGCGAGTCGGTGGATCGAGAAGTAGCGCTCGATCGAAGGGCCTGCTGCGGGAAGGCTGTCGTCGAGCCGCGTGATCACAGCTGACCAGTGGATGCGATCGCTGCCGATCCGCGCGAAGAGGTGGTCGTAGGTGTACGCGTAGTTTCCGAGCATCAGGCCGTATTCAGTCGGCGGTCCCCAGTTGCGGCCGACTCGTCCGAGCGAAAGCTCCGCGTATTTCCAGTGGCCACCGACGTAGCCGTCTTCGGTTCGACCGTTGATCTTCCGATCCTTGCGGCCGGCGTACTCAGGGTCGACGTTGAGTCGCGAATCGATCAGCACGCGGGTAAAGCCGACAACGGGACCGCCGGCCATCACCACCCGTACCGCCCCGCCAGGCCGCACACCATTCACAGAATCGGCGAGCATCAGCTCGCGTCGACCCGACGATTGTGCCGTCACGTATAGATCGCCAGTGCCGCGCGCCCTGAACGTCTGCGCCGCAAGCGTGTCGGAGTTGCCGGGTCGCACCGCATACTTCTCGACCGCGTCGCTCAAAGCGTCCAGATAGGACGTGACGATGTCGCTCGGCTCGTGCGAGCGCGCTGAGTCGATCGCCTCATGCAGCGCCCGCTGGGTGAATGGCCGCTCCAGAATCGACAGCTCTCGCAGCTGACCCCGCGCCATCAAAGCATCGACGTACCTGTACGCGATGTCGTCCAGCGGAACGTAAGCTGATGCCTGGGCACCCAGCGGCGATACAGCGATCAGACTGAGAAATGCGAGAACGACTGCGAGAAGCGAGGCAATCCCGCCTCTCGCCTCTCGCCTCTCGCCTCTCGCTATCGGTACCACGGCGCGAGGCGCAGCGTCGGCGTGATCTCGAGTGCCGGGGCCGGAAACCGGTAGTAGCTCAGGGTGTGCTTGATGGTGCGCCAGAGCGGGGCATTGCCGGGCAGTTTCTCCGGGTCGAAATCCAGAGACAACATGATTTTGCGCTTTGCGCGCTGGGCTTCGCCCGTGTTGGCGTTGATCCAGTCCGTCACGGTGTGCCCAACGGAGAAGCGGATGAACGACGGCCAAAACGGTTTCGCGGCATCAGGAAGTAGCTCGTTCACGTCGGTCGAAAACCAGTATGTCTGCCCGGAATAATCGAGAGAGGGCCGCAACTCGTTGCTCGGGATCACTCCATTCTCGACGTTCCTGAGCGCCAGGGTCTTGTGATACGAGAAGGTCGGCTTGATTGCCTTGAGCGCGGGATGCAGCGTCTGCATCACGAACAGCGCCTGACCAGTCGTATTCGCGATCATGTCCGCGTACGAGAACCCGTACTTCTTGTACATCCCGTCGAAGATCTCGATCTGCAGCTGGAACGCCGCGGCATACGCCGTCGCGAAGATCAGCGCCTTCTTGTCGCTGACGCACGCTTCGCGCAGCGCCGAGTAACCGATGCGGGCGAGGTGGAATCCGCCGAACATGTGTCCGAACTTGTCCTGATCGCGGAACCACTGGTCCCAATCGGCGTGGAAGAAAAAATGAGGCGCGCGCTCGCCCGACCACCACGCCTTCTTGAAGTAGTGGTAGAGATACGCGTTGCCGCCGACGAACGCCGAACCGACTCCGGTGCGCACCGCGGCGAGCTGACTGTTGGTCAGCGGGCACGACGGGTTGGTTGTGTGTATCACCGAGTCGCCGGCGGGGCTCAGCTCGATGCCATTGGTGATGACAGCGGCGTCGACTCCAGGCTGCTCGATTGGCGGCAGGGTGTCCTGCGCGCCAGCCGTCGCCGCTACGATGAATGAAGACGTTGCGATGACGAATGCGACGCGCATGCGCGCAAAACGCGTGTTGTTCTTTATTTCGTGCAAAACTGCTCCGTTGCGGTGATTCAACTAAGCGGTGGGTGCTTCCGCCGCGCCAGTGGAGGTAAACTGGTCGTAAGCTTCGATCACTTCGTCGATGCTGACGGTGGCGGCGCCAAGCTTCGCAACCTCTACGCCCGCGGCGAAATTTGCGATCACCGCCGCCTCGGCGGCCGTCGCACCCGCGGCCAGCATGGTGGCGAGATAGGCGGTTACGGTATCGCCGGCGCCAACGACGTCGTAAACCTCGCGCGCAGTCGTCGGCACGCGTCCGACTTCGCCGGTCTCGTCGATCAGCGCCATGCCCTCGTCCCCCAGCGTGAGCAGCAGGTTCTGCACGCCGAGTCGCTTGATTGATTCCGGCAGCGCTTCGGGGTGCTCGATGTCGACGGCTGCGCCAAGCGCGGACTCGAGCTCGCGACGATTGGGCTTGAAGATCGTCGCGCCCTTGTACGAGAAGAAATTCCTGTACTTTGGATCTACAACGATGGGAATTTCTTTGGCCCCCGCATCCTGCATCACCGGCCCGATCAACGCCGCGGTGAGCACGCCTTTGTTGTAGTCCTCGAGCACCACCGCGTCCGCCTGCGCAACTGCATCGAGCGCCGCTCTGACGAGTGACACCATCTCGTCGCCATCGATATCGACGTCCTCTTCTTCGTCGAACCGCACCACCTGCTGCGACCGCGCCAGCACCCGCGTCTTGGTGGTCGTCCGACGCGCAACCGTCACGACCGACCTCGGCTCCGACCGAATCCCACGCAGCATCTGCTTGACCACCTGACCTTCCGCATCGTCGCCGACGGCACACACGAGATCCGCGCGGGCGCCTATTGCATCGATATTCTGTGCAACGTTGGCCGCACCACCCAACGCCAGCTCCCGATCTCGCACCCGGACGACAGGAACCGGAGCTTCGGGGGAAATCCGCTCGACGTCTCCGCGAAGATAGACGTCGAGCATCGCGTCGCCGATGATGGCGATGCGCTTGTCTGCGCCGGCTTCGAGGAGGTCGATCAATCTGTCGCGGGAAATCGTTTCGATCATAGCTGTGGGATTGTTGAGGACCGAGGCCTGCGGCCTAACGGCAATGCTGACCGAGGCCCGAGGACTAACGGCATAGCTGATTGCTGATTAAGTGAGAATTGCAGACAATCGAGGATTACTGACGCCCGCGGATCCTCGGTTGTCCTCTGTCCTCAATTAATCAGTAATCAGCAATGCAGTTGGTCCGAACGCCTCAATTAATCAGTAATCAGCAATGCAATTAGTCCGAACGCCTCAATCAAACAGGAACTTAAGCCCCAATAAAATGCCAAACAAAGGGGGCATGCCCCTTGCCCCTTCTAGGCTTGGCGAGCTACGCTCTCGCTCTCACTTCCAATCCAACTTTTGATTCTCGAACGATTCAACGACGCAGCCAAGCGCTCCGTCTACTCGCTCCAGGATTTTTTTGTCCTGGCGGGAAAGGCGGTCGGCTTCATCTTCGTCAAGCCATTCTATACCTCCGACGCCATCCAGCAGATGGATGCGATCGGCGTCGGCTCGCTCGGAATCGTGCTGCTCACCGGGTTTTTCACCGGGATGGTGCTGGCTCTCCAGTCGTCCGTCCAGCTCAAGACCTTCGGCGCTACCGACTACATCGGCGCGCTGATCTCGGGGTCGATGATCCGCGAGCTCGGCCCGGTGCTCGCCGGTCTGATGGTCGCCGGCCGGGTTGGCTCGGGTATCGCGGCGCAACTCGGATCGATGCGCGTCACCGAGCAGATCGACGCGCTCAATACCCTCGGCACCGATCCAATCAAGAAGCTGGTGACGCCGCGCGTGGTCGCCTCGCTGATCATGCTGCCGGTGCTCACCGTCATCAATGACTTCATCGGGATCCTCGGCGGCAACGTCATCGCCTCGGTTTACCTTGGGAAACCGTCCGGTCTCTATTGGAAAACAGTCTTCGAGCAGATTCTGAACGGCGGCTTCACCCTGCGCTTCATCCCCAACGACTTCATTCAGGGGCTGACCAAGCCGTTCGTGTTTGGCGGGATCATCTCCCTCGTTGCCTGTTATTACGGTCTCAAGACGACGGGTGGTACCGAAGGGGTCGGCGTCGCCACTACTCGCACCGTGGTGACGGCGAGCATTCTGATTCTCGTCACCGACTATTTCCTCACCCAGATCATCCTGGCGATCTTCCAGCAGTGACCGACGATACCGAAGACCGCCGCCGACAGCAGGGAGAACGCCGTCATCCAAGTGAGAAGGATGAGACGGCCATGCCGCGGCGCGCCCACGATTCCAGCCGCGTCCGCGCTGCCATCCGCACTGAGCTCGAGGAAGTGGCGGAGCAGAGCGAGCATCGCGCGACCAAGGAGCGGGCGGCGGCGCAAAAGGTCATCGCGCTCGAGAACATTTTCCTGGCCTTCGACGAGCCGATTCTGGAGAATGTCTCGTTCGACGCCCGGGAAGGGGAGACAATCGTCGTCGTCGGTGAATCCGGCACCGGAAAATCGACGATTCTCAAGCTGATTCTCAGATTATTGGTGCCCGATCAGGGTCGCGTATCTATCGACGGCGAAGAAATTACGCACCTTACCTTTGACGACGCACTCAAAGTTCGCCAAAAGATGGGAATGGTATTCCAGGGAGCAGCGCTGTTCGACTCGATGACCGTCTACGAAAACGTCGCTTATCCGCTGCGCGAGCACACCCTGCTCGCCGAGGATGAGATCGAAGCTCGCGTGCGCGAGAAGCTCGAGTTCGTTGATCTCGAGCCGTCGCGGGTGATGGACCAGCTGCCCTCGGAGCTCTCGGGCGGAATGAAGAAGCGCGTCGGCATCGCCCGCGGTCTCGCCAACAATCCCGAGATAATGCTCTACGACGAGCCGACCTCTGGCCTCGACCCGCTCACCACCGCGACGATTACCTATTTGATCATCAAGCTTCAGCGCGAGCTAGGCGTGACGAGTGTTGTCGTATCACATGACATTAGATCTGCATTCAGAATGGCGAGCAAAATCGCCCTCCTCGCCAACAAGCGGATCGGCTTCTTCGGGAGTCCCGAGGAAATGACCGGCAGCGACGACCCATACATCCGCGAATTCCTGGGGGGCTTCTGAGTGCTCTGTAACCGCCTCTCGCCTCTCGCCTCCCGCCTCTCGCGTTTGTCGCCTCCCGCCTCTCGCCTCTCGCGTTTGTCGCCTCCCGCCTCCCGCCTCTCGCCTCTCGCATGAAGCGCTCGTCTTACCTGACCTGGGACCAGCTCAAAGTCGGCGCGCTGATTCTCGTCGCGATCGTCATCCTTGCCTTTGCCATTCTCCGGCTCGGCCAGGCGGGGAATCTTTTCGGCAAGCGCTATCACCTCGTCGCCTTCGTCGGCAACGTCAGCGGCCTTCGCATCGGCGGACCGGTGACTGTCGCCGGCCAGCTCGCGGGCAGCATCGACGACATTCGATTCCTGCCCGTCGATCAGGACACCGCGCGCAATCTGAAAATCATCATCCAGGTCAACCAGAGCCTGCAATCGCAGGTGCGCCGAGATTCGCGCGCCAAGATCAAGACCCAGGGCCTGCTCGGCGACAAGGTGCTCGACATCAGTCCAGGCACACCGAAGTACACGCCGCTCCAGGAAGGCGACACCGTGCTCATCGCGCCCGCCGTCGACTACGAGGCGGTGGTGCAGCAGGCGTCGGGTGTCATTACCCAGGCGTCGGCGGTCACCCAACAGCTGCAGCATACAATCGATCAGATCAATCACGGTCAGGGTACCCTCGGGCAGCTGTTGACCAACCGCACGCTCTACGATCAGCTCAACTCTGCCCTCGAGCGGTCGAGCGCGCTGATGGCGCGCCTCGAGAATCCGCGCGGCACGATTGGCCGCATGCTCGACGATCCGTCGCTGTACTACAGCCTGAATCGGACGGTGGCGTCGGCCGATTCGATCATCGGCTCCATCAACCGTGGCAACGGCTCGATCTCGAAATTGCTACGCGATGATACGCTCTACGTGCACCTCGTCAACGTCGTCAACCGCGCCGACTCGCTCGTCGGCGTGATGTCGAGCGGCAACGGCACCATGCAGAAGCTCTTCACCGACCAGCAGCTCTACGACCTGCTCGTGAAAACGGTGACCGAGTTGAACAACGTCCTCGTCGATGTGCGACGCGATCCGAGACGGTACACAAAGGGAATGATCGGGGTTAAGCTATTCTAGACCGCCCTTCGGACGCCCGTTGCAGCAATCATGAGAACGCACGATCTCGACATCACCGTCCTGCGCGGGGAGTTCCCCGAGTCGGAGCATCGTGTGCACGCGGCGATTGTCGGAGAGGAAGACGAGCTCCTCGGCGCGGCGCACGACCCTAACGCCTTCACCTATTGGCGCTCCTGCGCCAAACCATTCCAGGTAATTCCGTTCCTCAGCTCGGGCGGCTTTGACGCGCTGGGGTGGACCGACGAACAGCTCGCCGTGTCGTGCGCATCACACGGTGGCGAGCCCGAGCACATCGCCATCGTCGAGCGCATGCTGCGCGACATCGGCCTCGAGGAAGGAGATCTCGCCTGCGGCCCGCACGATCCATCATCGCAGCGCGGTGCCAAAGTTCTTCGCGATGCAGGCGGCCGCCCCTCGCGCATCCACAACAACTGCTCGGGCAAGCACTCGGCGATGCTCGCCCTCGCACGCAAGAAAGGCTGGCCGACACGCGGGTACGAGCGTCGCGATCACAACGTCCAGCGCGCGATTCTGCAGGAGATCTCGCTGTGGACAGATGTGCCGTGCGGGAAGATCGTTCAGGCGGTCGATGGCTGCGGCGTCGTCGTCTTCGGCATGACTCTCGAGCGAATGGCGCGCGCCTACTCCCGATTCGCCGTCGCGGCGCAACGTGGAGAGGAGTATCCGCGACGGGTGCTCAACGCGATGAGCAAGAACCCGTTCCTGGTTGGCGGCAGCGATCGCTTCGACACCGCGCTGATCTCAGAGACGAAAGGGCGGGTGATTTCGAAAGTAGGCGCCGAAGGTGTGCACTGTGCGTTCGTACCGGCCCGCGGCATCGGCATCGCACTCAAGGTTGAGGACGGAGCGCAGCGCGCACAGGTGCCTGCGCTCCTTCGTTTACTTCAGGAGATAGACGAGCTGCCGGATCCGCTCCCGCCGCGGCTGCACGAGTTGATGCACAAGCCTGTCAAGAACACTCGCGGCGAATGTGTTGGTGAGATCGTTCTAAAGTCTGACGTCGCCTGATTACGCGCGCCGAACGCTGATGACGACCGGCGCGGAGACGCGGACTAACCTTGCTCCACTTCCGGCGGGACTGCGGCACCTCGTGAGAATCGCCGGTGCGATCGCCGGATCCCCGGAGGGCCAGGTGCGAGCGATGATGTCAGACGCTGTCGATGAAGTCGATCCCGTCGCGGTCGAGGAGATCATTCTCCAGTCATACCTGTTCGCGGGATTCCCGCGCGCGCTGAATGCTGCCCGTGCCTGGCGGATGGTGTCTGAGCGCCCAGCCCCCGCTGACGACGAGCACGCGACGGTCGACGATCTCGAGCTATGGCGCGAGCGCGGCGAGGAAACGTGCCGGATCGTCTACGGCGACATGTACGAGAAGCTGCGCGAGAATATCCGCCAGCTCCATCCCGCGCTCGACGAGTGGATGATCATCGACGGCTACGGAAAGGTTCTGTCCCGCCCCTACATCGATCTGCGCACCCGCGAGCTGTGCGTCGTCGCCGCCTGCGCGACGTCCGGCCAGCAGCGGCAGCTCCACTCACACCTACACGGGGCGCTGAATGCGGGGTCGAGCGCGGTCGAGATCGGGGCCGTGCTGGACGCGCTGAGTGATTTGATATCGAGGGACGATCTTGCGCGGTACAAACAGCTGCTCGGGCGGGTCGTCGCGTCGTGACTGCGGACTGCGGACTAACCAAAGGTGGGCAGGGTGCAGAGGGCTCAGAACTGCAGTTTGCAGCTACGTGCGTGGCCTTTGTAGTGCATTGCGCTCCGAATGCCCCGATCAACGCTGCATACTCTTACCTGAGCGCCTCTGTGGACTGCCTACCTTTGGTTAGTCCGCAGTCCGCAGCTTAAGACCGAGAAGACATGTTCATCGATCGGGCGGTTATCCGAGTAGAGGGCGGCACCGGCGGCTCCGGAGCAACATCGTTCCGGCGCGAGTGGCGCACGCCGATGGGCGGGCCCGATGGTGGCGACGGCGGTCGCGGTGGGAACGTCATCGTGCGCGGGGACAAGAATCTCGCGACCCTGCTCGACTACACCTACCGGGATCGCTGGGTCGCCGAGCGCGGCGAGCACGGCATGGGCAGCAATAAATCCGGGCGAGCCGGCAAGGACATCGTGATGCCGGTGCCACCGGGCACCATCCTGCGCGACAGCGCGACTGGTGAGATCCTGGCCGAGATTCTCGACGACGGCCAGGAAGTCGTGATCGCCCAGGGCGGGCGGGGCGGCAAGGGCAACGCGTTCTTCGCCACCGCGACCCACCAGTCTCCGCGCGAGTGGCAGCCGGGCGAAGAGGGTGTGGTCCGAACGGTGGAGATGGAGCTCAAGCTGATCGCCGACATTGGACTGGTCGGCCAGCCCAACGCCGGGAAGTCGACGCTCCTTTCGGTGATCTCGGCGGCGCGTCCCAAAATCGCCGACTATCCCTTCACGACTCTGCAACCCAACCTTGGCGTCGTCCAGCTGACCGATCACCGCACCTTCGTGGTTGCCGATATCCCGGGCATCATCGAAGGCGCGCACGAAGGAAAGGGACTCGGCCTTCAGTTCCTGCGGCACATAGAACGCACCCGGATCCTGGCGTTCCTGATTCCGATCGACGCAATGGACTGGCAGGCGGAGTATGACCAGCTGCGTAGCGAGGTCGCGGAGTATTCGGCGGACTTGCCAGCGAAGCCGCACTGTGTCGTGTTCACGAAGATGGATTTGATGGGCGAGGAGTACATCCCGCCGATCAATGCACCCGGCGCCTTTGGAATGTTCGGCGTCAGCGCCGCGGCGCGAACCGGTTTGGATGAGATGTTGGCAGGGTGGTGGAACGAGCTCCTGCGCTTAAAGAAGAACGAGAGACCAGAAGACGCAACTGTCGGTCTGCCTTGACGTTGGCAAGTATGGCCTCAAGCGAGTCCTCGTTCACGATTAGTCAGTGGACGAAGGATTCAGCGGAGTATCCGACGTCCTTGCACGATCTCGCCCGGCCGCCGTCGCCGCTCTTCGCCATCGGCAATCGTGATCTGGTCGACCGCCCGCGAATCGCGATCGTCGGCACCAGAAATTCCACGGGTTACGGCGAGCGAGTGACCCGCAATCTCGGTCTCGCTTTCGCCCGCGCCGGGGTCACCGTGGTCTCGGGCATGGCTCGCGGGATCGACAGCAAAGCGCACCGGACTGCGCTCGAAAACGGAGGCGGCACCGTGGCAGTACTTGGGACCGGCATCGATGTCCCCTATCCCGTCGGCCACCGGGCACTGCACCGGCAGCTCGCCACCAGTGGCCTCGTGCTTTCCGAGAACCCGCCGGGTGCGACGGCGCGCCTCGGATCGTTTCCAAAACGCAATCGAATCATCGCCGCTTTGGCTCCCGTGACTATCGTGGTCGAGGCGGACTTCCGCAGCGGTGCGATCAACACCGCAACCCAGGCGCTGGAGCTGAATCGCACCATCGGCGCGGTCCCCGGCCCGATTGATAGCGATCAGAGCCGAGGGACCAATCAGCTGATAAAGGACGGCGCGCAGGTCATCACCCGCCCCGAAGACGCGCTGGCGCTGATCGGTATCACACTGAAACCAGAGAAGGCGCCCACCCCGTTGCTGCCGGACACCGAACAAAAAGTCTGGGACTCGCTCGCCGACGGCTGCAGGGTCACGGATGATCTCCCGGCGCTCACCGGCCTCACCCTCTCCGAGTGCCTGGCAGCGATTACGTCGCTGGAGATTATGGGACTCGTCGAATGTACAATTGCCGGCGAAATCAAACGACGGTGACTGGCTGATTGAGGCGTTCGGCCCAAACTGCCACAACTCCGACGATCTGGCTGTTTAATCCGAACGCCTCAATCCTCACCCTATATTCAGGATGATGCACGCGAAGCATTTCTATATTCACGTTCCTTTCTGCGCCCGCCGCTGCTCGTACTGCGATTTTTCGATCGCGGTTCGCTCGAGCACCCCGGTCGCCGAATACCTTCGCGCGCTCGCAACTGAGCTCAACCAGATCATCCGCCGCGGCGCGGCTGTCGGTCCGCTCGAAACCCTCTACCTCGGCGGCGGCACTCCTTCGCGCCTTGGCGGTAACGGAGTCGCCGACGTCATTGGCGCGGTAAAACAGCACTGGTCGATCGAATCCGATGCCGAGGTGACGGTTGAGGCAAATCCTGACGACATCAACGACATCGCCGTCGCGCGCTGGGTTGCCGCCGGCGTCAATCGCGTCTCCCTGGGCGCGCAAAGCTTCAATGACGCCGCGCTCGAATGGATGCACCGCACCCATGACTCGGCTCAGATCTCACGGGCCGTCGAGACCCTCAAGCGCAACGGTATCGACGATATCTCGCTCGACCTGATCTTCTCGCTGCCCGACCATCTCGGTCGGTCGTGGCGCGACGATCTCGAGCGCGCGATCGAGCTTCAGCCGGCGCATCTCTCGCTCTACGGCCTGACGGTCGAGCCGATGACGCCCCTGGGCCGCTGGGCCGATCGTGGTCAGACGGTGCAGGGTGGCGAGGAAGGATACGAAGCCGAATTTCTCACCGCCCACGAAATGCTGAGCGCTGCCGGCTTCGACCACTACGAGGTTTCCAACTTCGGCCGTCCCGGCAAGCACTCTCGCCACAACTCCGCCTATTGGACCGGCGTCCCTTACCTCGCCGCCGGCCCATCGGCGCATTCTTTCGATGGCGCAATCCGCCGCTGGAATATTTCGGCTTACGCCGAATGGATTCGACGTCTCGCCAAAGACGAATCCGTGGTCGGCGGCGAAGAAATGTTGACGCCTGAAGACCAGCGCGCCGAAAGGATCTATCTCGGTCTTCGCACGACACGCGGTTTGACTGTCGATACCGCCGACCTGCCCCGCGCCAAACTTTGGCAATCCGCCGGCTGGGCAACCGTCACTGAAAATCACGTCCAACTCACCCCTCTGGGCTGGCTTCGGCTCGACAGTCTCGCCGCCGACCTCGCGTCACAGTGGGGCCGGGGTGAGAGTTTAGGCGTAAGGGGAGCGTGAGGACTGAGGCCCGAGGACTAGTGGCATCTACGACTGCTGATTAGTGAGGATTCCAGACAATCGAGGATCCTCGCTTGTCTGCGTTCCTCACTTAATCAGCAATCGTCGATGCACTTGGTCCGAACGCCTCAATCCTCACGCCGAACCGCTTCCCGCCTAACCCCTAGGCGCCACTATATTTAAGCATGCCACTGCCCAGTCTGAACGAGCGAGAACGGCGGGTTCTTGAAGCCGTAATTCAGACCTACGTCGAAACGGCTCAGCCAGCCGGTTCGCGCAGTCTCGCCCATCGTTTTGGACTGGGTGTCTCGCCGGCAACCATCCGCAACACCATGAGCGATCTGGAAGAGAAGGGCTACCTCTTCCATCCGCACGCCTCAGCCGGCCGAGTTCCGACTGACGTCGCCTATCGCGTCTATGTCGATTCGCTGATCCCGATTCGACCACCTGACGCGACGGAGCGTCGCCGGCTAACCGCCCAAATCGCCAGCGGTGGGTCGGCGGTCGAAGCGATCCTGCGTCGCGCTGCGCAAAGCCTCGGCGTCATCACCCAGGAGCTGGGCGTCGCGCTCGGGCCGCGGCTCGACAACGCAGTCCTCGAGCACGTGGAGCTCATAAAACTTTCGGCGGAGCGCCTTCTCGTTGCGCTCACACTGTCGCCCGGCGCGGTTCGCACCATCTTCGTCGACGTGCGTGGTGAGATTGCCGACGCTGCTATCGCCGAAGTCACTCGTGTGCTGAACGAGAGACTCGCCGGACTAACCTTGCGTCAGATTCGCGCGTCACTGGGCGATCGTCTGCGCGATTCGGTCCAGCGCGACGCGAATGATCTGCTCAACGTCTTCATCGAAGAAGGCGATCAGCTCTTCAATAGCGCGCTCGAATCGGAGGACGATGGCGTGCTGCTCGGCCAGGCGTCCGTCCTTGCCGAACAGCCCGAGTTCGCGAGTGTTGACAACATGCGTAGACTTGTCGAGCTGACTGAAACGCGCCAGAAACTCGGCGAGCTGCTTCGTCGTCGTAGCGACACCAGCGGCGTCTCGATCACCATCGGCAACGAGCACAATGATCCGAAGCTCTCGAACTTCACCGTCGTGACGGCTTCGTACCATGCCGGCCCACTCGCCGGAGTGATCGGCGTCATCGGACCGACGCGGATGCCGTACGACAAGGTCATCTCACTCGTCACGCATACGTCGGAGCTGGTGACTGATTTGTTGAAGGAAAATCCAAGAACACATGGCTGATTTTTATAACACCCTTGGCGTAACACACACCGCCAGCGACGAAGACATCAAGAAGGCATATCGCAAGCTGGCGATGCAGTTCCATCCTGACCGCAACAACGGGTCGAAGGAAGCTGAGGAGAGATTTAAAGAGATCACCGAGGCGTACGACGTGCTGCGCGATCCGAACAAGCGCGCGCTGTACGACCGCTATGGCGAGGCGGGCCTTCGCGGCGGAGCGGGCGGATTCCATCACGTGGACCTGTCCGAAGCGCTCAGCATCTTCATGCGCGATCTCGGGGGACTTGGCGGATTCGGCGATCTGTTTGGTGCAGCGACGCGTCAAACCGGTCCGCGGACGGGCTCGGACATCAAGATCGCGATGCCGATGACCCTCACCGAAGTCGCCAGCGGCGCCGAGAAGACTGTCACGGTGAAGCTGCTGGAGCCCTGCGATCGTTGCGAAGGACGCGGCGCTGAGCCCGGCTCGAATCCGACGACGTGCAGCACCTGCCGCGGCACGGGTGAGGTGCGTCGCGCGCAGCGCAGCTTCTTCGGTCAGGTCGTTAGTGTCGCGCCGTGCCCGACCTGCTCCGGCGAAGGGACCGTGATCGCCGCGCCTTGCAAGAAATGCAGAGGCGAAGGCCGCATTCGCGGCGAGAAGCAAATCGTGGTGCGGATTCCAGCGGGCGTCGCCACCGGTCAGTACATGACGATGCGTGGCGTGGGCAACGTTGGGCCTCGCGGCGGCCCGCGCGGCGACATCCTCGTCGTGTTCGAGGTCGAGGAGGATCCGCGCTTCGAGCGTGACGGTGAAGACCTCTACACCGAAGTCCTGGTCACCTATCCGCAGCTTGCCCTCGGCGCCAATGTCGAAGTGCCGATGGTCGCCGGCACAGTGACGCTGCAGATTCCTCCGGGGACGCAAAGCGGTCAGGTCTTCAATCTGCGCGGCCGCGGATTGCCGCGTATCAACTCGAGCTCGAGCGGCGATCTTCATGTGCGGCTCCAGCTGTGGACGCCCGACGCATTCAGCCAGGAAGAAGAGACGCTGATTCGTCGCCTGAGCGAGCTGCAGGCAGTGCCGAATCCGAGACCGAAGGGACTCTGGTCGAAGATTCGCGAATCACTCGGCGCCTGAGGTGAGCTGGATCGCGCTGCGGATCACTCCACAGTCGAACCGCGACGGAGTGATCGCGGCGCTTTTTGATTTCGGCTCGCAGGGAGTGCAGGAAGACGGCGCCTCCGTCGTCACGCACTTCAACGCCGAAGCGCCGATTGAAAGGATTCAGCGCGCGGTGCGCGACGCCGATCCTGCCGCGCAAATCAGCATCTCGCCGGCGCAGGATGTCGATTACTCGGAGTGGCGTGCATCGGTCGGCGTACATCGCATCGGTGAGCTGGTGATCGCGCCGCCGTGGCTGGCGCACGACCAGGATCCTGTCCGCACCATTATCATCGATCCGGCGATGGCCTTCGGCACCGGCGAGCACCAGTCGACGCGCGGTGCCATGCGATTGATGCAGAGCGTGATCAAGCGCGGCGATTTCGTCGCGGACCTCGGCGCTGGCAGCGCTGTTTTATCGATCGCCGCGGCGAAGCTGGGCGCGTCTCGCATCGCAGCAATCGAGATAGATCACGATTCGATCGCCAATGCTGAGGAGAATGTTGCGGCCAACGGGGTGCGAGATCGTGTCGAGGTTATCGAGGGCGACGCGTCGACGCTGTTGCCTTTGATCGCACCGGTACGCGTCGTGCTTGCCAACATCATCTCGTCGGTGATCATTCCGCTGTTGCCGAGTATGCGAGCGGCGCTGAGCGACGACGGCAAAGCCATCATCGCGGGTATGGTTCTCGACGAGCGACCAATGATGACCCGCGCGTTGAACAACGGCGGTTGGCGGATTGAACGAGACGACGTGGAGGACACTTGGTGGAGTGCGCGGATCGCGCCCCGGTAGCGACATTCTTCGCCAGCGACGGCTTTGTCGCCGGCGGCACCATCACTCTGTCTGAAGACGCGGCGCATCACATTCGCGTCGCGCGCGTCGGCGTCGGCGAGTGCATCGCATTGCGCAACGGCGAAGGCAA
>DASTGU010000003.1:0-2515 GCA_035718845.1 Gemmatimonadaceae bacterium | reverse complement strand
TGTATCACAGTTATCTTTTTCACTCCGCATGGCTGCCGCTTCGACGCCTACTACTACCACAACGAACAAGAAAATCCCTTTCCATAAGCGCCACCCGACCTTCGTTCGCGTGGTGCTGTTGTCGCTCACCTTCCTCGCCTTCGTCGGGATCGGTGCCCTCTACGGCACCTGGTCGCTGATCTGTCGCGGCAACCAGTGCCCGTCGATCGAGATCCTCTCGGAATACACGCCGCACCAGACCTCCAAGCTGTACGCGATCGACGGTCGATTCATCGCCGAGCTCGGTCTCGAGAAGAGAACGCTGGTCAAGATCGACGAGATTCCGAAGATCGTGCAGGATGCATTCATCTCGACGGAAGACAAGCGCTTCTACGAGCACGCGGGCATCGATTGGCACCGTGCTGCCAGCGTCGTCATCCGCTCGCCGCTCCACGGCTACTCGCAGGGATTCTCCACCATCACGATGCAGCTCGCGCGTAACGTCTTCCCCGAGAAGATCTCGCGCGAGAAGAGCATCATCCGAAAGATCAAGGAAGCCAAAGTCGCCCGCGCCATCGAGGCGAAGTACGACAAGAAGAAAATCCTCGAGCTCTACCTCAACCAGATCGACCTCGGCCATGGCGCCTATGGCGTAGAGACGGCGTCACAGCGCTACTTCGGCAAGTCCGTTCGCGATCTCAACCTCGCCGAGGCGGCCACGCTCGCCGCCCTGCCCAAAGCGCCAGCGCGCTACAACCCGGTGCGTTTTCCGGAGCGCGCGATCCAGCGCCGCAATACCGTCATCGAGCTGATGCGCCAGAACGGCAAGATCAGCGATGCCGATGCCAGCCGCGCCAAGGCATATCCGCTGCAGCTCGCCAACAAGACCATCACCGGCGAAACCGCGCCGTACTTCGTCGAATGGGTTCGACAGCAGCTAGACGCGCAATTCGGCAAGCAGCTCTACGAGCAGGGCCTCAAGGTCTACACTACCCTCGATCTCGACATGCAGGGCGCTGCGGAGCGCGCCGTCGAGCGACAGGCGCGCGCGATCGAAGGTGGTCGCTACGGGCCGTATCAGCACGAGAGCTACGAGCACTACATCGCGCACCGCGAAAACGACGAGGGAAGCGGAACGTCGCCCTACCTGCAGGGCGCTTTTCTAGCCCTCGACCCGCGCACCGGCGCCGTGCGCGCTATGATCGGCGGTCGCGACTTCGAAGACTCGAAGTTCAATCGCGCAGTGCAGGCGAAGCGGCAACCCGGCTCGACCTTCAAGCCGATCGTGTACACGGCGGCCATTCAGAACGGCCGGCCCGCGTCGTACATCGTCAATGACAGCCCACTGGTGCTGCAGGTTCCTGGTCAGCCCGAGTGGGCGCCGCAGAATTACGACCTAAAGTTCCTCGGCGAGATTCCGCTCCGTCAGTCGCTCTATCTCTCGCGCAACGTCTCCACCGTGCGGCTCGGTATGGAGCTCGGCGAGCAGACCGTCATTAACGAAGCGCGGAATTTCGGCATCACCACTCCAATTCCGCCATATCCATCGATCCACATCGGGGCAGCCGACGTCTATCCGATTGAGCTGATCTCCGGCTACACCGCCTTCGCCAACCTCGGAGTTCGCGCGACGCCGAACGCGATCATCCGAGTCGAGAATCAGAAGGGTGAGATTCTCTGGCAGCCCACGCCGACACGCACCCAGGTGATGTCGCCCGAGGAAGCGTGGATCATGGTCGATATCATGAAGGACGTCATTCGCCGCGGATCCGGCGCCAGCGTGTGGGAATCGGGCTTCCACTATCCAGCCGGCGGCAAGACCGGAACGACCAACGACGGCACCAACGTCTGGTTCATCGGCTACACAGCGGATTTGGTCGCGGGCGTCTGGTTTGGACTCGATCTCCCGCAAAAGATCAAGGACAATGCGCAAGGCGGTGTCCTCGCCGCGCCGGCGTGGACGGCGTTCATGACCGAGGTCTATCGCCGCAAACCCATTCCGCCTGACTGGCCGAGGCCAACGTCGATCGTCACTCGCGAGATCGACTTCAGCAGCGGACTGCTCCAGACTCCGTATTGTCCGCGCAACCTCGTCGGCAGCGAGTTCTACATCTCCGGAACCGAGCCGACTCGCGATTGCGACAAGCATGGGCCATACTCTCAGTTTGGCGTGCCGCGGATCGACACCAGTCCGCTCCCGATAACGCCGCCGGTGCCGTCGGGCGGCAACAGAAATCCAGTGAACGTTACTCCGCCACCCTTGCAGCCGGGATACGAGCCGGTGCCATCGCGCAATCGCACACCGACGGTGTTCGACACGTCGCGCCGTGATACGACTCGCCGGCCGCCCCGTCGCGACACTGTTCCACGCACTCCGGCTGACACTGCGCCAGCCACGGATCGAAGTCAGATCCCACCGCGGTAATGCGCTACCACGCGCGTTGGGTGCTGCCCATCACCCGGCCGCCGATTGAAAACGGAACGGTTGTAGAGCGCGATGGCCGCATCACGTATGTCGGTCCTCGCGCGGATGCGC
>DASTGU010000002.1:0-11471 GCA_035718845.1 Gemmatimonadaceae bacterium | reverse complement strand
CACTACAATAGTGAAGGGTGTTAATCGAATCCGTGGCGATTTAAAGCAACTTGCGGCCACGTTAAACAATCCGCTAAAGCGCTGGCCCGGCGCCTATGCGCGGGCTTTTTTGTTACCGCTCAGCTAATGAGCGGGAGTGGAAGAGATGGCTGAACGAAAGAACCAATCCCGTTACCTCCATGAGCTGAATCGCCGCGTCCTCGTTTACGACGGCGCGATGGGGACGAACATCCAGCGCTACCATCTCACCGCCGAGGATTTTGGTGGGAAAGCGTTTGAAGGCTGCAACGATTATCTCGTTCTGACGCGGCCGGATGTCATTCAGGAAATCCACGAGTCATTCCTGAAAGTCGGCTGCGATGTCGTTGAAACCTGCACCTTCCAGTCGACGCCACGCCGTCTCCATGAGTGGGGACTCGGCGACAAGGTTCGCGACATCAATCTCGCCGCCGCTCGAATCGCGAGAGCCGCGGCGGACAAGTACGCCACTCCCGATAAACCGAAGTTCGTCGCTGCTTCGATGGGGCCGACGGGAATGCTGCCATCGAGCTCTGATTCCGTGCTGTCGCAGATCACCTTCGACGAGCTTGCCGCGAATTTCTACGAGCAGGCCAGGTATCTGGTAGAAGGTGGCGTCGATCTGCTTTTGATCGAGACGTCGCAGGACATCCTCGAGGTCAAAGCGGCCGTCGCTGGAATCGAGCAGCTGTTCACCGAGATCGGTCGCCGCATTCCAATCCAGGCGCAGGTCACGCTCGACGTCAGCGGGCGTATGCTACTCGGCACCGACATCGCCAGCGCGATGACCACCCTGGAGGCGCTCGGCGTCGATGTAATTGGACTGAATTGCTCCACTGGTCCTGAGCACATGCGCGAGCCGGTGCGCTATCTCTCCGAGCACGCGACGCTGCCGCTCTCGGTAATCCCGAATGCGGGATTGCCGCTCAACACCGGCACTGGTGACGCGGTGTATCCGCTCGAGCCGGCACCGATGGCCGACGCCCTGTCGGAATTCGTGCGCGACTTTGGCGTGCGTATCGTCGGCGGATGCTGCGGCACGACCCCCGAACATCTATCGGCAATCGTCAGCGCTGTGCGCAAAGCGGAGCCTGAGGCGAAGACTCCACACGTCAGCCACGTACCGCGCGTCAGCTCGGCGATGCGCGCCATCACGCTCCATCAGGATCCGCCGCCGCTGCTCGTCGGCGAGCGTGTCAACGCGCAGGGCTCACGCAAAGTGAAGCGACTGCTGCTGGCGGACGATTACGAGGGAATTCTCGAGGTGGCGCGCGATCAGGTCGATTCCGGCGCGCACGTGCTCGACGTCTGCGTCGCTCTCACGGAGCGCGCCGACGAAGCGGAGCAGATGTCAAAGGTGGTGAAACTTCTCTCGATGAGCGTTGAAACTCCGCTGGTGATCGACTCCACCGAAGCGAACGTCATCGAGAAAGCGCTCGAGCACATTCCCGGACGCGGCATCGTCAATTCCATCAACATGGAGAATGGCCGCAAGCGCATCGATGCTGTCGTACCCCTGGTGAAGAAGCACGGCGCAGCAGTTATCGCCCTCACCATCGACGAGATCGGAATGGCGAAGACTCGTGAGCGGAAGCTCGAGGTCGCCAAAAAGATCTACGACATCGTTGTTGGCGAATACGGGCTCGCCCCCGAGGACATCATCTACGACGCGCTAACTTTTACGCTGGCGACTGGCGACGCGGAGTGGATCGAGTCGGGCAAGGAAACCATCGAAGGCATCCGACTTATCAAGCGCGAGCTGCCGGGCGTGTCGACCATCCTTGGCGTCTCGAACGTCAGCTTTGGCCTGTCAGCGGAAGCTCGCGGGGTGTTGAACTCGGTGTTCCTGCACCATTGCGTGCAGGCAGGGCTCGATGCCGCGATCGTAAATCCCGCGCATATCAGGCCATACGCCGAGATATCGCAGACGGAGCGCGAGCTGGCCGACGACCTGGTGTTCAACAAGCGGTCGGACGCGCTTCAGCTTTTCATCGAGTATTTCGCCAGCGCCGGTGCAACGACTTCAACGGCGCAGGCCGAGAAGGAAGATCCCACCTCGGGCATGTCGCCGGATCAGCGCATCCACTGGATGATTCTGCATCGCAAGAAGGAGGGCATCGAAGAACAGCTGGACTCCGCTGGCGTAAGAGACAACCCTGTCCGCGTTCTGAACGACGTACTGTTGCCTGCGATGAAAGAAGTCGGCGACAAATTCGGCGCCGGCGAGCTCATTCTTCCGTTCGTGCTTCAATCCGCCGAGGTGATGAAGAAGGCGGTGAAGCACCTCGAGCAGTTCCTGGAGAAGGCGGAGGGATTCACCAAAGGGAAAGTCGTTCTCGCGACAGTGTACGGGGACGTGCACGACATCGGCAAATCGCTCGTCAACACCATCCTCTCCAATAACGGCTACACCGTCTACGACCTCGGCAAGCAGGTCCCCGTCAACACGATTTTGGACAAGGCGGTTGAGGTGGGCGCCGATGCGATCGGACTAAGCGCGCTCCTCGTCTCGACGAGCAAGCAGATGCCGCTTTGCGTGCAGGAGCTCGACAAGCGCGGGATGAAGATTCCGGTGCTCATCGGCGGCGCTGCCATCAACCGTCGCTTCGGCCGGCGCGCGCTGTTTGTCGATGGCGATCGGCACTACGGAGCGGGGGTCTTCTACTGCAAGGACGCATTCGAGGGGCTGGAGACAATGGATGTTCTCCAGGATCCGAAGCAGCGCAAAGACTTCGTCATCAAGAACCTGGAGGACGCGCGTAACGACGTGTTTCTCAAGACCGCTGTCGGCAAAGACATCGCGGTCGGTGAGGCTGGTGGCCAGCGCAGCGACGTCGCGGCAAATAATCCCGTTCCTAAGCCTCCATTCTGGGGCACGCGCGTCATTCGCGACATTCCGCTCGATGAGGTTTTCGAGCTATTGGATCTCGATGAGCTCTATCGACTGCAGTGGGGCGCACGCGGTTCGGGCGATGCGTACAAGCAGACGGTCAAGAAGGAGTTCGAGCCTGCTCTCGAGCGACTCAAGAAAGACGCGAAGAAGAATGGCTGGATCAAACCGGAAGTCGTCTACGGCTACTTCCCCGCGCAATCGCAGGGCAACGACGTAATCATCTACGACCCAGCTGCATACTCGAGCGACGGTGGGTCGCTGCGCGAGATCGCACGCTTCCACTTCCCGCGAATGGTCGGTCGCGAGCGTCTCTGTCTCGCCGACTACGTGCGCAGCGTCGATTCAGGCGATGTCGATGTCGTACCGCTGCAGGTCGTCACCGTTGGCAACGAAGCGACAAAGCGTTTCGAGGAGCTCCAGGGCAAACACGAATACACCGAAGCGTTCTACTCGCATGGACTCTCAGTAGAAACAGCAGAAGCCGTCGCCGAGTGGGCGCATCGACGGATCAAGAAAGAGCTGGGCGTCGAAAGCGGTAAGAGATACTCATGGGGCTACGGTGCTTGTCCCGATCTGGACGATCACGCGGTGGTGTTCAAGCTCCTCCCCGCGAAGGAAGCACTCGGTATGGACCTGACCGAAGCGTTCCAGCTTCTGCCCGAGCAATCGACCGCCGCGGTGATCATGCATCACCCGGAAGCGAAGTATTACGCTGTACGCGGAACCGGTGCACAGGCGAACGCGCAGGAGGTGGCCGTTGCCTGACAATCCGCTGCTGGCGCGACTGATCGATCCGCTCCAGGTCGTCGTCTTCGACGGTGCGATGGGAACGATGCTCTACAACAAGGGCGTCTTTATCAATCAGTGTTACGACGAGCTCAACCTGCGCGCGCCTGATCTCATTCGCGACGTCCACAAGGCGTACAGGAAGGCAGGCGCTGAAGTCCTGGAGACCAACAGCTTCGGCGCCAATCGCTTCAAGCTGGAGCAGTACGGTCTCGCCAATCAGGTAGCCGAGATCAATCGCGCGGCTGCGAAACTTGCCCGCGAAGTAGCGGAAGACGACTTGCTTGTTGCAGGCGCAGTCGGTCCACTCGGCTTACGCATTGAGCCCTTTGGGCCCACCAGTCTCGATGAAGCACGCGCTGCATTCCGCGAGCAGATGCACGCGCTCAAGGATGGCGGCGCTGATCTGTTCATCCTCGAGACCTTCTCCGACCTGCACGAAATCGAGCAGGCGATTCTCGCTGCGCGCGAAGTCGATCCGAAGATGCCGGTGATCGCGCAAATGACCATCGGCTCGGATTGCCACACGCCCTACGGCGTGACGCCGGAGGATCTCGCCCGGACTCTCGATGCATTTGGCGCCGACGTCATCGGCCTCAACTGCTCCGTCGGTCCGCAAATCATTCTCGATGCAATCGAGAAGATGGCACCAATAACTCGACGCAAGCTGTCCGCACAGCCCAACGCAGGTATGCCGCGCGATGTCAGCGGTCGGAGCATGTACATGGCGAGCGCCGAGTACATGGCGACGTACGCGCACCACCTGGTTCAGGCGGGTGCAAAGATTGTCGGCGGCTGCTGCGGTACGACGCCCGAACACATCGCCGCGATGGTCGAGGGTGTACGTCCGCTCTCTCCACGTCAGGCGCGCGTGCCGATGAAGGAGCGTCGGCAGGCTCATCCCGACGTTCCGCCCGAGAATCCGGGTGTTCAGCCGGTGCCGCTCGCTGAGCGCTCGAAATGGGGACGCAAGATCGCCACCGGCGAGTTCGTGACGTCGGTCGAGATCGTTCCGCCGCGCGGAGTCGATGCCTCGAAGATGATTCGCGATACAGCGGCGCTGCGTGATGCCGGTGTCGATGCCGTCAATGTCCCCGACGGCCCGCGCGCGCAGTCACGGATGGGCGCGCTGCTCTGCAGCATTCTCATCGAGCAGCAGGTTGGCATCGAAACCGTCATCCACTACTGCTGCCGCGATCGCAACCTGCTCGGCATGCTGAGCGATCTCCTTGGTGCGTCCGCTGTTGGATTGCGCAATCTGCTGCTGATCACCGGCGACCCGCCGAAGATGGGGCCGTATCCAAACGCGACCGCAGTGTTCGATATCGATGCAATCGGACTCACCAATCTCGTCAACAATCTCAATCACGGGCTCGATCCAGGCGGCAACGCAATCGGTCAGCCGACCAGGTTTGCCATCGGTGTCGGTGTGAATCCGGCGGCGATCGATCCGGCACAGGAGCTCAAGCGCTTCGAGTGGAAAGTCGAAGCTGGCGCCGAGTACGCGATCACCCAGCCGGTGTTCGACGTCAAGCAGCTGGAGAAATTCCTGTCGACCATCGAGCACGTGCGCATTCCGATTGTCGCGGGGATCTGGCCACTCGTCTCTCTGCGCAACGCCGAGTTCCTCGCCAACGAGGTGCCGGGCGTCATCGTCCCGCCGAATATCATCGAGCGCATGCGCGTCGCCAGCGCGAAATCCAAGGAGCACGGCGTCGCCGAAGGCATCGCCATCGCACGCGAGATGCTCGAGCGTGTCCGACCCTATGTACAGGGCGTGCAGGTCTCGGCGCCGTTCGGAAAGGTGGAGCTTGCACTCGACGTGTTCCGCGACACACTGAGCAAGCCCACTCTCCGGGCTCCCGCGGCTGCCCAGCCAGCCTGATGTCAGTCGCCGAAAGTTTCCTGGCGCGCTCGCGTTACTGGCTGACGAAGGAGTACCCGATCAAGCTGCGGCACTGTGTGGAAGCACTGCCGCGTCAGGCAGTTTGGTCGAGGCCCAACTCCGGCTCGAACAGCATTGGCAATCTGCTGCTACATCTCACCGGAAACGTCACCGAGTGGATACTTGGCGGCGTCGGCGGTCAAACCGTAAGTCGCTATCGCGCCGCTGAATTCTCGCAGGCTGACGGGGCCGACGCGCACAAGCTGCTCGACAATCTCGAGACCGTCTTACGCGAAGCGGACTCCGTGCTCGCGGGTCTGACAGAACGAGATCTCCAACGACAGCTGGTGATTCAGGATCGTGAGACGACCGTCCTGGCCGCGGTTTACCACGTCGTCGAGCACTTCGCGATGCACACCGGGCAAATCATCCTTCTGACCAAGATCTACGCCCCGAATAAAATCCATTTCTACGAGGATGCCGGCGGTCTGGCGGTGCCAACCTGGCATCGCGGCACCAGCCTCGACGAAGCTCCGCACTAGTATCGGGGCAGACTGACCGCCATTTTGCAAATATGAAAGGAATTCTGATTGTCGATCACGGCTCGGTGCGCGCCGAGGCGAACGACATGATGCGGTGCATGGCCAACCTGCTGCAGACGATGACGGGTCCCGAGGTAGTGGTGAGCTTTGCCCACATGGACCTCGCAGAGCCCGATATCGCCGCCGGCTTCGCTGACTGCGTCCAGCGCGGCGCCAGTGATGTGATCGTGTTCCCCTATATGCTATCGCCTGGGCGGCACTCGACAACTGACATTCCGCGCATGGTCGCCGCTGCCGCGCGTCCATTTCCGCACGTGACATTCAGTGTCACACCTGCGTTCGGCGTCCACGAGAAGCTCGGTGAATTGATTCTCGAGCGCGCAGGCATCGAGCCGGTGAAAGCTTTTGCCGGCGCCGAGGCGGATCGCTGTTGGGATCCTGACTGTTCAGAGAAGCTCTGCGGTGATGCCTGCCGGGCAAAGACCGCGCGTCAAACCGAAGCATCGCGACAAACCGTTACATAACAAGGAGGAAGCTGGTGATTGTCTCTCGCCGAACCCTGGCCCACCCACTGTTTCTTGCGCTGGCGTTTGCGAGTGTCCTTGGTGCTCAGGCACCTGTGCAAACAAAGCCGTTCGACCGAGCCAACATGGACACCACCTGCGCTCCATGTGAGGATTTCTATTCCTACGCCAACGGCGGCTGGCTGCAGCGCGCGAAGATTCCCGGAGACTACTCCAGCTACGGCGCCTTCGACCAGCTTTTTGATTCCAATCAGGCGCTGCTGCGCGAGATACTCGATAGTAGCGTCGTCCGACTGAAGGCAGGTCAGTACAAGCCCGGCACCGACAATTACAAAATGGCCGCGTTCTATTCGAGCTGCATGGACACGACGGCCGTCGAGCGACTCGGAGCGACGCCGCTCAGGCCCGCGTTAAATCGAATAGCTGCAATCAACTCCGTCGCCGATTTAAAACGCGCGCTCGGCGAGCTCGAATACAGCTACGGCCTGGCGCCGATTTCCGAAGGCTCCGCTCAGGATGCCAAGGACGCCGCGAACACCATCGCAGGATTGTATCAGGGCGGCCTCTCCCTGCCCAACAACGAGTACTACACCAAGAACGACACCGCGTCGGCCGATCTGCGCGCCAAATTCGTCGACAACGTCGCTGGCACCTTCCGTCTGCTTGGCGAGGATCCCGCAAAGGCAAAAGTCGATGCGAACACGGTGCTGTCGGTCGAGACCCAGTTCGCGAGAGCGTCGAGGACTCCGATACAGCTGCGCGACGTCGTGAACAATTATCACGGCATGACTCTGCGTCAGGTCGATTCGCTGACGCCGGATTTCAAGTGGGAAGACTTCTACCGCGCGCTACACATCGCGCCGCCGCAGAAAATCAACGTCGGGCAGCCTGAGTTCTTCCAGGCATTCGACAAGCTGTTGACCAGCATCCCTGTCGCCGACTGGAAGACGGTTCTCCGCTGGCGGTTGGTGCACGGCTCGGCGCCGTACCTCAGCACGCCATTTGTGCAGCAGAACTTCGAGTTCAACAAGCTCTTTACAGGGGCAACCGAAATCAGCGCGCGCTGGAAGCGCTGCACCAACGCCACCGACAATTACCTCGGCGAGATCCTCGGTCAGGAATTCGTCGCCCGTAAATTCTCGCCGGCCGCCAAGGCGCGTGCTGTTACGATCGTCGATAATCTCGTGCGCGAGCTGCGCTCCCGGATCGAGCAGCTGCAGTGGATGGGTCCGGAGACGAAGCAGCAGGCGCTCGTGAAACTGGATGCATTCAATCGCAAGATCGGATATCCCGACAAGTGGCGTGACTACTCGAAGCTGCAGATCACGCCCGGCGGTTACTTCACCAACGTCGTCGCCTCGAACCAGTTCCTGTCACAGCGCGATTGGGCGAAGATCGGCAAACCCACCGATCGCACCGAGTGGGGAATGACGCCACCGACAGTGAATGCGTATGAGAATCCGCTGCTCAACGAGATCGTGTTCCCCGCCGGCATTCTGCAGCCGCCGTTCTACGATCCGAACGCAGACGATGCGCTGAATTACGGCGCGATGGGCGCGGTGATCGGCCACGAGATGTCGCACGCGTTCGACGACCAGGGCCGCCAGTACGATAAGTTCGGCAACATGCGCGACTGGTGGACGAAGGAAGACGCGGCGAAGTATGAGGCCGAGGCGAACAAGATCGTCAGTCAGTTCGATGCGTACACCGTGCTCGACACGGCCACGCACGTGCAGGGCAAGCTCACCCTCGGCGAGAACATCGGTGATTTCGGTGGGCTGACCGTGGCGTATGCGGCAATGAAGCGCGCACTCGCTGCGCATCCGCAGCCGGTGATCGACGGCTTCACACCGGAACAACGCTTCTTCCTCGGCTGGGCGCAGGTCTGGCGCGAGCTGGATCGACCGGAGTTTCTGAGATACCTCGTCAGCTCTAACGAGCATCCACCCTCCAAGTGGCGGGTGAACGGGCCGCTCAGCAACATGCCGGAGTTCCGCGCAGCGTGGGGCTGCAAGGAAGGTGATCCGATGGTACGCGCTGCGGCGCTCCAGCCGAGGATCTGGTAAGAATGCAGACTGAAACCGGCGCGAATGCGCTGACCGTGCTCTCCGAAGAGGAGGTCATGTTCCGCGATGCGGTCGCCGCATTCGCGCAGGAGGAAGTGCGCCCGCGAGTGATGGAGATGGAAAAGGCGGGCAAAATCGATCCGTCGTTGCTGCCCAAGTACTTCGAGCTCGGGTTGATGGGAATCGAAGCTCCTGAGGAGTACGGCGGCGCCGGCGGCAATCTGTTCATGGTGACCCTGGCAGTCGAAGAGATCAGCAAGATCGACGCTGCCGCTGCAATTGTCTGCGATGTCCAGAACACCCTGGTCGAGTTTCCGCTGCTGAAGTACGGAAGTGACGCGCAAAAGTCGAAGTATCTGCCGCAGCTGACATCGGAAGTCGTCGGCGCGTACGCGCTGTCGGAATCTGGATCGGGCTCCGACGCATTTGGATTGGCGACGCGCGCCGAGAAGCGTGGCGAGAAGTGGATCCTCAACGGCCAGAAGTTGTGGATCACCAACGGCGCCGAGGCTGGCATTTTCATCGTATTCGCCAATGCAGATCCGGCGGCAGGCTATCGCGGGATCACCGCGTTCATCATCGAGCGGGACTTTCCGGGATTCAAAGTCGGCAAGAAGGAAGACAAGCTCGGCATTCGCGCGTCAAGCACGACTGAGCTCTTGCTCGACAACTGCGAAGTTCCCGAGGACAACGTGCTCGGCCCCGTGGGTCAGGGTTACAAGATCGCGATCAACACGCTGAACGGCGGGCGCATCGGCATCGGTGCGCAGATGATTGGCGTGGCGCAGGGCGCTCTCAACGCGGCGATTTCCTATGTGAACGAGCGCAAGCAATTCGGCAAACCACTCGCTGATTTCCAGGCCGTTCAGTTCCAGCTGGCTCAGGCGGCAACTGAGGTAGAAGCAGCGCGATTGATGGTATACAACGCAGCGCGTCTCAAGGACGCCGGCAAGGACATCGCGCGCGAAGGCGCGATGGCGAAGCTGTTCTCGTCGCAGGTGTGCGAGCGGGTCACCTCACTGTGCGTCGAGCTTTTCGGTGGGTACGGATACACGAAGGACTATCCGGTCGAAAAGTTTTATCGCGATGCCAAGATCGGGACGATCTACGAGGGGACTTCGAATATGCAGCTACAGACGATAGCCAAGGCGATACTCAAGTAGGGTTAACTACTAACTGAAGAATACCAGCTGGCGGCTGGCGGCTTTCAGCCGGCGGCTTCGAGCTTCACACAAATCGAAACGGCCAGCGTCTTTCGCTGGCCGTTTTCTCAGCACAGAGCTGCTGGCCATAAGCCGCCAGCCGCCAGCTGGTAGTTTTTCAGTTTGTCGTTCCCGTGAGCAGCCCTGATCGAATCCTCTTGGCCTTCGCCGATGCTCGCCCGTCCTCGACGACTTTCGAATCGATCCGCATCACGAAGTGCAGATGCGCAGTCAGCGTCTGCTGATTCCCATCACGCTTGATCACGACTGGTAAGTCCGTCCCCTCCGCTGCTCGAGCGTAGCGCCCGCGAAAGCGCTCGGTCCAGTTCGGATCGGCGGCGTCAAAGCCGGCGACCGAGATCAACTGATCGCCGGGTTGAACTCCGGCGGCAGCAGCGGCGCTCTCCGGAATCACTTCGGTCACACGCAAACCGGTCGAATCCTGCAGACTCGCGATTCCGAGCTGCGGCACGCGAGCCGTGTCACGCGCCAGGCGCAGCCCGGCGAGCGGTAACACTCGATCGTACGGAAACGGCTCGCGACCGTCGATGTAGCGCGCGGCGAAATCGCTGAACGACTTTCCGTTGGCGGCCTTGGTCACCGCCGCCCACCAATCGTCGCTGGTGAAGCCGCGATTGGTCTTGTAGTCGGCGTTGTACAGAGAGCGCATTGCGTCATCCAGCGACGCGTGATTGTCGCTCGCGTCGCGAATCATGATGTCGATCAGCAATCCAGCGAGTGATCCTTTCGGATAGTAGATGTACTCGGTGCCGTCGCGCGGATGCACCCACGTCGACAGCGATGCGTCCTCGAGCGAAGTCGCGGGCAGCTCTTCGACCTGCGAGATCTTGTCGCTTGTCGCCTCGTAGAATCCCTGTGGATTCGTGACACCTCCGCGGACCTCGGCGAGATCGGCGTAGTAATCGGTGATGCCTTCGCTGATCCAGAGCAGCGCCGTCGGCTGCTCCTGGTCATAACGGTATGGCCACAAGTCAGCCGGACGGAGCCGCTTCACGTTCCAGGCGTGGAAGATCTCGTGCGCATAGAGTGATGGCAGCACCGGCGTCCCGAGCATTCCAGGGCCGAGTACATCGACGTGCGAGTTCTGATGCTCGAGTCCCGACCCACCGCCGTAAGACGGATCGGCGATTTGCAGAACGCTGTAGTTCGCCCAGGGCACCTCGCCGAAGACTTTCACTTCGGCGGGAATCACGCGCTTCAGTGCCTCCCAGACGGCGACGCGCGCACCGCCGGTCACGCTGCCGGACGGATACGTCGCAAATCGAACCCAGGTGCCGGAGATCTGGGTACTGTCGAGATCGAATTGTCCGACAAAGAACGGAAAGTCGACCAGGTCGTGATAGTTGGATGCCGAATACCGATGCGCGCCGGCCGACGGCATCCCCGTCACGACTTTCCAGCCAGCCTCGGTATTCACCGACACCGAAGCCGGGAAATCAAACGGCCTTCCTTCAGGATAGAGAAAGAGATTGGTGCCGTTGAACAGCAGAAAATCCGGCCGCGACCAGGTGTCGGCGTTGTCGAGGCTGTCCGC
>DASTGU010000001.1:0-38461 GCA_035718845.1 Gemmatimonadaceae bacterium | reverse complement strand
CAATCCACCCGTCAGCCAGATCGCCAGCAGAGGGAGCGGACCCGGCAGCTTGTCAGCAAGACTCGCCGGGGATCGAAAAATTCCGGAGCCGATGGTCGAGCCGACGAGAACGGCAATCGCGCTCCACATTCCGAGCTGACGTGGAAGCGCCGATGCGCGCTCGAAGCGCTCATCGCGGTTTGTCGACGTCGAGAGTCTCTCGACGGGGATTGGGTCGGCCATTGCGGGAGGCGGGAGGCGGGAGGCGGGAGGCGGGAGGCGGTGAGCGGTGAGCGGTGAGCGGTGAGCGGTGAGCGGTGAGCGGGCGAACCATTACGGTAGTGCAAAGGAACATTGTGCGCGAGTAGCTTTAAAGGCGCAGCGAAATGTTCTGCGCTGCCGCACACTTCACTCAGAGTCAATGAATCAGCCACTGGCTGAGACAATCTTCTGGATTGCCGCGCTCGCTTGCGCGGTGGCCGAGATCGCGATCGTACGATCGATCATCGCGCAGCGCCGCGCTCAACATTCGAATCTGGTTCCCTCCGGCTCGCCCGTTACCGAGCTCATTTGGGGCGTGGTTCCCGCGATCGCGCTCGCGTTCCTGTTGTTCGCGACGTGGCACCGCGTCCAGCAGCGCGGTCAGCACATGCAGATGAACCACGGCGGCCACGAGATGACCGCGGTTGAGCGTGAGACGGAAAGCGGGGTGCGGTTAGCGGGAAGCGGTGTGCGGTTAGCGGTCAGCGGTCATCGCGGCCCGAACTGAGATGGTCGCGCTTAGAAGGGTCGGTTACGCGGCGCTCCTGATTGGATTCGCGCAGGTCGTTTTTGGAGCGATCGTCCGCATTACTGGATCCGGGCTCGGCTGTGGCGATCATTGGCCGGATTGCTACGGATCGTTCACGCCGAGCAGTAACGCGCAGTCGCTGCTCGTCGAGATCTCGCATCGGTACGGGGCCGCTACGCTATCGGTTGCGATCATCGTGCTGGCGCTCATTGCGTTGAGACAACGCAAGGCTGATGGTGTGGCTGGCCCCGGTGGCGCGTTGAGGCCAGCGCTGCTCGCGGTCTTGCTGGTGATCGTCGCCGCGCTCTTTGGCGCGGTGACGGTGAAGATGGAGCTCAACCCGATCATCGTCGTCACCCACCTCGCAATTGCTATGTCGCTGCTGGCAGTGCTCGTTGTCGTAGTTGTGCGAGCGGGCGGATTCGGCGCCACGAAAATTCCAGCGCGCTACGAGAGAACGTTTAGATCCGCGCGCGCTGCAGTTGGGCTGACATTCCTCGCACTCGTGTTCGGCGCGTTGACGGCAAACACACCGGGCGCTCCGGCAGCCTGCCTCGGATTCCCATGGTGCCGCGTTGCGGCGGGTAGCGGCACCCCGTTCTGGATTCAGGTCACCCACCGCATCATTGCCTTCCTGCTGCTCGGCCACCTCACCGGAATTTTCTTCGCCTCGAAAAAACGCAGTGAATCACCGGTGATTCGGCGCGCGACGACCGCAGCGCTTGGGGTCGTCGTCCTGCAGCTGCTGGTCGCCGCGGCGATGGTGGAGATGAACCTGCCGCCGACATTCCGGTCACTGCATCAGGCCGTCGGCACACTTCTCTGGATCACCGTCGTCGCGCTCACCGCCCTCGCCGCCGGGAATCATGGACTGACCGAGATCGAGCGAATCGCGTACGAGTCGCCGTCGCGCGGTGAGTTTGCTACGCCCGAGGGAGTCAGCACGTGACGGAAGTCCGCGCGCACGATCCAGCGCAGTCCTCGCTGATGCGCGACATGGTGTCACTCACCAAGCCGCGCATCATTTCACTGCTGCTGGTGACGACCGTCGCGCCGATGTTCGTGGCCGGCAAGCCAACCTGGTTGTCCGTGCTAGTTGTGCTCGTCGGCGGCTACCTGATGGCCGGTGGAGCGAACGCGGTCAACATGTACCTCGACAGCGACATCGACACCCAGATGTCACGCACCCGACTGCGGCCGATTCCGAGCGGACGCATGGGGCCGCGTGCAGTGCTGGCGTTCGGCATCGCACTCGCCACCGCGGCAACGTATCTCCTCGCGCGCTTCACCAACGTGCTCACCGCCGTCCTCGCGCTGGCCGGATTTTACTTCTACGTCTTCGTCTATACGCGCTGGCTCAAGCGCACTACTCCGCAGAACATCGTGATCGGCGGCGCGGCCGGCGCGTTTCCACCGCTCGTCGGCTGGGCTGCGATGACCGGCAGAATCGATCTCACCGCAGTCTATCTCTTTCTGATCGTGTTCTTCTGGACGCCTCCACACTTCTGGGCGCTTGCCCTGCTCAAGCAAAGGGACTATGGACGCGCGGGCGTGCCGATGGCGCCCCTGGTGTGGGGCGAGCGTGAGACGATGCGTCAAATGCTCTGGTACAACGTAATTCTGATTGCGCTCACGCTTCTGCCTTTCACTTTCGGCGCATTCGGCCTGATTTACTTCGTATCTGCATTGGTGCTGGGGATCCTGCTGCTCCTCGGCATCATCAGGATCATGATGACGCCGGAATGGACGAAGCCGGCGTGGCAGGTCTATAAGTTCTCGTTGCTCTATCTCGCGCTGCTTTTCCTGGCGATGGTGATCGACCGCAAGGTTTTCCTGGCGTGACATCTCCGCCACCCTTCGCCGTATCGGCACAGCGACCGACGCCGCGCGCCAACGCACCTGTAACATCTCCGCGCCCACTGGGCAGACTGCTGCCGAGAGTGCGCCCGTACATCGGGCGATTGGTGGTCGCGTTCGTCTGCCTCGTTCTCAGCGCGAGCATCGCACTCGCATTCCCGCAGATCGTCCGGCATCTCCTCGACGCCGCGTTCATCTCCGCAAATCAATCGCTCCTCAATCGCATCGCCATCAGCCTGCTGGTGCTGTTCGCGGTGCAGGCGCTGCTCAACTTCGTGCAGGTCTATCTGCTGACCTCTACGTCCGAGCTGGTGATCGCCAAGCTGCGTGAAGATCTGTTCGCGCATCTCGTGCGGCTGTCGCCGGGGTTTTTTACTGAGCGTCGCACCGGTGAGCTGACGAGCCGGCTATCGTCCGATACGACGGTGCTGCAGACGGTTCTGAGTTACAACCTGTCGGAGTTCGCGCGGCAGACGCTGTTCCTCGTCGGCGGAATCATTCTGCTGATTCTGACCAACACCAGCCTCACTGCGACGACCCTCGCCGTGGTGCCGATCGTGGTTGGCGCTGCGATTGTTTTCGGCCGGGCACTGCGCCGCGCAAGCACCGGCGTGCAGGATCGCATCGCGGAAGCGACGGGTACTGCCGACGAAGCATTCTCGCAGATCAAAACGGTTCAGAGCTACACCGCGGAGGCCGAGGAAGTCCGTCGGTATGGCTCGCACCTGGTCGAGGTGGTTTCCGCGGCGCTGACCCGAGCGCGCATCCGCGGCACCTTCTTCGGAATTCTGACCTTCTGCGGGTTTGGCGGCGTGGTCGCAGTGCTGTGGCAAGGCGGCCGACAGGTCCTGGCGGGGAGTCTTACCGCCGGCGCACTGGTGTCGTTCCTGTTATACGCGCTTTACGTCGCCGGCGCGGTTGGATCGCTCGCTTCGCTCTTTGGCGCATACCAGGAAGCAGTCGGTGCTGCGCGCCGAGTGTTCGACATGCTGGAAGCCGAGTCGGATGTGCAGGATCCGGGTCGTCCGCTACATCTGCCACGTCCTGTGCGTGGCGAAGTCGTCTTCGAAAACGTGACGTTCCGCTACAACCCCGGACTGCCGGAGGTGCTCCAGAATGTCTCGCTGAAAATCGGCGCGGGCGAAGTCGTCGCGCTCGTCGGACCGAGCGGTGCAGGCAAAACCACGATCGCTTCCCTGTTGCCGCGTTTCTGGGATGTCACCACCGGTCGGATCACCTTCGATGGCTTCGACATCAGAGATCTCTCGCTCGCGGATTTGCGTGGCGCGATTGGTATCGTGCCGCAGGAGCCTACGCTCTTCAGCGGCACCATCAGAGAGAACATCGCCTACGCCGGCATCGACGCCGACGGCGCTCGGCCGGGCGAAGAAGCAATTCGCGCGGCTGCGAAAGCCGCGCACGCGATGGAATTCATCGAGCGGCTGCCGGACGGATTCGACACCAGGGTCGGCGAGCGCGGCGTCAAGCTATCCGGTGGCCAGCGTCAGCGCATCGCGATTGCGCGCGTCTTTCTAAAGGATCCGGCGCTGGTGATTCTCGACGAGGCGACGTCGAGTCTGGACAGCGAGAGCGAGCGCCTGGTCGAACAGGCGATGGAGGAGCTGCTGCGCGGCCGCTCCACTCTGATCATCGCGCATCGCCTCAGCACGGTCCTGCGCGCAGACCGACTCGTCGTGATCGACCGCGGTGTGATCGTCGAAGAGGGAAAACACTCCGAGCTTTTGGCTTCGGAGGGAGTGTATTCGCGGTTGTACCGGGGACAGTTCAGGGCGGGCGACGTGCTGGTTGCGGACTGATATCTCGGAGTAGAGTCCGGCGCGCAGTAGCTGGCATCCACAAACAGAAGGCCGGGAGCTGGTAGCCATAAGCTCTGTAGCGCCGTGCTGAGGTTGAAAGCACGCTTTCATCCAGCTCCGCGCGCAGAACAAATCAAATAAGAGCTGGGCGCCAAGCTGCTTCCAGCTTCCAGCTCCCGGCCTTCAGTTTTGTGGTTGCCAGTCGCAGCGCCCCTCTCTGTACGCCGAGATTATTTCCTGATCGTATCAGGAGTGCTGGACGCCGCCGGCGTACTCGACGCGGCCGGCGGAGTGCTCGACGCAGCGGGTGGAACAGCCGCAGGCGCTGGCGCCGGCGTAGTTGTCGCCGACGGCTTGATGTGGAATGCAACCGTCGTCTGCTGGCCCGCATTCACGGTGATGCTGTCGTCGACGAAGCCGAGACTCGGGTGCCACGCGCGGACTCGATATTTGCCCGCCGGGATGCCGTCGATTGAAAAAGTGCCGGTCTTTGAAGTCTGGGCGTAGTATGGGTGATCGAGCACCGCGACCCACGCGTGCGTCCACGGATGCTGCTCGCAGACGACTTCCACCTCCATCGGCTCGTTCAATCGATCGACCGGCACCACCTCGCCGTCGTCGTTGAACGGCGCAATCGCCGCGATCTGACCGGTGCCGACGTTGATGAATCGGTTGGTGTGCAGCCCGCGATCGTCGTTGCTGACGTTGAGTGTGCTCGCCGTCGAGATGACCTGCACGAATGGATCGAGCGTGCAGCCATCGTTGGTGAGATCGAATCTGCGCTCGAGCGGGAATCCTTTGCCGCTGCGAATGTCGGTCAGCCACACAATGGCACCGGCGACCTTGGTGCCCGACATCGTCACGTTGTTGGTGGTGACCGTACTGCCACAGATGTTGACGTCGCTCGTCGGCCGGATCACCTGCGGCGCCGGTGGAGTTCCGTCGAAATCAACGGTGCCGGTGATCGTTCCAGCCGCGGAGACCGGGAGGATTTTGTAAGGCTGAGACACAGCAGCCACCACCGACGGACGCGGCGGAACGCTGCCGTCCTCGGCGTTGGAGGTTTTGCGGGGATGAGCCGAAGCTGTATCGTCGCGACCGCAAGCGAGTGTCGCGACCAGAATTATCGAGAAGCCGAAAAACCGGCGGAGCATTTGTCTGGAGCCGAGGGTTATTTCAGTCGGTAAAAGGGCAAGCGATGTGCCGAGGCTATCTCGCCTGATAAACCGGCTTGCCTCCAATCCAGGTGGAAGTTACGCGGGCGCCAAGGATTTCAGTGTCGGGCACTCGCATGATGTCGCGATCCAGCACCACAAAATCGGCGTATTTCCCCGGCGTCAGCGAGCCGAGGATCTTCTCCTGAAAACCGGCGTACGCAGGCCAGATCGTCATCGACTGAAGAGCTTCTTCGCGGGTCATCTTTTGTTCAGGATACCAGCCGCCCACCGGCCAGTTCGTCGGGTCCTGCCGGGTTACAGCGGCGTGAAAGGTCAGTAGCGGGTTGACTTCCTCAACGGGAAAGTCCGTCCCGTTGGGGATTACGACGCCGGTGTTGAGCAGTGACCTCCAGGCGTAGGCGCCACGGATTCTTTCCGGGCCCACTCTCGCCTCGGCCCAGCGCATGTCGCTCGTCTGATGGGTCGCCTGCATCGACGGGATGACGCCCAGCTGCGCGAAGCGTGGGATGTCCTGCGGGCTCAGCACCTGCGCATGCTCGATACGGAAACGATGGTCTGCCTTAGGATATTTGCGCAGCGCCGTCTCGAACGCGTCGAGCACGATGCGATTGCCCCGATCGCCGATGGCGTGGACGTTCACCTGGAATCCGCGCTGCAGTGCAGCCTCCGCCCAGGCCTCGATGTGGCTCGGCTGTGACACGAGCAGACCTGAATTACCCGGCTCGTCGCTGTAGGGGGCGAGTAACGCCGCGCCACGTGAGCCAAGCGCGCCGTCGGCGTAGAGCTTGAGGGCGCGAACCCAGAGGTGCGCGTCATAGAGCGCGCTTTGCGGCCCGCGCTGGATATACGGATTGCGCAGCGCTGTCGGCGAGTTCGGCTCGCCCGGGTCGCTGATCATCACGTAGTTGCGGAGCGAGTAGTTCCCTGCCTTCGCCAGCTCCTCGTAGATCGAAATGGTTTCCGCGTTTTCGCCGGGGTCGTGAATTCCGGTGAGTCCCCAGCGATTTGCCTCCGCGATCGCCGCTAGAATCGCGGCTCGCGTCTGAGCGCGCGTCGGTGCGGGAATCGCGCGGTCGATCAACTCCTGAGCGTTGTCGACGAACACCCCCGCGGGCGCGCCTGACGCGTCACGTATGATGCGACCTCCGGACGGATCGCGAGTGGCGGCGGTGACGCCGGCCAGCTCCATCGCTCGGGCGTTGGCGAGCAAAGCGTGGCCGTCGATGCGCTCGAGCACTACGGGGTTATTTGGAAACGCGCGGTCAAGTGCCTCGTGAGTGGGAAACTCCTTCACCGCCCAGCGATTCTGATCCCAGCCGCGACCCTGAATCCACTGCCCGGGTTTGACGTCCTTCACGAACGCTTTCGTCCGCGCGATCACTTCGTCATACGATGTCGATCCGGCGAGATTGACGCGCTGCAACATCGTGCCGAGCCCGAGCAGGTGGGCGTGGGCGTCGGTGAATCCAGGATAGACCGGGGCGCCGTGGAGATCGACAACTCGCGTCGACGGTCTGACCAGCGCTCGTGCTTCGGCGTCGGAGCCAATGAACATCACGCGACCGTTGCGCACCGCCATCGCCGTCACGATCGGCCGAGCGTTGTCGACCGTGTAGATGCGACCGTTGGTCAAGACGAGATCCGCCTGGGCGTGTATGGCAACGGGTGCGATCGCGAAGAGCGCGAGGTAGGTTGTGAGACGTTTCATGAACGCGGAGTTTAAGAGTCTGCGCACACCTGTCCAGATGCTCGCGAGCTCGAGAAGAATAGTCCGACTGCTGTCGATCATTTTAATCGCGGCGTGCGCGCAATTGCCGCCGCAGCCGCGCATCCAGCCTGATTACTGGGGATTCACCGGACCCTGGGATCCGCGCAGTGATCAGTCCGTCGATGCACACGGTAGCTCGCTGGCGAGAGTGATCACCGGCTGGATCGCGCTCGACACCACGAGCTTTCGACCCGTGATGCTCTATCCGGACACGGTCGGTCCGACCGGGATGATCGCCGCGCGGAAGACGGCGTTGATCACGACGTACTTCGGCAATCGATTCCATCCCGAGATCGTGCGCGGGCTCGGTGACAATCCCCAGGTCGCCGCGCTCACCGCCGGCAGTATTGCGTCGCTGGTCGACTCCGGTGATTATCACGGGGTCGTGATCGACTTCGAGGGGATGACCCCGCGCGATCTCCACCAGCTGGTGACGGTCACCAAAGCGATCGCCGATTCGGTGCGTGCCCGCGGCGTCGTCACGGTGATCGCGGTTCCGAGTGGCGACACCGCGGCTTACCCAGCAGCGCTACTGCTCCAGTCAGCGGATTATTTGATGCCCATCCTCTACGACCAGCATTGGAGCGCATCCCCGCCCGGTCCCATCGCTGCCCCCGACTGGGTCGCGCGCAACCTCGGCGTTCGCGTCGCTGAAGTCGGCGCGGCGCGCATCGTCGCGGCGCTCCCAGTCTATGGCTATCGCTGGCGCCGAGCGGCGGAAACCGAAGTCATCAGCTACGCGGATGCGCGGCGACTTACGACGATGACCAACATCCCACTCACCCGCGATCACGCATCGGCGACGCTGCACGCGATCTCACCGGAAGGCTGGGAGATCTGGGTGGCCGATCAAACGCTGCTCGCCACACTCGTGCGCGAAGCACGACAGCTCGGCGTGACGACTTTTGCGCTGTGGCGACTTGGGCTCGAAGATCCCACGGTGTGGGATTTCATTCGAGGCCCGGCAACAGGTCAGACTACCAGCAGATCTTTCTGATAATCGACCGGGGTGATGAGAACGCCTTCGGTTCCGATGTAGGCGTTGACCTCACTGCGCATACCGACGTCGTTCTGTAGATACACACCCGGCTCGATCGAGAAGCCGATGCCCGGGATCAACGACCGCTCTTCGCGCGTTTCCAGATTGTCGATATGCGGCCCCGAGCCATGGAGATCGCGGGGATCGATCGAATGCCCGGTGCGATGAACGAAGTATTCGCCGAACCCGCGCCTGACGATCACGGCGCGGGCAGTGTCGTCGACTTCTCCGCCGCTCACCGGCTGGTGCGAGGAGATTCTTTTTTCGAGCAGCGAGATCGCCGCGTCGCGTGCGTCACGAACGGCGAGCCAGATCGCCTTGTCGCGATCAGTTGGATCGCCCAATGATCCCATCCAGGTCTGGTCAGCGAAGACGCCGTCTTTCTCCTTCGCCCACAAATCGATCAATAGCACATGGCCTCGCTCGATCGTCGCCGACTTTTCGGCGGTCGGCTCATAGTGCGGATTCGCAGCGTTGCGACCAATGGCGACGATCGGGCCGTGGTCTGTCTCGAGTGCACCGGCCGCGAATCTTTCTCTGATCCACGACGCGAGCGCGTATTCAGTCAGCGGCGATGCACTATCTGCTCGGCTGCCCGCCAGTCGAATCGCTTCCTGGCCAATCGTAGACACCGCGCGCGCGGCACGCTCGTGGGATGCGCGCTGCTCATCGTTCCACACTGCGTAGAATCGCGAGACGAGATCAGCGGATGTCATGACGGTTGCGCCCGCCGCGCGCACCAGCTCGATCACACCCGCCGGCACCCGGTCGAGGTACGGCACTGCGTCGCCAGGCGAGTACTCCATCGCAACCTTCTTCCCCTGCACCAGCTTGCGGACGAGCGACTCGAGCTCGCGCCAGCTGCTGTAGCGCTCCTTGCCCCACTCCAATGGCCAGGATTGCCAAGGGCCCTGCTCGATGTTGTGTGTAATCGCGGTGGGAGATCCTTTCACCGGGACGTAGACGAAAAAGCGACGCGTCGTCATCCCGTGCAGCTGGAGCATGCCGACCGCGATGGGGTTGAGGCCGTGGAAATCGTAGATCAGCCAGCCGTCAACACCGGCGTCGCTGATTGCAGACTGAATCGATGCGAGCGACTTGCTGTCCAGCAACTGCTTCTCCTCCTGCCCTTTTTACTGCGAGCCTTTTACCGCGCGCCACTCGGCGCGCCACTCGCAGATGTCTTCGCCCCGCTCGCGACAATGGACGTGATCGATCATCCCGCCGGCGTGCACCAGCTTCTTGAGCAGCTCACGCAGCGCTGATTCGTAGTAGAGGCAACCGACGCCCTTCGGCGCGGTACCGTAGGTCACCGACTCGGTAATGCCGAGCACGATCGAAGCGCCAACGCGGCGCACTTTGGCGCCCAGGTACTTCTCGCCAGCGCGCCTCACCTGGCGGAATGCCAGCGGGCGTGCCAGAAAACCGGGCAGCAGGTGGATGATTTGTCGGGTCGAGGCGGAGATCATCTCGTACATCCGGTCGGCAACGATCGTCCCGGCCTTGGTAAAGATTCCCTCCGCGTCGGGACGGCGGCCAATCAGCCTCGAGATGCCACTCGCCTCGTGAATCGGGATCTGCTGATTGCGCTTCAGCGCATCCTTGTAGCGCCGGATCTGGGCGATGACGGTGTCGCTGAGTCCCAACCGCTTGTTGCGATGCTCCTGCACGTACTCGACCTCGTCGTCTCCTCCTTCCGGGATATCGACCGAGCGGACGGCCTCGAGGAGACTGAGCGGGACTATGGCGTTTACGGTGCCGGGCATTTAGTTGGTAAGCGGAGAGCGCAAGCTAACCGCCGCTCGAATCCCCTTCAAGCAGTGACCACCTACAGTTACAGCGCCAACCGGAACGAGTGATTCCAAGTGGCTGACCTGCTGGTTCGCGGCGTCGTTGGCGTAGTCGTTTCGCTCCTTGTAAGCCTCGCGGGTCGGCGTGCGCACGCACTGTCATCCAGTGGCGCGGCGGCAGGGGTTGCGCTCGGTACGATTGCGATCACAGCGGGATGGAGCTGGGGCGTTTTGCTGCTCTCCCTGTTCGCGTCGGTCGCCCTGTTATCTCGCTTTCACGGCGCGGAAAAGGAGAAAAAGCTCGCGGGCATCGTGCAGAAAGGCGGTGAAAGAGATGCCGCACAGATCCTCGCCAATGGCGCAGTGTTTACCATCGCCGCGCTCGGCAGCCTTATCGCGCCGGCCACGGCCTGGTACGCGATTGCCGCGGGAGCACTCGCCTTCTCTGCAGCCGACACCTGGGCGACCGAGATCGGTACGCTGTCACGCGGGGATCCTTACTCGATCGTCAGCGGCCGCCGTGTGCCGGTCGGCACTTCAGGCGGAGTCTCACTGCCCGGAATCCTCGGCGCGATCGCCGGCGGTCTGTTCATCGCGATCGAGGCGATGTTCGCCGCGTGGCCCATTTCGTTCGCCGCAGTGATACTGGGCGGAATAATCGGCGCCGTTGCAGACTCCTTACTTGGAGCAACCCTCCAGGAGCGCCGCTGGTGCGAGCGCTGCAACACGTCTACCGAGCGCAACATTCACGATTGTGGAACCACGACAAAAATCAACGGCGGGATCAGCGGGCTGGACAATGACAGAGTCAACGCGGCCTGCTCGGTGATCGCCGCTCTGATAGCTTTACTCGTATAGTGCACGCATTACAAAGAGTTGGGCGATGACCGCCGCGGCAGCTTCGGCGAAGAATGGCGCGAGGGTGTTGCTCGTCAGCACCAATCGCGAACGCCAACCGTATCCGGTGGTCCCCAACGGTCTCGCTTGCGTGGCGTCGGCGCTCGACGCCGCGGGCCACGTCGTCGAGTTCCTCGATCTTTGTTTTGCGGGAGATCCCGTGGCGCTCGCGCGCCAGACTGCGAGGAAATTCCGGCCTGATGTGATTGGCGTCTCCGTTCGCAACATCGACAACAGCGATGCGATCGCGCTTCGTCATTACACTCCGGAAGCCCGCGACATCCTGCACGCGCTGCGCGCGGAATCTCCCAAAGCGAGAATCGTGGCCGGCGGCGCCGCGTTCGGCGTTGCTCCCGAAGCACTCTTCCGGGATCTCGAAGTCGATTACGCAGTCGCGGGCGATGGCGAGCGGGCGAGTGTGGCGCTGATCGATGCGCTTGCTGATGGACGCGCGCCAGAATCAATCGCTGGACTGGTGCGGTCACAGAATGGCAGAGTCGTCTTCACACCGCCGGGAGAAGACGCGGATCTCGATTCGCTGCCCGGGCCGCAGCTGCACCGCTGGATCGATCTCGCACGCTACCAGCGTCACGGCGCGACGATCCCGATCCAGACCAAGCGCGGCTGCGTTTACAAATGCATCTACTGCACGTATCGCAACGTCGAAGGCTGGGGATATCGCACCCGCGATCCTGAGCTGGTCGCCGAGGAGATCGCCGAGCTCAACGCGAAGGCAAAAGTCCACCACTTCGATTTCGTCGATTCGACCTTCAATTCCCCGCCCGGCCACGCGATCCAGGTCTGCGAAGCAATCATCCGGCGCAAGCTTCGAGTGCAGCTCGACACTACGAACTTTACTCCGGCCACCGCCTCGGACGAGTTACTGACCGCGATGAAGGCGGCGGGCTTCCGCACTCTGGGAATCACGGCGGAAAGCGCGAGCGATCCGGTGCTTAACCGCCTCGAGAAGGGGTTTACCGCGGCGAAGGCGCGCGAGGTCGCCGCACGCGTCGAGAAGCACGGCATTCGCACGCTTTGGATTTTCCTTGTCGGCGGACCGGGCGAGACTCGGCAAACCCTCGAGGAAACGCTCGATTTCGCGGACTGGCGCCTGCGCCGCGGCGACGCAGTTTATCTCACCGTCGGTTTGCGGATTTATCCGGGCACCACGCTGCACCGCATTGCGGTTGACGAGGGTATCGTGCCCGAAGGCAGTACCCTGCTCGATCCGGCTTTTTATTTTTCACGTCAGCTCGAATTCGACGAAACGGTTGCACGACTCAAACTTTTCGCCGCCAATCATCCGCGCTTCATGTTTTCCGCCGATTCCCGGTCGTTTGTTCTCCCCTACCTTACCCGCGCGGCTTCTGTGTTGCATTTACCCCGCCCTCATTGGCAATACATGGGTCTCTTTCAGCGGGTAGCCCGCGCTATCGGATAGAGTGGCAGAACATCTGGACGCAGAAGTAATTGTCGTTGGCGGTGGACCAGCCGGCGCCGCGACAGCCTGGGCACTCGCGCGCGACGGCATCGACGTGCTCGTGCTCGATCGCGCGCGTTTTCCGCGCGATAAGATCTGCGCCGAGTACTTGAGCCCTGAAGCATCACGCATCCTTGCTGACATGGGCGTGCTCGACGAGATCGAGCGCAGCAATCCGGCTCACCTCGCCGGCATGCGCGTCCGCGCTCCCAACGGGCTGATCGCCGACGGAGAGTTCGCTTCCAATCACGGTTTCCGCGCATTTCGCGATCGCGGTCTCGCCATGCGGCGCACAATTCTCGACGAGATTGTGCTGCGCGGCGCGCGCGACGTCGGTGCCCGCGTGCAGGAAGAGACGCGCGTCATCGACATTTATCGCAACGGGTCAACGCGGGTCGAAGGGGTGGTCGTTCACGATCCCGGCGGGAAGCAGCGAACTCTGCGCGCGCGATACGTGGTCGGTGCGGATGGTTTGCGCTCGGTGGTCGCCCGTAGGCTGGGTCTTACCAAGACGAGCCGATTCTGGCCACGGCGTATCGCACTGGTCGCGCACTATCAGAACGTGCAGGGCGTCGGCGACATGGGAGAAATGCACGTCGACTACGACGGATACTTTGGCGTCGTCGACGTCGGCGGCCTGATGAACGTCGCCGTCGTCGTTCCGCTGTCGCGCGCGAACAAAATCGCTGACAAGACCGCGTTCTTCGAGGAGTGGATCGCCGCGCGGCCGCACCTCGCCGAGCGGTTTCAGGGAGCACAGCGTATCACGCCGGTGCGGGCGACGGGACCCTTTGCATCGACGACGCGACGCGCGTGGGCACCTGGTGCCGCGCTCGTCGGCGACGCCGCTGATTTCTTCGATCCGTTCACCGGCGAAGGGATCTTCGCTGCCTTGCGCGGCGGTGAAGTTCTCGCGCCATACATCGCGGAAGCGCTGTTCTACCAATCCGACATCGACGAGGCGCGCATCCTGGCCGGCTACGACCGCGCCCGTAAGCGCGAGTTCGGTGGAAAATGGAAGCTGGAGCGCATCGTCGGCATGGCGACCAGATATCCGTGGTTGCTCAACAACGCCGCGAAGGTTCTTTCGAAGCGCAAAGATCTAGCTGATCTGCTCGTCGGAGTCGCCGGCGATTTCATTCCGCCGCGACTGGTCCTCAGCCCTCGCTTTCTCTTCACGCTGTTCATTTCGCCGGCGTTCAGAAATTGAGCGTCACCGAAGACGAGTTTAGATCGGTACTCGGTCGCTTTCCGTCCGGCGTCACGGTCGTTACGACGACCGACGAAAACGGCGCGGATCAGGGAATGACAGTCAGCGCGTTCTGTTCGGTCAGTCTTCATCCACCGCTCGTTCTCATTTCCATTGAGAAGACTGCGTCAGCACATCGCGCACTCACTACGGCTCCCGGATTCGTCGTCAACATTCTTTCCGCGCGCCAGGAGCAGGTTGCCCGACGTTTCGCGATCGTCGACATAGATCGATTCGACAGTGTAGGCTTCACCCGCTCCGCGCGCGGCTATGCAGTGCTCGACGACGTGCTCGCGGTGATCGAATGCAGTCGCCAGCAGCTCTACGATGGCGGCGATCACACCATCATCATTGGAAGTGTGGAAGCGATGCGGGCCGATCCGGGTACCCCGCTGCTCTATTACAGGGGCGGCTATGCGCAGCTGGAACACTAAACGATGTCCGGCCTGCTGACGCCGCCGCGACGCCGCGGCTTCGAGATTCTCGACGCGCCGGACGTCGATCCGAATATCGTCACGCGCTCGCTGGCCGATGTCTCCAAGGCGAACTCCCTGTTCGGCGGGACCAGCTCTGCGGTTGAAGAGCTGCGCGAGTGTCTTGGGGATCTGCCGCGCAACGCAACGCTACTCGACGTCGGCACCGGATTGGGCGACATCCCGGCGCGCGCGCGTGCAGAGGCGGCGAGACAGCAAATCATTTTGACGACGATTGGCCTCGACTCCGCCCAGGTCCTGGCGCGCGCATGTCGGAAAGCACTCGAGTGGTCAGTATGCGGCGATGCGTTGCACCTCCCATTCGCCGACAAGAGCATCGACGTCGTGATGTGCTCGCAGGTTCTGCATCACTTCACCGACGACGACGCACTGACGCTGTTGCGCGAGATGAATCGCGTCGCTCGCCATCGCGTGATCGTGAGCGACCTCAAGCGCAGCTGGGTGTCGGCGGCGGGGATCTGGCTGGTTTCGTTTCCCCTGCGATTTCATGCTGTTAGCCGTCACGATGGAGTCGTTTCGGTGATGCGGGGTTTCACGAAGAGTGAGCTGGCCGATACTGTGCAGGCAGCAGTGATGAGAAGACCTGTGGTGCACCGGCGACGCGGGTTTCGAGTTACAACGAGCTGGGCGCCGGTGCATTGGTGAAGCAGGAAGTGGAAGGTCCGTTCGAGCTCGGCCCCTTGCCGCTCGGGCGGCCGATGGAAACGGTTGACGAGCAGGTGGTGCGGGCGCCCCTCAACACAATTTTCGATCTCGCAAAAAGGGTTGAGGCGTGGCCAGAACATCTTTCACACTACCGTTTCGTGCGCTTTCGCGAACGCCGCAGCGATGGCGGCGGGATCGTGGAGATGTCCGCCAATCGCCCGTTTGCGATTCCGATACTCGGATGGCAACTGAACTGGCGGACGTGGTGGTTATCGGAAATGGCCGTCAACGAGAACAGTCCATCGATTCGCTTTCGCCACATCGCAGGTATTACGAAAGGCATGGACGTCGAATGGACTTTCACTCCGACGCCGGGCGGAGTTCACGTACGAATCCTGCACGTATGGAATGGACCGGCGATTCCGGTAGTCGGTATATGGGCGGCAATGTACGTGATCGGGCCGATCTTCATTCACGGCATCGCATCACGCACTCTGGCCGGATTGGCGAGAGTCGCCGAGAGCCGACCGCATCAACAGTGGTGATTTGAGGTACACGTGGAAAAGCGCAGAGTAGTGATAACGGGAGTCGGTCCAATCACACCGATCGGCACCACTCGTGATTGTTTCTGGAGCGGGTTGCAGCGGCAGCGCTCGGCGGTGCGGTCGATCAGTCGTTTCGACCCGTCGCCGTTTCGCAGCCACAACGCAGCGGAGATCAACGACTTTGTCCCGACGGATCACCTCGATGCGAAGCGCGCCAAGCGGCTCGATCGATTTGCGCAATTCTCGGTGGTCGGAGCACAGATGGCATTGGCCGACGCAGATCTCGATCTCGCCAACGAAGATCGCGAGCGAGTCGGCGCCAACATGGGCACCGCGCTCGGCGGCGTCAGTTACGCCGAAGGACAGCTTGCGAACTACATGACCCAGGGACTGCGCGGGGTTGATGCGACGTTGGCGCTCGCAGTCTTCGGTGGCGCGGCCAGCTGCAATATCGCGATCGAGCTCGGCGCGATGGGACCAAATTCGACCAACGCGATGAGCTGTGCCTCAGGAACGATCGCGATTGGCGATGCGTTCAGACAAATCCGCGATGGCTACGCCGACGTGATGATCGCGGGCGGAGCAGAGGCACCGCTGGCGCCCTTGACCTTCGGCGCGTTCGCGCTGATTCGCGCGATGTCGACGCGCAACGAAGATCCAGAGAAAGCATCACGCCCCTTCGACAAGGATCGCGACGGCTTCGTGATGGGAGAAGGCGCCGCTGTGATGATACTCGAGGAATACGGACGGGCCAAAGCGCGCGGCGCTCCGATCTACGCCGAGGTACTCGGCTACGGACAGTCGAACGACGCGTATCACATGACGGCGCCGCGGCCGGACGGATCTCAGGCGGCGAGGTCGATGCGACTTGCGCTCAAGGACGCTGAAGTGTCGCCAGACGAGATCGACTACGTGAACACTCACGGCAGCTCGACGCCGCTCAACGACAGCACCGAGACGCTGGCGATCAAACAAGTGCTGGGTGAGCGGGCGTATCAGATTCCACTGAGTGGGACCAAAGGCTACTACGGTCACGCTCTGGGAGCATCGGGTGCGATCGAGACTGCGATCTGCGCGCTGGCGATCGAGCGCGAGTGGCTGCCGCCGACGGTGAACCTTCAGGTTGCGGACGAAGCCTGCGATCTTAATTTTCTGCCGGGAGCAGGGCGGAAGCAGAGAGTGGAGCATGTGCTGACCAACTCTTTCGGCTTCGGTGGAATCAACGCCGCGCTCGTCTTGCGCCGGGTGATTTGAAGTAACGGCGCCCCGCTTCCCGCCACTTTTTCGAGGACGGGTAATGCGCGACTCCTGGCGCCACTTTCTGGCAGAGTTCATCGGCACTTTCGCTCTCGTCTTCGTCGGGAGCGGCGCGATCATGGCAACGCGCATCACTCAAAGCAGTTCAGCACTGGTCGAAGTCGCACTGGCGCACGGACTGGTGCTCGCGGTGTTCGTCAGCGCGCTGATGCGGATCTCGGGTCATTTCAATCCCGCGGTAACGCTGGGCATGCTGGCAGCGCGTCGCATCGAAGTGATGATGGCGGCGCTGTACATCGTGGCCCAGGTATTGGGCGCGGTGATCGCTGCCTACGCTCTCAAGGCGAGCTTCCCGGAGGCGGTATTCGTCGCGACACGTGGCGGCGGCCAGACGATCGCGCTCGATATCAGCGGCGGTCAGGCGTTCCTGCTGGAAGTGATCGCGACCTTCTTCCTGGTATTCGTGATCTTTGGAACCGCGGTCGATTTACGCGGACCGAAGATCGGCGGGCTCGCGATCGGGTTTACGGTGGCAGCGGACATTCTTGCGATCGGTCCGTTGACCGGGGGGTCGATGAATCCGGCGCGGTCGTTCGGGCCGGCGGTGGCGAGCGGGGTCTACGAAGCGCAGCTGCTGTACTGGGCCGCACCGATCGTGGGCGGAGTTTTGGCCGCGCTTCTCTATGAGTATCTGTTCATGCCCAGAGGGCGCGAGCCGGTGGATCACGGAGAGCTCAGACCCTAGGCTGCGCCTAGCTCTTCGCGGGCCGCAGCTTATGGTTGGCGAGTAAGTAGAAGAGCGCCAGCAGTGCGTGCGTGGCCATCAGCAATCCGGCCAGTACCGGCGCCATCTCCATGTCGGCGTTTTGGATGTTGTGGATGACGCCTGCAATCACGCCACCGAGACCGACAAACCCAGCGAGGCCTTCGCCGGCGAAAAAAGCACCGGTTGCAATCTCGCCCCATCGATCGAAGGAACCGCGCAGATACAGTAGGGTGTAAACGCCCTGGATCAGAAGCGACAAGCCAATAAAAAGCACAATAATCGGCACTCGCTGCGACATCCCCACCCAGGTCGCAATTAACACTGCTCCGCCGGCACAATTCACAATCGATGCGACGTTCAATAGGGCTTTGAGCATGTCCGTTCCGCAGTGAGTGTGACTCTAGACGTTAAGGACCCAACTTTGCTCTGTCAAGTACTTTGCGCCCATGCCACCGTTCGAAGCTCGTAGTAGGTTCGCCACTCGGCTCAGCTCGTAACTCGGACTCAGCTCGCAACTCAAGCTCAGCGCAGCGCGGGCTCGCCTCCCCCAAATCGGGTTAGCTCTTCCCCCGCACCCCTTCAACGGGCAGTTCTTTCCCCGTCCACTCGCGCCATCCCCCGGCCATCGATGCGACGTTGGTGTAGCCCATTTTCTGGAGATTGTCAGCAGCCAACGCTGATCTGAATCCGCCGCCACAGTAAAGAATCAGCTCGGCGCTCTTGTCGGGAATCTTCGTCTCGATGTCGCGCTCGAGGATGCCGCGCCCCATGTATTCAGCGCCGCTGATGCGACCGTTGGACCACTCGCTCTCTTCGCGCACGTCGATCACGTGCGCCTTGCCTTGCTCCAGCCGGCGACGGGTGTCTTCAACGCTGATCTCACGCACGCGTGATTTCGCGTCGTCGACGATCCTGAGGAAACCAGGCGAATGCTTCACAAACCCGCTGGGGCGCGTTTACCCGTCAATTGACGCAGGCCGAGGTGGGCACTGCGACGCGCGACGAGCTCGGCGGTGGCGACGGCTGCGGCTGATAGTGCGGTCCAGGCGAGCGCAGTCGGCCAGCCTTCGTCCTGACGCCAAGGCTTCTCGGGCGGGGCTTCGCCTTTCCACGCGCGCCAGCCGCTATCCAGACCGCGCTCGACCAGTCTGCCGGCGACCATTGCCGCCCCAGCGCCGACCAGGAGCCAGGTCGCGCGGCGCGGATTCAACTTCTTTTCGATTTTGTTGTCGATTTTCTTTTTGATTTGCTTCTTCACGTCAGCTGCCCTCACGTTTGGACCCACGAAAGAGGCAAGCTTGAGGCCGACAGATCGTTGGGTCTTACCAGCCTTCGCGCTTCCTCAATGCCGTGATGTGTGCGACGTGATGCCGCCCGTGCCACGCGTAAAGGCCGAGCATTTGATCGAGGGTCAGTACCTTCCCATGCTCCGGGTGACGCAGGCCGCGACGAAAATCCGCGGCGTCCATCGATCGTAAGAGCGCGACCCAGCGAAGGTGAAGTGCGTCGAGTAAATCGAGAGAAACTTCGATCGGGACTCGGCGGCTGTCGGGAAGCTCCGCCCATGCAGCTTCGTTGTACGGCTTGATGGTCGGCTCGTCTTCGGTGAGTGCCAGCTTGAATCGGCAGTACGCGTTCATGTGACTGTCGGGCACATGGTGGGCGACCTGCTTCACAGTCCAGCCGCCAGGACGATATGGAGTCTCCAGCTGATCACGCGACAGACCAGCAACGGCGTTGCGGAGATTGCCCGGCGTTTCGGCGATGACTGCGATCAGCTGCGGCCGATCGGATTCGGCGATTGGCGTGTCGAAACTGAACTTGCCGACGGGATAACGAAGATCTGTCTCGTGAGCGGTGGTTGCCATGTTAGGGGGCGCGAAAGAGTTAGGCGATGCGCTGCGGCAAATGGACCGCCACAGCTGAACCTTCAGCAACGAACGCCGATGCAGGCGTTCCAGAGAGTATACTCGAAAATGGATCGCGGTAGAAATCCCTAAGCGGACCGTCGACCTCCCAGCGCGCATCGCGCCATACGCTCCAGCGCGGATGATCGACTGCGTATTCGATGGTGCCGCCATCGCGCTGCCTGGTGAATCCCCACGGACGCTCGCTGATGAACTCCTCGTGGGATCCGGCGGGCAAATCAACCGGTAAGCCGTCGACGTGCAGTGTAAGCCGGCAGGAGCGATTCGGCTCGCCAAAGGAATACTCGACGCTTTGAAGCTCACCGGCTGTGCGAATCAGGGTGTGCTGTGTGGGAGCAGTGACGTACGGCTCGTTGTAAGTGAGCTTTGCCGTCTCCGCGACGAGTGGCAGCGACACGATCTCGCGAATGAAGACCACTCCGTGTCGCGATTCGTTGGGCAGCTCGCGGCGAACGTAGAAGCGAAGATTCACTTCCTCGAAATTTTCGTGGAACAGCGCGGGCAGACCAAAGATGTGCGTGTCGAGGAAGAGGAACCCGACCAGGCTTACGTAGTGTCTGCCGCGCTCGTCATCGAGCAGCGTTCCCTTGGGAACCAGAGCCGCGAGGACAGCCGGGTCGACCTCGTAGTTCAACATCGCGAGGTAACGCCACTGCGCTGTGAGGAACGGTTTGGCCATCTAAAAAAAAAGTGCGGATATCTATCCGCACCCCTCGACCCATTGGACTTCTGGCAGCTCACCGGCTCGATACCGCGTCACTCTCTTTCCGTCGGTCTCGAACACGATTGCTCTGCCGGCGCTGGTACTGTCGCCCAGGACCGTCATGTAGTGCCAGCCTGGATTGTACTTGTGCGGAGTCACCTTCACATCGTCGCCGTAGATGTTCTTGATGCGATCTTCGCTGTCACCGATTTTGGCGCCATCGTCAGTCGTGACGGCGCCGGTGTCGACGTCGATCCGCACGACTTTGCCCTTCACCACCATCACTCCGACATTCTCCGGCACGCCCGCGCCAACCGCCGGATATACGTAATCACAGTCGGGATTCATGGCCGGATTGCGATTGAGCAACCCCATGTTGACCGCATCGTCCAGGGTCATGCCGATCTGAATCTGGCCAAAGCCGTCTTCGTTGACGGTTACATCGCTAAGGGTGTCATGCGCAGCGGCCGGACCGTTCTTGCCACTGGCCGCCTGCTCGTTGCCCTTGCACGCGTACACCAGTGCGGCGAAGGCGATCATCGCCGCGAATCCGAGCAGCCGTTGACCGGCGCGATTCAGAATCGCGGTCCGCGCAGCTGTCGAGGAATCACGTTCCGACTTGATGGTATCGCTCCTGATAGCGTTCGATCGATTCGTGGATCACCCTCGCCGCGACTTCGCTCTTCTCCCAGCCCAGGATTTCCACCCGCCTGCCTTCCAGATCCTTGTAGATATGGAAGAAGTGCTCCACCTCTCTCAAATAATGCTGAGAAAGATCGGCGATGTCGAAGAATTCGTGGTAATACGGGTCATGACAAGGCACCGCCAGGATTTTGTCGTCCGGCTGGCCGCGGTCGAGCATTTTGAGCACACCCAGCGGCCGGCAATCGATCTGACAGCCAGGGAACGTCGGCTCGTTTACGTGCACCAGAACGTCCAGCGGATCGCCGTCGTCGTGTAGAGTGCGCGGGATGAATCCGTAGTCTCCCGGATAGTGCACCGCCGAATACAACACGCGGTCGAGCCGGATCATCCCCGTCGCCTTATCGAGCTCATACTTGTTTCTGCTGCCGGCGGGGATCTCGATGACTGCGGTGACGTTGTCCGGCGGATGAATGCCGGGCGGTAGCTCGTGCCAGAGATTGATCACGCGGTGACGCGCTCCATGGTTCCCTTGTAGGTCATTGGCTCTTCATCGACGCCGAAGTTGCCTGCGGCCAGCTCGTCCACGCGCTTCATTTGCGCGTCTGACAGATCGGGCTTGTCTGACGCCTCGGCGAATTCCTGGAGCTGATCGAAGTCGTAGATGTTGGGCAACGTGGTGATCACCCTCGGCTCGGCGAGCAACCATTTGAGCGCCGCCTGGCCGAGGGTCATGTCGGTGGTCAGAAAATCGAGGGTGCGGATTTTCTTCAGCCCGTTGGTGAGCCACGACCGCGGCCGGTGCCGGCGATGATCATTGTCGGGGAACACCGTGTCTTCGGTGTACTTGCCCTCGAGCATTCCGGAGGCGTGGGTGACACGAATGTTGAAGGTGCAATCGGGAGCGTAGCTCTTCGCTGCCTCGATCATCGGCGTTCCCGGATGCTGCTCGAGGATATTCCAGATCATCTGGATTGTGCCGATGTCCGGCTCGCGCTCGCAAAGCTCGACTGCTTCGTAGAGCCAGCCGATCGCCGGGCCGAAAGCGGCGCCCCACACTCCGATCACTCCTTCGTCTTTCAGCTCGCGCAGCGACTGCCAGATCGCTGCGTCGCGGACGTGCTCCATCTTGATGTTGTGGAGCTGGAGAACATCGATGCGATCGGTCTCCAGACGCTCCAGACACTTCTCGACCGCGAAGCGCATGTAGTCGCGGTCGAACTTCTGCGGCAGCTCATTCTGACCACGGCGCGCGCTCTGCGCCGCCGGATCGTAGATGTCGTAACCAATCTTGGTGGCGTACACGACGTCGTCGCGGCGGCCCCGAAACGCATTGGCTAGCTGCCTCTCGCTGCGACCGTTCCCATAAGTGTCGGCGGCGTCGAAGAAATTGATGCCGTACCGATCGCGCGCGACCCGCAGCATCTCGATTGCTTCGTCATCCGACTTCTCACCCCACCAACCGGTGGAGATGGTCCAGGTGCCGAAGCCGATCTCGCTGACGCTGATCTTCGTGTTTGGGAAGGTTCTGTAGCGCATAGGTCTAATTAAACATCTCGGCGTAGAGTCCGCATACCGTAGCGGACAATTTCAATACTGAAGCTGCGAGGGCTTCAGCTTAGTGAGCAGCTACGCTCCGAGCTTTGCTACCACACTTAACCATCAGCCAAGAGCTCAGAGCTAGCTCCGGGCTCAACGCTGCGCATGGATAGGGTAGAGTCGCTCACAGCGTAGCTGCTCACTAAGCTTGGAGCTCGCAGCTTCAGTATTGAAATTGCCCGCTACCGACTACGGACCCTACGCCGAAACAGCTCTAGCCGCATCCACCGCAAAATAGGTGACGATAAAGTCGGCCCCCGCCCGGCGAATCCCCAGCAACGACTCCACCATCACCCGCTCCTTCTCGATCCACCCGCGCTCGGCAGCGGCGCAGATCATCGCATACTCCCCGCTCACCTGATACGCCGCGACCGGATAGCCGGTTTCCTGCTTCACACGCGAGACAATGTCGAGGTACGGCCCTGCGGGCTTCACCATCACTGCGTCCGCTCCTTCCTCGATGTCGGCGCGCACCTCGCGCATCGCTTCGTCAGCGTTGCCCGGATCCATCTGATAGCCGCGGCGATCGCCTGATTTGGGCGCGGACTCGGCGGCCTCGCGAAATGGACCGTAGTACGCGGACGCGTATTTGGCGGCGTAGCTGAGGATGGCGACATCGGTGAAGTTCTGCTCGTCGAGCGCTGATCTGATCGCGGCGACCCTGCCGTCCATCATGTCGCTCGGAGCGACGATATCGGCTCCGGCGCACGCGTGCGATAAAGCCGCACGCGACAGCAGCTCCAGGGTCGCGTCGTTATCCACCTCACCATTGCGCAGCACGCCGCAGTGACCGTGCTCGGTGTACTCGCACATGCAGACGTCAGTGATTGTTACCAGCTGGGGGAATTCTTTCTTCAGCGCGCGAACTCCCAGCTGTACCGCTCCCTTGTCGTCCCATGCACCGGTGCCCGTCGCGTCCTTCGTCTCCGGCACGCCAAAGAGAATTATCCCGCCAACTCCGGCATTCGCCGCCGCTTCGGCGTCGCGCAGCATTTCATCGACTGACGTCTGGCTCACTCCCGGCATCGACTCGACCGAGCGACGGAGCCTCTTCCCGTCGCGGACGAACACCGGCAGCACGAGCTGCGAGGGCGCCAGATGGGTTTCCCGCACCATGTTCCGCAGCGCGGCGGTGCGACGTAAACGGCGTGGACGGTACTGCGGAAAACGAGACACGACTACTCCGGTTGTGGCGATGGAACCTTGGCAAGCTGGCGAAGCTCGACGAGCAGACTGCTGCCCCCGCGAGAACGGATCTCGGCGGCCAACGACTCGCCAGTTGCTTCGGGATCGTCGGGATCGAGTGCTCGCGATCCACGAACGATGTGCCGGCCAGTGAGATCGGCCAGCATACCATATAATGTAGGCGTGTCGCCGACTGCGCTGACGAGCGCGCCGATCGGCACCTGACAACCACCTTCGAGCGCTGCCAGGAAGGCGCGCTCGGCACGCGTAGCCAACGACGTTCTGGCGTCGTTGAGGGGACGAAGCAGCGCCTGAGCGCGCTCGTCTTCCTTCCGCGCCTCGATTGCGATCGCGCCCTGTCCAGGTGCAGGCAGCCAGTCCGGCGGGTCCAGAAACATCGCGATGCGCTGCTGCACGTCGAGGCGAATCAGCCCGGCAGCAGCGAGGATGGCGGCATGCACGCTTCCTTTCTCTACCTTGCTCAACCGAGTCGGAACGTTGCCGCGCAGCTCGACTACCTCGAGGTCGGGTCTTCGCGCCAGCAATTGTGCGCGGCGCCGCAGACTGGATGTGCCGACCCGGGATCCAGCCGGCAAATCATCGAGACCCTCGGCGCCGACGTCTCGATTCACCACCAGTACGTCGCGCGGATCCTCACGCTCGAGCAACGCGACGATCTCCAGTTCATCGGGCAGATCGGTCGGTAGATCCTTCAGCGAGTGAACGGCGCAATCGACCTTGCCTTTCGCGAGCGCGACTTCGATCTCGTGGGTGAACAAACCCTTGGCACCGATCGCGGAGAGCGGCTCGTCGAGCTTCTTGTCGCCCGTAGTCTTGAATGTCACGAGCTCGGCGTCGATGCCACGCTCGTTCAAGGCAGTTTCGACCAGCCGGGCCTGTCGGAGCGCGAGCTCAGACGAGCGCGTTCCGATCCGAACGACGTCGGGTTCCGCTTCTTTCCTAGAGGGCACTTAGTACAGCGGCAACGAGTCCGTCCAAAGTCGACTCTTCCGCTTCGGCTTTCACTTCGATGCCGGCGTCGCGCAGCGCGGCCGAAGTCTGTTCGCCCATCGACGCAGCCGGCACCTTCTGCGCGAGATCACTCCCGACTGCATCGACGAAACCGCGCACCGCTGATCCCGATGTGAACGTCACCAGGTCGATCTTGTCGCCCTCCAGCTGCCTGGCGAGTCTATCCGCGCCGTCGCCGTCGGCAATCGACCGATATGCTTCGATCACGGTGACATCTGCGTTGAGCTCGCGCAGTCCCTTCGGCAGGACGTCGCGCGCACCTTCCGCGGTGACGTAGAGCACCTTCGACCCGGTGACATCATCGCGGGCGCGCAGGGTGTCGAGCAGTCCCTCTGCAACAAAGCGTTCAGGAATGACATCAACGGTGATGCCGTGCTCGAGCAGTGCGCCCGCTGTGGCCGGTCCGACTGCTGCGATTTTGACGCCCGAGAGTGCGCGGGCATCGCGAGCTTCGCCCAGCAGCTGCTCCCAGAAGATCGAGACAGCGTTCTGACTGGAGAACATCAGCCAGTCAAATGTCGGCAGGCGATGGATCGCATCGCGCAACGGCTTCAGATCCAGTCGAGCGATCTGGGTGGCGGGCATCTCGACGACATCCGCGCCAAGCTCGCGCAGCTTGTCGGTGAGAGCCGGGGCCTGTTGAGTGGCGCGCGTTACCACGATGCGTTTTCCGAACAACGGTCTGCTCTCGAACCAGTTCATCTCGTCGCGCAGTACAACCGGCCAGCCAATTACGATGATCGCCGGCGCGCTCAGGCGCTCCTTCTCTGCTCGCTCGGCGATCGACTCCAGGGTCGCGACGATGGTGCGCTGTTTGGGATGCGTCCCCCATTGAATTGCCGCGACGGGGATCTCCGCCGGCATCCCCTCGCGCATCAAGGCCGCAGCGATGCTCTTGAGAGTCTTCGTCCCCATGTAGAGCACGATGGTGCCACCCGACTTGGCGAGCGCACTCCAGTTCGTTTGCGAATGCGGCTTCGACGGGTCTTCATGTCCAGTCACGAACGTGACGGATGTCGAAAGACCGCGGTGAGTCACCGGGATACCCGCGTACGCGGGCGCGGCAATACCGGACGTAATTCCAGGCACCACTTCGAATGGAATCGACGCGTCGTTCAGCGCCTGCGCTTCCTCACTACCGCGGCCGAATACAAACGGGTCGCCGCCCTTGAGACGCACCACGCGCTTGCCTTCTCGCGCGAGTCGAACGAGCAGCTCGTTGATCTCCTCCTGGCTCACCGAGTCCCGGTCACCACCGCGCTTGCCGACGTAATAGAGCTCAGGTCTGCCGGTCTCTCTCGCTCGCCCAGGCAATAGCGCCATGTTTGCCAGCGCGTCATAGACCACGGCATCAGCGGAATCGATCAGCTGCTTGCCACGCACAGTGAGCAATCCCGGATCGCCTGGGCCGGCACCAACCAGAAAAACTTTCCCTTCGCTCACAGTCTCAGGCGGCGGCGGTATCCAGACCGACCCTTTGCGCCCAGGCGGCGTATACGACCGGCGAAATCTCTGACGGCTTGATCTCGCTGCGGCCACCCCAGAACACGTTCGTGTACGAAACGGGAATGTCGGCTTCTTCGAGATGCCGATCGATAGCGGCCTTGTGCTCGAGAACAAGCGCCTTCTCAGTGCCGTGTGCGACAGCCATCAAATTGACATTGCTGAATTCGGGACCGCCCTCGCGCCAGTAGGCGTGGGTGAGAATGTGGTGGCGGCCGACCTCGCGCCCCGCTTCGATCTCACGACCTGGTGGCACGCGCCAGTGAAACAACGCGTTGTATCGCGTCACTCGCTCGCCAGTCGCCGACGGCTTGACGTGCTCGAGGAAAGTCGAGAATCGACCGATCACCTTCCGATCGTGGAGCGCCCGGGCGACGCGAATGAACTCGTCGTATGAGACGCCCGCTTCTGCCGCGCGCGCGCGCCATGGCTGCGGCTGGATCTCATCGGGCTCGAATTCCCGCTTCAACGCTGTCAACACGCGCCACTCGAGCGCACTGAGCTCGACGACATTGGTGTCGATCACCCGGCCTGGCTCATCGCTGCGCGAGCCGGGCTCGATGCCGCGCCTGCGAACATGGCCGACGCCGAGCGCGAACAACCGCTTGGCGGGCATCACCCGATAACCTTCGGCGCCGACCTTTCCGGCGAGAAACGCGCAGTGCCTTTCCATCGAGAAGCCGAGCGGAACCTTGAGCGTCGTCCACAGCCGATACACTGAGCCCGGCGTCGCGGCGTCAGTCGATCGGATCACGACGTGCCCGGAGAACGGGTCTTCGCGAAACATGTACTCGAATGCGGAGTCGAGGTTCTCACTCGGCACCCGCCACGCTACCAGCGCTCCGGGCGCCAGATTCGTTGCCATCAGGGTTTGCCGAATGCGGCGCACGACACCGGCTTCGAGCATCGCGCGCAGGCGCTCGATAACCATCGTTTCGCTCAGTTGCGTCGCGACAGCGATATCGGCGAACGGCTCCTCAACGAATCCGGGTAGTCGGTCCTCTGACACCGCCAGAATCCGCGCATTGATCGGATCGGATATCTCCGTCGGAACTGCCGCGGAGGATAGATCGACTGATGTCACGGTTTTCTCACTCGCTTCCGACGCACCCAGAGGCTCACTGCATACAGCGCGTAGATCGACAACGCGATGGTGTAGGCGACGTGATAGTAGGCTGATGTCTCAGGCATGCTCGAGTCTCGCAGTACGCGCGTCACGCTCGGTGGCAAACGCGTAACGGCTGCGCAGAAATGCAACATACAGCAGCGTGAATGAGAACAGCGAGATCATCAGGGTCAGCAGCATCTCATTCGGCAGCGACGGCTTGCTCGGCTTTCCGACAATTGGCATCGGATGCATTGTCGAGAACAGGTAGACGCTGAGGTGAATGAAGGGGATCAGGAACGCGCCGAGGATCCCGAGCACTGCGGAATATCGCGCGCGAAGCTCGGGGGCATCGATCGCGCCGCGCAGCACCAGATAGGCGAGATAGATGAACCAGAGAAAGAGTGTCGACACCAGCCGCACGTCCCACCATGCCCAGAACGTTCCCCAGATGGGTTTTGCCCACAACGGGCCGGTAAGCAGAACGACCGTGGTGAAGACGACACCGACTTCGGCAGAACTCTCAGCAAACCGATCGAGTCGCTGATCGCGCAGCCACAAATAAACTCCGCTCGAGACGGCAACGAGGAAGAACGCAAGGAACGCGACCCACGCGGCCGGCACGTGCAGGTAAAAGATTTTTTGCGCTGCTCCCTGCTTTGCCTCGAGCGGAGTGTAGTAGGCAGCCCTGATAACGGTGCCGAGAACCGCCGCTCCTGCAGCAAGTGAGAGCCAGGAGATTTTCATGGGGTGAAATCTACAACGCTGCTGCCTCTACTTTTCGGGCGTTCCTCGGCATCTGGAAAACTGAAGTCGGCAGTCTGCAGCCTCACAGCCGGCAGTTCGGAGTCTTTGGTATACGAATTCGGAGCGCATCGCACCCTGGACGCGTGTATAAAAGCTGCCAACTCCAAGCTAGAGACTGCCAACTGCCGACTTTAGTTCAGTCCGCAGTCCTCAGTCCTCGAGAGTGAACGAGTAGGCGACGGTGCATGCCGCCACGAAGACGATATCGAACGCGACGAGGAGCTTGATCCAGGCGGCTACCTCGATCACCGGCCGACCCGACATCAGTTTCGCCGTTGCCTGCGCCGCGCCGATCACGATCGGCACGAAAAACGGCAGCGCCAGCATCGGGAGCAGCAGCTCGGCGAGTCGCGTGTTGACGGCCATCGCACTGAAAAGCGTCCCGACCGCGGTCAAACCGATTGCTGCGAGAATCGCAATCGCGAGTAACGGTCCGGCTACCTCACCCAACGGCAAATTGTAGAAGACGACAAGTGCGGGGATCGCGATCAGCTGCACCGCAATGACGAAAAGGAGATTTGCGATTGCCTTGCCGAGGAAGATCGCTTCGCGGCTCACGGGCGAGGCGAGAACGCCGTCGATCGCGTGATCAGCCATCTCGACGCCGAACGATCGATGCAGTCCGAGCAATCCCGAAAACGTGAAAATCACCCACAGCACCCCAGGCGCGAGATCGGTGGTTGTTACAGCGGTGGGATCCCACGCGAAATAAAAGATCACGAGTCCGAGGAGCGCGAACACCACCGCCGAGAAAAATGCGGTGCGTGTTCGGAACTCGATCGCCAGATCCTTACGCGCGATCAGCCACGCGGCCGAAAGGGCATCACCCACTGGCTAGGGCCTCGCGGTAAACGGTGTTGTACGTAGAGGCGTCGATCCGGTCGGTGGTGTCATAGCGAATGAACTTGCCACCGTGCATCACGGTGGCGTGGGTGGCCAGGGATAACCCCTCGGGCAAGTTGTGCGTGACGATGATGATCGACGTGCCCGCGGAAAGGAGCTCGCGCAGGAGCGAGGTCAGAGCGCGCGCACCGCTGTCGTCGAGACCGCTATATGGTTCGTCGGCGAGAACGAGCTGCGGCGAGTGCACCATTGCGCGCGCAATCGACACCCGTTGCTGCATGCCGCGACTGAGGGATCGCACCGGCGTTTCCGCTCGTTCGAGCATCGCCATCCTTTGCAGCGCGGCTTCGACGCGTTCGCGCGGATCACGAATCCCGTAGAGCCGCGCCGCGAACGCCACGTTCTCACGCGGCGACAGCGCGTCGTACAGCATCGTATGGTGCGAGATCAACCCCACGCGCGAGCGTGCCACCGAACCGCCCGGCAGTGCAATCCCTGAGACGCGGGCGCTTCCCGATGTCGGCTTGAGCAGCCCGGCCAACACCCTCAGCAGCGTGGTTTTCCCCGCCCCGTTTGGACCAAACAGCGCCAGGCATTCCCCTGCGGCGAGCGAGAAAGTCACACCGCCGACAGCCATTCGTGACCCAAAGGCGCGCGTCAGCTCGGCCACCTCGACGACGGGTGGCCCCGGCTGGGAATTTGTGGAGGACATTCGTCTAGAACTTGCCACGCTGGTGAGAGCGGCGCAAAATCCACTTCCGCCGCTCCGCTAAGCGCGTTGCGCCAGCGGCGATTCGAAATTCCTGCAGTGACGACAACTCAATCGCACCAATGACCCAGGACATCGACGTATTCCTCGAAGAGAACCGAACCTTCGAGCCCACCGCTGAATTCCGCCGCCAGGCAAACGTCTCCGATCCCAGCGTATACGAAAAGGCAGCTCGCGACCCCGAAAAGTTCTGGGCCGAGCAGGCGAAGCAGCTCGATTGGATAAAGCAGTGGGACAAGGTACTGGAGTGGAAGCCGCCCCACGCAAAATGGTTCATCGGCGGGAAGATCAACGTTGCCGCGAACTGCATCGACCGCCATCTGTCAGGAGCTCGGCGCAACAAGGCGGCGCTGATCTGGGAAGGCGAGCCCGGCGATCAGCGCACTCTCACCTACTGGGACCTTTATTGCGAGGTCTCGAAGTTCGCCAACGTGCTCAAGAGTCTCGGTGCGCGCAAAGGCGATCGCATTGCGATCTATCTGCCGCTCATTCCGGAAGCTGCGATTGCAATGCTGGCGTGCGCGCGCATCGGCGCGATCCATTCCGTTGTTTTCGGCGGGTTCTCGCCCGAGTCGCTACGCGATCGAATCAACGACGCAGAAGCGAAGATCCTCATCACTGCCGACGGCGGTTATCGTCGAGGCCAGGTAATCCCGCTGAAGCGGAACTCCGACAAGGCGCTCGAGGAAACGCCATCGATCCAGCACGTGATCGTGGTGCAGCGACGCCCGGGAGGAGCCGGCGACGAAGCGTTCGCGGACATGAAGGAGGGGCGCGACCATTGGTGGCATCGACTGATGCGCGACGCCTCGCTGAAGAACGAACCCGAACCGATGGATGCGGAAGACGTTCTCTACATCCTCTATACCTCGGGCACGACCGGAAAGCCCAAGGGGATCGTGCACACGACCGGCGGCTATCTCACCGGGGTGACAGCGACGACCAAAACGGTATTCGACTTGAAGGAGGAAGATGTCTTCTGGTGCACAGCCGACATCGGCTGGGTGACTGGCCACTCCTATCTGGTGTACGGACCGCTCGCAAACGGTGCGACCTGCGTGATGTACGAAGGCGCTCCCGATTGGCCAGAGCGGGATCGCTTCTGGGATATCTGCGAGCGACGCGGCGTCACGATTCTTTACACTGCGCCGACCGCAATACGCGCATTCATGAAATGGGGCGACGAACACCCTGCCAAACACGATCTGTCGCGTTTGCGTCTGCTTGGGTCGGTCGGCGAGCCGATTAATCCTGAAGCATGGATGTGGTATCGCGAACACATCGGCGGCGATCGCTGCCCCATCGTGGACACATGGTGGCAAACGGAGACTGGGGCGATCGTGATCTCCCCACTGCCGGGTCTTACCGCGACCAAGCCAGGCAGTGCGACGCAGACACTTCCCGGTTACTCGGCGGATCTGCTCGATTCGACGGCGGAACGAATCGACGTCGGTGGGGGGTTGCTCGCGCTGACGAAGCCGTGGCCATCGATGCTGCGCACCATCTGGGGCGATGACGATCGCTACGTGCAAACCTACTTCACGAAGTGGCCCGGCCGTCCCGATCTCTACTTCCCGGGCGACGGAGCGAAGCGCGACGAAGACGGCTACTACTGGATACTCGGTCGCGTCGACGACGTGTTGAACGTCGCCGGGCATCGTATCGGAACGATGGAAGTCGAGTCCGCGCTCGTCGAACATCCGGCGGTTGCCGAGGCTGCAGTGGTCGGAAAATCACACGAGCTCAAGGGACAGGCTATTGCCGCGTTCGTGACGTTGAGAGAGCGCAAGAAACAGAGCCCGGCGCTGCGCGATGAGCTGCGAGAATTCGTCGCGAAAAAGATCGGCGCACTCGCGCGTCCAGACGACATTTTGTTTACGGCGGACTTGCCGAAAACACGCTCCGGAAAAATCATGCGGAGATTGCTGCGCGACATCGCAGAAGGTCGCGCGCTCGGCGACACTACCACGCTCGCCGATCCGAACGTGGTCGCCAGCCTGAAGGATCAGTACGAGGAGAAGGAGGGCTGATTTCTTTCAGTCAAACGCGCAAAGGAGCGCGCCTAATCATCTTGCCTGCCAAAGCCTTAAGGCCGTAGACCGAACAAACTCCGACGCATTTCGCCGCTGGCACGAAGGGCGAAAATATTTCTTGACTCCTCGGGGGAAACCCGTAGGTTAGTCGCGCGCGGCGAACCCGAAATCTCGCCGAAGCGAGCGCCTGTTTGCGGAGTGATTTCCGCAAGAAAAGTCAACGGATTTCTCTCCGAAACTGGGCAAAAACCCCGTTGCAGGAGGGGTCCGTTTTCGTCTTATAGGTGCAGTCAAAACAAGCTTGAATTGGACCGGTTTCAGCACCCCTTTGCTCGTTGCCGGCACCATCAAATTCTCGGAGAAAAAACCACAATGAAGGCGACCCGTTTTCTGGCCGCGATGGTGCTTGGAACTGCCATCGGCGCGACCCAGGCCAATGCGCAGTGCAGCGGCAACGCTGGTACGTGTAACACCACCAACACCGCGTCGGTTACCGTTGGCGCGCTCGTCAAGCTCGGCATGAGCTCGGCGACCACCACACTGACCAACCCGACCGCTGATGACGTCGACGCCGGTAACGTCATTTCCGACAACGGCCCGACATTCACGATCAAAGCGAATCGCAGCTGGACGCTGAAGATCAAGTCAGGCAATGCAACGAACTGGACTTACGTCGGCAGCAATGCCGGTGTGAAGCCAATTGGCGACCTCTCCTGGTCGACGGCTAACAACGGTACGTTCGCCGCAATCACCAGCACCGACGCGACGTTCACTTCTGGAGCGGGCGCGAGCAATGGTACGGCGGCGCAGGCTTTCTTCAAGACGAGCTGGACGAACGACTTCACGAGCGCAAGCAATGCTCCTGGTACTTACAGCTTGCCGATCGTTTTCACCCTTACTGCTCCGTAACCTGATGCAGAATTCTGGCTCTCGCTCGCCCGCAAGGGCGGGCGTAGAGCGCAGAGGGCGAGTACGGCGTACCGTGCTCGCCCTCTGCGCTGTAGGGGCGATGGTTTCACGCCCCGCCGCGGCACAACTGCTGGTCGACCCCCTCGAGGTGAGCATCACTGCTCCCGGGACCGATCGTGTGTCCGCGACCTTCTCGCTCACCAACACCACCGAAGCCCCGGTGCAGGCAACAATATCGCGCTCTGACTGGGATCGCGTCGAAAACGGCGACAACCGCTTTCTGCCTGCGGGCTCGACCGGCAAATCCTGCGGCGAGATGCTGAGCGTTTCCCCGCTTTCGGTGCGCATCGAGCCGCACACTTCCCGTGTCGTCCGACTCGGCGTGCAAACCAACGCCGCGCTCAGTCGAGAGTGCTGGGACATCGTGTTCGTCGAGGAAGTGCCTCAGCGCACTGCCGCCAAAGGCAATTCGCTGCAGTACATCTTTCGCACTGGCGTGAAGGTCTATGTCGCGCCTCCCGGACTGCCGCGCGACGGTGCTATCGAGAACATGGAAATCGTCGATGCGCCGGCGAAGGCCGCCGCTGCTGCGCGCCCGGCGAGCACTGCGTCCACCCCACCGAAGAAGCAGGTCGCGATTCGCTTTCACAACACAGGTGGAATGCACCTGGTGGCGAAAGGACATCTGGAGTTCCGTCGCCTCGACAATTCCCTCGCGCGCGAAGTTCCGATCGAAGAGTTTCCGACGCTTGCCGGCGCAACCCGCCGGGTGCTCGTCGATATCCCTGCCGATCTCGCGGCCGGCGATTACGTCGTGTTGGCCCTGGTCGATTTCGGCGGAGCTGAGCTCGTCGCGGGGCAGATCGACTATCAGGCGAAATAGCAGCGGATGCGCGCCCACCGGAACCTCCGTGGCGTAAGCACCAGCGCAATCATCGCGCTGGTGCTGATCGCCGCACCTCTCACGGCGCAGAATCCGAAAACAACTCTGACCCTCGGCGGTGGAACGGTGACGTTCCCCGCTCCGACAGCAACCGATTACATCAACGGCTACGTCTATTCGACGAGCGGCGTCACCTACACCATCAACGCGACCAACGGCGCCGCATCGCATACGACGACTGTTTCGCTCCGCGCCACGTCAGCCGATCTCGGCAATGGAAAGACGCTCGCCGATCTGGAGTGGCGACGCTCAGATCTCGCCACCTGGAACACGATCTCGGCCACCAATACCCAGGTCGAGCAGAAGATCATGATCAACGGAGTCCTCAACGATCCGTGGAGCAACACGATTTTCTTTCGCATGAAACTGAACTGGACGGCTGATCCGCCGGCAACCTACACGGCGACCTACCAGCTGACACTTTCCCAGACGGTGCCGTGAGCAGGGCTGGAGGAATTCGCCGCGCATCCTTACTCGGGCTTGCGTTGTTCGCCCTCGCGACCCGTGCATCAGGACAGGGCGTCAACGGTGGAACTCCGAGCGGGAGCAGTCTTGCATCAACAGCGCGGGCCGATTCCAGCAGCGATATCGAAATTGCGCTGCCTTCGGTCACGATCGCCGGTGCGCCGCGCAGCTATCAGGTCGTGTCGATTCCGGTTCCCGAGGCAATGTCGCAGCTGGCCGACGTGCAGCTCGTGATCATCCCGCGCGGCGATTTCGTCGTGCTCGGTCCGCGTAGCCGCGATCTGAACCCGCGGGATCAACACAAAACACGAATGGCCGTCACAATCGGCATCCCTGCCAGCGCGCTCGCGGGTCGCGTCGTCGCCGCCGAGGCGCGTTTCTCAGCACTCGGCTCACCGACACTCGTCGTGCCGATTGAAATCGACGTCACGCTCGTGCGGAAGGTGTTGCTGCGCGAGACGGGTGCCTCACTCAACGCGCAGGCCGGGAGCGATATCGTCCTCCCGTTCGATATCGTGAACGCCGGCAACGCGGTTGAAACCATCCGGCCCGAGCTCGATCTGCCGACGGGCTGGGCAATGCGTGAGGTCCGTCAGGGGTCGCTGACTCTGTCTCCGGGCGAGACCAGCAAGCGACGAGTTCGACTCAAAGTCCCTGCCCTTTCCAGCACTGGATCTTCCTTTGTGCAGGTCGTTCTGCTTGCAGGTCATGACACCCTCGCCGCCGAAACGATGACGGTGGAAGTCTTCAATTCGAGCTCGATCGGCCGAGAGTCGGGCCCGGTGCTCACATCAGCGGTGTCGCAAGCGATCGACGAGAACGGTCGCGCAAATCGGTTGCTCACGCTGACTGCCACGGGCGCGCTGTTCGATTCGGTGCACGTTGATGCCAGGATCTCGCAAGGCTCGGTGCTGGGCGGTGCCGCCAGCAATGCGTTCGCTCATCTCGGCACCTATCAATCCTCGGCATCGGTCAACTTCACCGCGCCGTCCGGTGAGCTGAGCCTCGGCAACACTGGGACTTCTTTCTCCGATATCACCGGTCTATATCCGTACGGCCAGGGCATGATGCTGCATCTGCAGCATCCAACGTGGAGCTTTCTCGGACTCGGCGCGGCATCGATGAACCAGCCTGCGTACCCGAGTCGAAAGCCAATGCTTGGCCTGCGATTCGATCAGCAAGTTAGGGCTGCACAGGTCAATGGATCGGTGACGCATCTTGCGGACAATGGTCCGTCGCCGCGGCAGCTGGACGCAATCGGCGTCGGCGCGGCCGTTCCGACTTTCCTCGGCAGCACCTTCAAGGCCGAAGTCGGAGAGCGACGCTACGAGTCGGGTGACGGAATCGGCTGGTCGAGCGAGCTGGTGCGCATCGCTGGCGAAGGAAACGAGCAGCTGAGAGTGACCCACGCTCCCGGTGGAAGTGACGCATTCGCGCGCGCAACGGACGAAGTGATCGCCAACGTTTCCGAGCGGGTTTCGTCGCGCGGAATGGTGAGCGCGAGCGCCTGGCGCACCAGTGACGAGACGTCGGTCTTTAGCGGACTCAAGTCGAACGGCTTGTCACTGCGGCCGCAGCTGAATGTCGGTCATGGCACCACCATCGCCATCGAAGGGCGGACGTATGAGTTCGATGCGACCTCTCGGTCGACGACAGCGGGACCGGGCGATGGATTCGGCAGCAAGGAGCAGCAGCTCGGAATCAGCCTGAGCAGCTATCTCCATCAGTACTATGTCAACACGTCAGCCTATCTCGGGAACCAGACTCGCACCGTTTCACCCGTTGGCTTGTCGACGATCACGGACCGCACGCCGAGGAACTACTGGGCAACCAACGCAGGCTGGTCGGGGGTGGGCGGAGTGGTCGAGCTGCAGATGCGCATCGAGCAAACTCGCGACCGCGGCGGCTTCGTGAATCAGCAAAGTCTCTACGGCATTCGTGGTGAACAGGTCGTCGTTCCGTGGTTCGGCGGTGTGCGCGCGGAAGGAGAGCTTCAGCGCGTCAACGGATTCGGCGACGAAAAATCTTCGATCATGCGCGTGGGGCTGGCGGTACCAATCGTGAGCGGCCTGGCGATCAAGGTCGATGCAGAGCGCAATTCGATTTTTCACTCGACGGGCGGCAAGGTGCCGTGGGTGTTTGGTGTGCGACTCGAGCACGCTCTGGTGGTGCCGATGCTGCGCACGCCTGGCAGCACTGGCTACGTCTACGAGGATCTCAACGGGAATCAGCGACGCGACGACGATGAGCCGGGCGTGGCCGGCGCGATCGTGCGACGCGGGGGAGAGTCAGCCGTCGCCGATGCGAATGGCAAATACCGCGTCGGCGGCGATACCAGACAGGCGATCACGATCGATGAGGCCTCATTGCCGGATGGCTGGTCGCCGATTGGCGCCGCGCGCGGCGATCTCGGGGTTGCGTTGTCGACGTCAGCGGAAGTCGAGCTGGTGGTCGCGCCGCGGTCGGGGATTACGCCGGTGCAGGTCGATCTGAGCAAGGCGCGGGTGATTGCGCGCGACACCGCTGGACGCGAATGGGTGGCGCTGATGACGGGGCCGACCACGGCGACCTTCCAATCGCTGCCGCTTGGCACCTACAAACTGGAATTCGATCTGTCGGATTTGACGGAGCCGCTCGTTCCGCGCTCGCCGATTCCGCTCTTGATCATTTCGGGCAAGGAATCCAGATCGATCACGATCACTCTCGACCCGCGACCGATTCGAATGTGGAACGGAAGGGCGCGATGAGACGTCTTTTTCTTGTCGCCGTTTCGCTAACGGTCACGGCGTGTCTCAAATCAACCGAGCCGCAGCCGTCGTTACTGCAGCTAAATGGCACGTGGAACTACGTCGGTGTTCAGACATCGCCGACGCGTGAGAATCTGTCCGGCACTCTGACGATATCGCGCGAGTCGGGGACGAGCTTTCAGGGCAGGCTCGATCTCGTCGCAACGAATACTCAGAGTGGTCAGAGCACAGTACTGGGCGGATTGGTGAGCGGCGCGGAGAGTGATGGCAGCGTGATCGATTTCGATGCGGATCTGGAGTCGACGCCACGCCGGCACGTCGGGCAGGTAGTCGCCGACACGATTTCGGGAACGTGGGTGGGAACGTCGTCAGGTGGGGTCGTGGCGACGGGGACATTTAGAGTCGAGCGTCAGCGATGAGAAGTCTGCGGTTCCTGGTTGGATCGATTTCCCTCCTTGTCGTCGCGGGGCTGGACGCGCAGGCGCAATGCACTGCGGCCGGCGCGCCGGCAAACTGCAGCCAGGCCGGCAGTGTGAGCATGACGGCAGGGCGGGTGGTGCGGCTCCAGATGAGCGCGGGTTCGACTTCGCTGACCGCGCCGACGACGGCGGATTTTGACGCCGGCTTCAATTCGACGACCGGTCCGACGTTGACGGTGAGTGCAAACGCCGCCTGGACGCTCCACATTCGCGCGGCGTCGGCAGTGTGGACGGCGACGAACACGACGACGGGCGTCGTAGCCCGCGTCAACAAACCGGCGGCCGATCTCAAATGGAGCACGGCCAGCAATGGGACCTTCACCGCGTTGAGCGCAAGCGACGCCAATCTGGTGAGTGGGCCAGCGACCGCGAGCAGCGCGACGACGCTGTACTTCCAGACCCTGTACGACTGGGCGCTCGACACCCCGGGCAACTACAGCATGTCGGTGGTCCTGACGCTGACCTCGCCGTAGCCGGGCGACGCTGTATCACGCTAAGGAAATACCCTTAGCGCCGTCAGATTGGGCTATCCGGTCGTTGCAGAATGCAAAGTTCAGCGCAAAAGGCGAGTGGTGCGGTAGCGCTGACCCCGTGGATTTGAGCCTTACGCCGCTGAAACGCGCGTTAACGCGATCGTTGCCGGTGGAACTGGGGCTGCGTCTTATGCTTGCACGCGGCTTACAACACCGCTGGCACCTCAAACCGCTCCAGGAGAGCTAAATGTCGTTCAACAAGAAAGGTTTTACGCTGATCGAGCTCCTGATCGTGGTCGTCATCATCGGTATTCTTGCCGCGATCGCGATCCCGAAGTTCGCCAACACGAAGGACAAGGCGAAGCTCGCCTCGGTGAAGACGGATCTTCGCAACCTCCAGAGCACCGAAGAGGCGAAGCTGTCGGACAACCAGGTCTACTCGTCGACCACGGCGGACTTCCAGCTCTCCGCTGGTAACTCGCTGACCGCGCTGACGGCCGACTCGACGGGCTACTCGGCGACGATCACCAACGGGACGATCTCGACGGGCACGAAGAGCTGCCACGTGAACGTGGGCTCGGCCGCCGCGGCGGACCCGACGAAGGACGGCACCATCATCTGCCCGTAATCACTCTCCCGAGTGACGGCAGGACGAAGGGCCGGGCGAAAGCCCGGCCCTTCGTGCGTTCGGGATCACGCGCGCACGCACCCGCGCACACCGCGCTCCCTCGCGCCGCCCCGCGCT